>SIRW01000100.1 GCA_004366205.1 Actinomycetota bacterium | reverse complement strand
ACCAACTCCACCAGCCCGACACCACCGAGACACCCACCACCGAAGCTGAAGCTGTCACAGCAGCTGCCTAACATGACCACCAGAGCCTGCGCCCCACCCGCTGTTACACCAGACCTGGGACGCCACCTAGCAGCGACATCCGCGACAACAACGTTGACCGACCCGAATCGGGGTTGTGTCATCTGACAAGGGTACGCGATCGCCCGCGCCGCTCGCCGAGAACTCTCTACTTCTGACACGACCGTCCCGAAAGTGCCGTTCAGGGACGCATGGCGATCGACGCGGGGCGCGGGTTGGGATGTCGCCGATGTCGCCCCGAGAAGGCTTGCACTACGTGCCGGGATCTCTCGCTTCTAGCTCGTACCGGTAGACGTTGGTCTCGCGCGGCTCGAAGCCCAGCTTCCGGTAGAGCCGGTTGGCGGCCTCCCGGGAGGGGCGCGACGTCAGGTCGACGGTCACGCAGCCCCGCGCCCGGGCCCGCTCGAGCATCGCTCGGGTGAGGGCAGCCCCGACGCCCCGGCCCCGGGCGGCCTCGTCGACGACGACGTCTTCGATCCAGGCCCGCTGGCCGGTGGGGATCCGGAAGGTGGCGAGCGTGGCCGTGCCGACGATGCGACCGTCGCCGTCGCGCGCCACGAACAGGTCGGTGCCGGGGGCGTCCACGAGCTCCTGGAGGCGCTCGCGGCCCGGTGGCGGGTTCGACCGCGACAGCTGGGGGATCAGCCGGTCGAAGGCCTCGACGAGCTCGTCGCTGACCGGCCCCGACCAGATCTCGACGCGGCTCACTCCGGGGGGACCGGCACCGGCGGCGGCGGTCCGACGTAGCGGGCGCTGGGGCGGATGATGCGGTTGTCGGCGGCCTGCTCGAGGATGTTGGCGCACCAGCCGATGACCCGGCTCGACGCGAACGTCGGCGTGAACAGCTCGGGCGGCAACCCGCAGTGCTCCATCACCACGCCGGCGTAGAACTCGACGTTGGCGTAGAGGTTGCGGCCGGGCTTCAGCTCGGCCAGCACGTCCACGACCGTGCGCTCGACCTTCTTGGCGAACTCGACCCGCCGGGCGCCGATGCGCTCGGCCACGCCCCGCAGGAACACCGAGCGGGGGTCGTCGGTCTTGTAGACGCGGTGCCCGAACCCCATGATCTTCTCGCCCTTCTGCACGGCGTCGACGAGGTAGGGACGGGCGTTCTCCTCGGTGCCGATGGCCTCGAGCAGGTCGAGGGCCCGGCTCGGCGCCCCGCCGTGCAGCGGGCCGGACAGGGCGCCGATGGCGCCGACGACGGCGGCGCCGAGGTCCGCGCCGGTGGAGGTGATGACCCGGGCGGTGAAGGTGGAGGCGTTGAACCCGTGGTCGATCGTGGAGATCTGGTACTGCTCGACGGCCCGGGCCACGTCGGGGTCGGGCTCCTCACCGGTGAGCATGTACAGGTAGTTGGCGCCGTAGCCCAGGTCGGGGTGGGGGTCGACGGGGTCCTCGCCCCGGCTCAGCCGGTAGAGGCTCATGATCAGCGTCGGGATGAGGGCGCACACCTGCATGGCGTTGCGCCGCAGCTCGTCGTGACCGATGTCGAGGCTGGGCTTGAAGTCGAGGGCGTAGGTGCAGGCCGACACGGCGGTGCGCAGCGCGTCGAGGGGGATGAAGTGCTCGCCGGCCCGGGCGATGGCGGGCAGCAGCGGCTTGACGCTCTCTGGGACCTCGCGCAGCGGGCGGATCTCGTCGAGGAACTCCCGTCGCTGACCGTCGTCGGGAAGCTCGCCTTCGAACAGCAGGTACCAGACGTCTTCGAGCCGGCGCTTGTCGCACAGCTCGACGGCGTTGTACTGCCGGTAGTGGTAGAAGCCCTCCTGGCCGCGCACGTCGCCGACGGTGGTGTCGGCCACGATGACGCCCTCGAGGCCGGGGGGTGCCTCGATCTCGCTGGGGTGGGTGACGGGCTCGATCTGGGCGATCTTCATGAGGTCGCGCATCGAGACGATGCCGACGAGCTCGCCGCCGTCGACCACCGGGATGTGCCGGTAGCCGTGCTCGCCCAAGCGCCGGAAGGCGTCGGCGGCGGGCTCGCCCGGACCGACCGTGTAGGGGTCCTCGGTCATCCACTCCGACACCTTGGTGGCGGCGGGGTCGGCGCCGGCGGCGGCGAAGCGCACCAGGTCCCGCTCGGTGAGGATGCCGATCGCCCGGTTGCCGTCGTCGACCACGACGACCGAGCCCACCCGCCGGTCCTGCATGCGCTGGCTGGCCTCGGCGACGGTCTCGGACGGGCGGGCCGTGACCACGGGGTGGCTCATCAGCGCTTCGACCGTCCGGGCCTCGGCCTTGGCGCGCTCGGGCATCGGCACTCCCCTCGTCATGGTCGGCGTCCACCTGCACTCTAGCCGGGCACCCGCAGGCCCCTTCCGTGGCAGCCCCGCCGGGAGCCGGTAGCGTCAAGGCATGGAGCACGTCCAGTGGTCGGCGCGACCCCGGCTCCATGACCCGGTGCTGATCGCCGCCTTCGAAGGGTGGAACGACGCGGGCGACGCCGCCACGACGGCCGCCGGCTACCTCCGGGACCAGCTCGACGCCCGGCCCTTCGCCACCATCGACCCCGAGGACTACTACGACTTCACCGTCACCCGACCCCACGTCAGGCTGGGAGACGGCGGCGAGCGGGTGATCGAGTGGCCCCACAACGAGCTCAGCGCGGCGACGCTGCCCGGGGGCGGGGACGTCATCGTGCTGCTGGGCGTCGAGCCGCAGCTGCGGTGGCGCACCTACTGCGAGCAGGTCATCGGCGTCGCCTCGGCCCTGGACGCCCGCATGGTGCTCACCCTCGGCGCCCTGCTCGCCGAGGTCCCGCACACCCAGCCGACCCAGGTCATCGGCACGGCGGTCGACACCGCGCTGCTCAACCAGCTGGGCTTCCGCCGGTCGACCTACGAGGGCCCGACCGGCATCGTCGGCGTCCTCCACGACCTGTGCGCCAAGGCGGGCCTCACGTCGGCGTCGCTGTGGGCGGCCGTGCCCGCCTACGTGCCCGGCGCGCCGTCCCCGAAAGCGGCGCTCGCCCTCGTCGAGCGGGTCGGCGCCCTGCTCGAGACGTCGGTGCCGACCACCGAGCTCGAGATCGCCGCCGCCGCCTACGAGCGGCAGGTCTCCGAGGTGGTGGAGGCCGACGAGGAGATGCGCGAGTACGTGACGGGCCTCGAGTCGCGCACCGAGCCCGGCGACGACCGGTTCGCCTCGGGAGCGGCGCTGGTCGAGGAGGTCGAGCGCTTCCTGCGCGACCAGGAGCCGGGCGAGCGCTGAGGACCGGCGGTCAGCCCGCCGGCGCGTGCCGGGGCCAGGGCCGCGCCTGCTCGAGCACCCGGGCCAGCCGCAGCACCACGTCGTCGGCGTGGCGGCGGCCGACGACCTGCACCCCGACCGGCAGGCCCTCGGCCGTCGTGCCCGCGGGCACGGACACCGCCGGGTTCCAGCACAGGTTGGCGAGCATCGTGAACGGCACCGCCATCACGGGGTCGACGGACCGGCCGTCGATCTCTGCGGGGGGCGGGCCTTCGGCGGCGAAGGCGGGCACGGCCGTGGTGGGGGTGAGCAGCACGTCCACCTGCTCGAACAGGGCGGCGACCTCCTCCTCGAGCCGCCAGCGGCGCTTGGCCACCCGGGCGAAGCGGCTGAGGGGGTAGTGCTCGGTCTGCTCGAGGGCGCGGCGCGAGAACAGGGTGAGGTCATCGGCCCCCGCGGGCCACATCTCGTCCTCGATGCTCATCCAGAGGTCCATCGCCCCCGCCGACATCCACAGCCGCACCGGGTCGGTCAGGTGGATGTCGAGGTCGACCGGGGTGAGCGCGGCGGCGTCGATGAGGACCTCGGCCGCCGACTGGGCGAGGGCGCGCACCTCGGGGTCGGCCACGGCGAACCCGAGGTCGGGTGACCACGCGGCCCGCAGCCCGGCCACGTCGAGCGTCTCGATGACCTCCTCGTAGCGGAGGCCGGCGGGCGGCAGCGACGTCCGGTCGTGGTCGTGGGGACCGGCCGTGACGTCGAGGTGGCGGGCGGCCTCGGCGACCGTGGTGGTGAGCAGGCCGTAGACGGCGGTCTGGGACGGGATCTGGCGCTCGTGGGGGATGCGCCCGTGCGACGGCTTCATCCCGACCAGGCCCGAGAACGAGGCGGGGATGCGGGTCGAGCCCCCGCCGTCGCTCGCCGTGCTGGCCGGCACGAGCCCGGCGGCGACGGCGGCCGCCGAACCGCCGCTCGACCCTCCCGGGGTGCGCGCCACGTTCCACGGGTTGCGGGTCACGCCCCACGCCTTGGTCTTGGTGAAGCCGAGCGTGCCGAACTCCGGTGCGGCCGTCTTGCCGACCGGGACCGCGCCGGCCGCCCGCAGCCGGGCCAGGTGGATCGAGTCGGCCTGGACCGGCGGGCGGCCCTTGAACAGCAGCGACCCGTGCGAGGTCGGCATGCCCTCGCAGTGCTCGAGGTCCTTCACGCCGATCGGCACGCCCGCGAAGGGCCCGGGATCCTCGCCCCGCTCGACGGCGTGGTCCACGGCTTCGGCGGCGCGGCGGGCGAGGTCGGGCTCGAGGTGCACGAAGGCGTTGAGGGCGGCGTTGCCCGCCTCGATGCGGGCGAGGCACTCGTCGAGCACCTCGACGGCCCGACGCTCACCGGCCCGCACCGCCTCGGCGATCTCGACCGCGGTGGCAACGGGTTCCGGCATCACTGCACCTCCGCCAGCTCGCGCACGGACTTCTCGATGCCCTCGGCGAGCACGGCCAGGTCGGGCACCAGGTCGCGGTCACCGGTCAACCCGAACCCGAGCTGCCCGTCGTAGGAGACGACGGCCACCACCAGGCCCAGGTTGTCGGTGAGCCCCACGTACGGGAACGCCTCCAGCATCCGGGCGCCCATGCAGTACAGCGGCACCTGCGGGCCGGGCACGTTGGTGACGAGGAGGTTGACCGTGCGCTGCAGCGGGACGAGCCGGGCCCCGAGGGCGAGCAGCGTCGAGGGGGCGAACTCGAGCAGGGAGGTCAGCAGCTCGGCCCCGACCGCCATGCCCGACCCCTTCAGCTCGCGGAGCTGCTCGCTCACGAGCCGCAGCCGCGTCCGGGGGTCGGCCTCGCCCACGGGCAGCTCGGCGACCATCCCCGACACGCGGTTGCCGAGCTTCATGCGCTCGCTGTCGTCGCGCACCGACACGGGCACGAGCGTGCGCACCGTCAGGTCGTCGACCGCGACGCCCCGGTGCTCGAGGTAGTGGCGCAACCCGCCGGCGACGCCGGCCAGCACCACGTCGTTGACCGTGGCGCCGTGGGCGTCCTTGGCCGCCTTGGCCTCGGCGAGCGGGGCCCGGGCGAGCTCGTAGCGGCGATGGGGCCCGATCGGCGCGTTGAACGGCAGGCGGGACGTGCCGGCGCTGCCGACGGTGCGCAGGGCCCGACCGGTCGCGCGCGCCGTCTCCACCGCCTGGCGGGGACCGCGGAGCGCGGCGCGCACGGTGCGTACGATCTCGGCGGGTTGCGTCGCCCGCTCCACGAGCGTCTCGGCGAGGAGCTGGGCCTCGCTCGGCGGCGGCTGGGGCCGCCACTCGGGCACGGCCTCGGGCGCCGGGGGCTCGGCCGGCTCGAGGTCGAGCAGCACCATGGCCACGTCGACGCCCGAGATGCCGTCGACGAGGGCGTGGTGGGTCTTCTGGATGATCGCCACGCGGTCGGCCTCGAGCCCTTCGACGAACCACAGCTCCCAGAGGGGCCGGCGCCGGTCGAGCGGCTGGGCCTGCAGGCGGCCCATCAGCGTCTTCAGCTGCTCCTCGGTGCCGGGGCGGGGCAGGGCGGTGAGCCGGACGTGGAACGACAGGTCGAAGTGCTCGTCGTCGACCCACACGGGCCGGCCCTGGTCGAGCGGCACCTGCATCAGCCGGCGCCGGAATCGGGGGACGAGGTCGAGGCGGCTCGCCACCAGCCGGCGGGCGTCGTCGAGCCGGAACCGGCCCGAGGCGTCGAAGAAGGGCGCGCCCTCGAAGATCCCGACCGACCCCACGTGCATGGGGGCACGGTCGGTCTCGAGGTGCAGGAACGAGGCGTCCTGCGCGCTCAGGCGCTCGTAGGTGGCCAAGGGATCCCCCCCTTTGTCGTCGCCGGGATCGTAGGTCGAGCGGTCAGCGGATGCCGAAGCCGCCGAGGCGCTCGGGGGCGTCGGGGAACACCAGGGCGAGGCTGGCGATCAGCTGCGGCGGGCGGGCGATGGCGAAGGCGTGGCGGGCCACGTAGTGCCGCAGGGCGCAGTCGACCAGGCCGGCGTCGCCGAGGGCGGCGAGCGCCTGGGCGCCCTGCACGTACACCCCCCGGTAGTACCCGGACTGGCGCGACTCCCAGTACGTCATGGGTTCGCCCGTGCGGCCCCGAGCCCAGGCCGGGATCGCCCGGTTGCGCATGGCGCCGAGGGTGCCCTCGAAGCCGGCCTCGGCCCATGTGGCCAGCCCCTCGTCGAGCCACGGGTCCCGGCCCTGGTTGTTGCCGACGAGCCCGTAGAACCACATGTGGCCGACCTCGTGGCTGGTGGTGCGCCCGATCGTGGCGGGCCCCTGCATGACGTGGGTCGGGTACTCGATGCCGCCGGAGAGCCCCGGCGTGATCGCCAGGGTGTGGCGCGGGTAGGGGTAGGGCCCGAAGCGGCGGGCGAAGTCCTCGAGCGCCCGGATGGTCCGCTCGAGGTAGGCGTCGGGCGACTCGCCGATGCCGGCGTGGACGCCGACGGTGACGTGGACGGGCTCGGGCGCGTGGGCGACGCCCGCGGCGAGCGTGAACCGCCCGATCGACAGGGCGACGTCGCGCACGGCCACGGCCCGCCAGCGGCCGGGACCGGCGGGCTCGCCGCTCGCCAGAACGTCGAGGCCATCGGGCACCTCGACGGTCAGGTCGAAGTCAGCGACCGGGGCCGTGGACGCCTCGGCGAAGGCCGACGTCGGCGGGTCCAGCGCCCAGCCGTGGCCCGGCTCCCACGGCAGGATCGGGAAGAACGAGCCCAGCCGGATCGCGTCGCCGTCGTGGGACAGCCGGTCGTTCACGGCGCCGGGGAGGCGCAGCCGGAACGCCACCGTCGCCTCGACCGCCTCCCCGGGCCCGGCCGGCGCGGGGAGGGGCACGTCGAGGATGGTGGGGTCGGCCAGGCCGGCGGGGGTGGGCCGGCCGTCGACCGTCACCTCACCGACGTCGAGGCGGGCGCCGGCGCGCGCCGTGCGGGGTCCGTTCGGCCAGAGCCGGAACACCAACCGGTCGACGGGCAGGTCGGGCACGAACGTCACCGCCACAGCGCCGTCGACCGTCCCCTGGTCGGGCCGGACCACCAGGTCGAGCCGGTAGCGGGGCCGGTCGGGGTCGGGGCGGGCCTGGGCGGGCACCGCCGGACAGGTCGGCGTGGCCGGCTGGGCCTCGGCCACGACGAGGCCCTCGGCGGTCGTGGTGGTCGTGGCCGGTCCCGCGGTGGTGGTCGTAGCCGCGTCGCGGGGCGCGGTGACCGTGGTCGTGGTCGGCGCCGGCGCTCGGTCGAGCGTGGCGGGTCCGGTCCCGCCGTCGCCGCAGGCGCCGAGGGCGAGCACGGCGGCGACCGCCCACGCCCGCCAGCGCACGGGATCGTGGCCACCCGGACGGGCCGGGATCCCCACCAGCATCGGGCCAGTGTGCCAGCCCGAGCGCCGGGGGGACCGCCGCTATGGTGCGGCCGTGCCCCAGCTGGTGCCCACCTGCGTCTGGCGCATCACACCGGAGCTCATCGTCGCCCTCGACGACCGCTTCGGCGAGCCCGTCGACGCCTACCTCAACGGCTCCCAGGTGTGGCTGCGCGACGACGGGCCCGGCGGCCTCACCCTCGAGTGGCGGCTCCACCCCGTCGCCGGGTACGAGCGCCCGGCCGAGCTCGGCACCTACGAGGTCTTCCCGACGGTGGCGCTGGCCGTCGGCACGGGGCAGGTGCCGCCCGTTCCTCCCGAACGGCTGTGGGACGGGCTCGAGGCGTTCCCCGCCCACGGCGACGAGGTCGAGCCGGCCACCCTCGCCTCGGCGGCGGCCGCGGCGCTCGGCATCGCGCCCGACCTCGCCGGGCTCGTCGACCACCAGGTGATCGCGGACGAGTGGGAGCGCAGCCGCGGCGGCGTGTCGATCGTCGACCGCCTCGTCGCCCAGCTCACCCCCTGAGGGCGCGGCAGCTCGGCAGCCTCACGGAACGGCGCTCAGTCGGTGCCGCCGCGCCAGGTGGGGTCACGGGGCGGGTCGAACAGCACCTCCACGTGCTCGCCCCGGATGGCGGCGAAGGCGTGGCGGCTCCACAGCTGGGCGCCGGCGACCGGTTCGGGCAGGGCGTCCTCGGCGAACCAGCCGGCGTCCCGGCACTCGAGGGGGTGGCAGCGCAACTCGCCGCCGACGGCGCGGCAGTGGAACACCAGGGAGTACAACGGCACGCGGGTGAAGCCGAGCCGGAGGCCGTCGAGCACGGCGATGAGGCGCTCGGGCACGCACCGGATCCCGGTCTCCTCCTCGACCTCCTTGACCGCCACCTCCGAGGCCGAGTACCCGACGTCGGCCCAGCCTGTGGGGTACAGCCAGATCCCCGAGTCGGCCCGCTGCACGAGCAGGATCTCGCCGTCGTCGTTGCCGACCACGGCGCCCACGGCGACCTTCGGGGTCACGTAGCCGGCCACGCCCGAGCCGACGTGCTTCATCCACTCGTCGATGTGGTGGTCGGCCTCCCGGAGGGCCTCCTCGCTCTCCTCGACGGCGGCGCGGATGTCGGCCGCCACCTTGAGGACCTCCTCGAAGCGCTCCCGCTCGTAGAGGTTGTCGGTGAACCCCAGGCCCGTGCGGGCGATTCCGGCCAGCGTCTCGCTCCAGCGCAACAGGTCGCGGTCGGAGACCGTGGGGCCCTCCACGGACGGGCAGGCTACCCACTGAGATGGTGGAGCACGGCCCGCTCCAGCTCCCGCGCCTGGTCGGGATCGGTCACGCGGGCGCCGCCGGGACCGCGCACGTAGAACGTGTCGACGACCTCGTCGCCGAGGGTCTGCACCTTGGCGTGGCGGATGTCGAGGTCGAGGTCGGCGAGAGCCCGCACGATCCGGTACAGCACCCCGGGCGCGTCGGGCGCCCGCACCTCGAGCACCGTCGAGGTGGCGGACTGGCCGTTGTCGATGGTCACACCGGGCTCGACCGGGCGGGCCGAGCGCGGACGGCGGCCGAGCCGGGGGCCGCGCTGGGCCAGGCGGGCGTCCACGGCCAGCCGGCCGTCCAGGGCCCGCTCGACCTGGTCGCACAGCCGGGTCCAGTCGGGGACGCGCTCGCCGCCGGCCACCTCGAACACGGCGAGCGCCCGGCCGTGCTCGGAGTGGGCCCATGCGGCCACGACCTCGACGTCGTGCAGGGCGAGCACACCAGCGATCCGCCCGAACAGCTCGGGCCGGTCGGGCGCCACGACCGTGAGCCGGGAGCCGGTGACCGACACCGACCGGCCCGCGCCCGCCAACAGGGCGCGCTGCTCGGGGGTCGGGAAGCCGTCTCCGACCACCTCGGCGGCGTCACCACCGCGCAGCACGTGCTCGCAGCGCTCCACCAGGCGCCGCACCAGGGCGGCTTTCGTGGGCCCCCAGGCCGCCGGGCCCGTCGCCTTCGAGTCGGCCTCGGTGAGGGCGCCCAAGAGCTCCAGGGTCCGGAGCGAGCCCACCGTCTCGGCCACCGAGCGGATCGTCGCCTCGTCGTCGAGGTCCCGGCGGCTGGCGACATCGGCGAGCAGCAGGTGGTGGCGGACCAGGTCGGTGAGCACGCGGACGTCGGCGGGTGGGAACCCCATGCGGGCGGCGACGGCCGGGACGGTGCGCACCCCGTTGTCGGTGTGGTCGCCGGGCTCCCCCTTGCCGATGTCGTGCAGGAGGGCGGCGACGAGGAGCAGGTCGGGCCGGGCCACCCGCCCGGTGAGGCGGGCGGCCTCGGACGCGGCCTCGACCAGGTGCCGGTCGACGGTGTAGCGGTGGTAGGCGTTGCGCTGGGGCCGGCTGCGGACGCTCGCCCACTCGGGCAGCACCCGTTCGACCAGGTTCCGCTGGTCGAGGGCCTCCCACACCGGCACGGCCCGCTCGCCGGCGGCCAGCAGGTCGACGAGCGCGACGCGGGCGGGCGCCGGCCAGGTCGCGCTGAGCGCGGGGGCCTCGGCCCCCAGCCGCTCGAGCGTGGGGCGGGCGATCCGCAGGCCCCGTCCGGCGGCAGCGGCCGCGACGCGCAGGACGGCGGTGGGGTCGCCGGCGACGTCATGGGCGGCGGTGACGTGCACCTCGCCGTCACGCAGGACGATGCCGGTGTCGAGGACCCGGTCCCGGGAGAACAGCCGGCCGGTTGGTCCGTCGAGGGCGGCGCGCACGCGCAGCCAGGTCTCGTCGCTGGTCCAGGCGACCGTGCGGGCCGCGGTGGCCAGCCGGGCCATGAGGTCGTCGGCGTCGGGCAGACCGAGCCGGGCGGCGACGTCGTCCTGCCAGTCGAGCAGGAGCCGGTCGGTGGCCCGGCCGGCGGCCCGGTGCAGCGCGACCCGCACGTCGAGGAGGAACCGCCCGGCCGCATTCAGCGCCTCGCCGTCGCCCGGCAGCAGCACCACCCCGGCGCGCTCGGCCCACCGAAGGACGTGGACGTCGCGCAGCCCCCCTCGGCCCTCCTTCACGTCGGGTTCGAGCAGGAACGCCACGTCACCGGCCCGGGCGTGGCGAGCCACCGCCCGGCGGTCGAGCTCGGCGAGCCACCGACCGGCCCGCTTGCGCCACAGGGCCGAGGCCCGCCCCGCCACGTCGGCGGCCCGGGCGGCGTCGCCGGCGACCAACCGGGCGTCGAGCAGCGCCGTCGCGGTGTCGAGGTCACGGGCGGCCAGGGCGAGCGCCTCCTTCGGGGTGCGCACAGCGTGGCCGAGCTTCAGGTTGGCGTCCCACACCGGGTACCAGAGCCGCTCGGCGACCGCGGCCACGTCGGCGCGCCCGTCGTGGAGGAGCAGCACGTCGAGGTCGCTGCCCGGCGTCAACTCGCCCCGTCCGTAGCCGCCCACGGCGAGCAGCGCCATGCCCACCGTCGCCGCAGGGTCCTCGCCCGTCAGCGCGGCGAAGGCCTCCTCGAACCACCGGTCGGTGAGGTCGCTCAACGCCCGGGCGAGCGCCCAGCCGTCGCCGTCCCACGACCCGACGAGCGCCGCCCGGCGACCGGCGAGGTCGTCCGGCGCCGGCAGCGAAGGGCGCGGCGGCACTACAGGGCGTCCCCGTCGACCTCGCCGGTGCGGATGCGGATGACGCGCGAGACGTCGGTGATCCACACCTTGCCGTCGCCGATCGAGCCGGTGCGGGCGGCGGCGACGATTGCGCCGGCGACGCGCTCGGCGTCGAACAGGTCCACGACGACGTCGATGCGCACCTTGGGCACGACGTCCACCCGGTACTCGCTGCCGCGGTACACCTCGGTGTGACCGCCCTGACGGCCGAACCCCTGCACCTCGGCGACCGTCATCCCCGAGACACCCTCGGCGCGCAGGGCCGCCTTCACCTCCTCGAGCCGGTGGGGCTTGATGACGGCGGTGATGAGCTTGACCACTCGGCCCTCCTGTCGGTGACCACCTGACGCCAGGTTGGCGTCAGGCTGTTTCCCGGCCGTGTACCGCGTGTTTCGGGCGGGTGAAAAGGCTCAGCCCGCGTCGAGCGCCGCCGCGACCCGTCGGGCGGCGACCGCCACGGGGTCCCAGAGCGGCGAGAAGGGCGGGGCGTAGGAGAGGTCGAGGTCGATCACCTCGGCGGCCGTCATCGCGTTCCAGACCGCGGCGGCGACCACGTCGATCCGCTTGGCGGCTCCCTCCTCGCCGACGATCTGGCCGCCGAGGAGCCGGCCCGTTCCGCGCTCGGCCACGAGCTTCACCCGCAGGCGGCGGGCACCCGGGTAGTAGCCGGCGCGGGTCGTGCTCTCGATGGTCTCGGCCACGGCGTCGAAGCCGGCCGCCCGGGCCTCGCCCTCGCCCAGGCCGGTGCGCGCCACCTCGGTGGCGCACAGCCGGGTGACGGCGGTGGCGAGGACGCCGGGGAACGTGGCGTACCCGCCGCCGAGGTTGATGCCCGCGACCCGGCCCTGGCGGTTGGCGACCGTCCCGAGCGCCACGTGCACCGGCTGCTGGGACACGCGGTGCCACGATTGGCAGCAGTCACCCGCGGCCCACACCCCGTCCACGTCGGTGCGCTGACGCCGGTCCACGGCCACCGTGTCGCGCACGCCCAGCCCGATCCCGGCTTCGGCGGCGAGCGTCGACTCGGGGTCCACACCGGTCCCCAGGATCACGAGGTCGGCCGGCAGGGTGCCGTCGACGGTGTGCACGGCGCCGGGCTCGAAACCCGTGACCTCGACGCCGCAGCGGACGTCGACGCCGTGGTCGCGCATGGCGGCGCTCACGAGCGCGCCCATGTCGGGATCGAGGCCCTGCATCACCTCGGGGGCCCGGTCGACCACCGTGACCGTGGCGCCCCGGTTCAGGAACGCCTCGGCGATCTCGAGCCCGACGTAGCCCCCGCCGACGACCACGACCCGACAGCCGGACCCCGCCGCCTCGGCGTGGGCGAGCAGGTGGGCGGCGTCGTCGAGGGTCTGGACGCCGTGCACGTGGTCGCCGTCAGCGCCGGGCACGGGTGGGCGCCGGGGCCGGGCGCCCGTCGCGAGCATGAGGTGGTCGAACCCCAGCCGGAACGTGCGCGCCCGCTCGTGGTCGCGGACCTCCACCTCGCGGGTGTCGAAGTCGATCGCCATCGCCTCGTGTCGCAGCCGAACGTCGATGCGGAAGCGCTCGCGGAGCTCGCCGGGCGTGCGGGCGACGAGGTCGTCGAGGGTGTCGACCTGGCCGCCCACCACGTAGGGGATGCCGCAGGCCGAGTAGCTCACCCAGCGGCCGCGCTCGACCGCGACGATGTCGAGGTCGCCGCGTCGCCGGCGGGCCTGGGACGCCGCCGTCATCCCCCCGGCGTCCCCGCCGATGACCACCAGCCGCTCAGCCACGGTCGAACCCTACGGCAGCGCCCAGGACCGGACAGCGAGGAGCCCGGGCCGCGGCCCGGGCTCCTCGGCGGTTCTGGCGGTGGCCGGCCGTCAGGCCACGGTGTCGAGCTCGAGCTCGACCTGCTCGGCTTCGAGGTCGGCCTCGGCCTCCTCCTCGCTCAGGGTCGCCGCCTTCTCCATGACCTGGATGCGGGCGTCGACCTGGGAGTTCACGTTGTCGCGGAAGGCGAGGATCCACCCGGCGTTCGGGTCCTCCTGGAGGCGGCGCTCGACCTCCTCCTGGTCCACGCCGTCCTCGTTGTAGAGCGTGTTGAAGTAGTAGTCCCGCAGCTCGTACATGCGCTGCCGGCCCCAGTCGAGCAGCTCGGGGTGGGCGGCGAGCACCCGGCGGCACAGGTAGGTGCCGTAGGTGATGTGCCGGCCCTCGTCCCGCCGCACCAGGCGCAGCCCCTCGCGCAGGCCGGGCATGACGCCGAACTGGTCGAAGATGTTGCCCCAGATGCGGTAGCCCGAGATGGCCAGGCAGCCCTCGATGAACTGGTTGTAGGTGATGCTGCAGTCGAGGATCGCCTGCGGCGAGCGGTCGGTGAGCACCCGGCGCATGACCCGGGGCAGCTCGCTCTCGAACATGCCCTCGGTGCGATTCGGGTCGATGGGCGGCAGCCCCTCGTTCGCCCGGTTCTCGCTGATGATCCGGTCGAGCTCGTCGAGGTCGAAGCCGACGGCGTCGAACCAGCGCCGGAAGAAGTCGACGTGCTTGGCCTCCTCGAACGCGAACGTCGTGAGGTACATGACCTCCTCGACGCGGTTCTCGTCGGAGAGGGCGATCAGCAGCGGGACGATGTCGAGGGTCACGCCCTCCTCACCCACCATGAACCCCCGGGCGAGGGTCGCGACCATGACGCGCTGCTGCTCGTCGAGCATCTGCCAGTCCTTGGCGTCCTGGGAGAAGTCGATGTCGGCCGGATCCCACATGAGCTGCTTGGCCTTCTCCCAGAGGCGCCACGGCACGATGTCGGTCCGCAGTCCCTTCGGGGACGACCACTCCGAGGCCTTCCGCTTGATCTGCACGATCTCCTCGAGGCTCCGTGCTTGGGTGTCTGTCATGAACTGAACCCTCCTGAGCTGTCCCGGGGAATGGACCTGCGTGGCATTGTGCTACACCCGACGCAGGCTGACCACCCCGTCAGCGAGGCCCGTGACGACCGTCACACCCCGGTGGGCTCGGGCTCCGCGGTGCGGCCGCCGAGGTGGCGGGCGAAGAAGCGCTCCATGGCCCGGTAGATGTCGAGGCGGTTCTCGGGGTTGGCGAAGCCGTGCCCCTCGTCGTCTTTCACGATGTACTCGACGTCGACGCCACGGGCGCGCAGCGCCTCGACGATCTGGTCGCTCTCGAGCTTGGTGACCCTCGGGTCGTTGGCGCCCTGCAACACGAGCAGGGGCGTGCGGATCGCGTCGACCCGGCTGATGGGCGAGCGGGCGAGCAGGTCCTCGACCACCTCCTCGTTCGGCTCCTCCTCGGTGCCGGGATCGCCCACGAACCGGAACCAGGTACCGGCGAGCACGGGCCGCCAGTACTCCGGGAACGACCGGATCAGCGTGACCAGGTTCGACGGCCCCACGTAGCTGACCGCCGCGGCGAACACGTCCGGCGTGAACGTGATGCCCACGAGGGTGGCGTAGCCACCGTAGGACCCGCCGTAGATCCCGATGCGGCTCCGGTCGGCGTAGCCCTCCTCGACGGCCCACTCGACGGCGTCGATCAGGTCGTCGTGCATCTTGCCGGCGAACTCGCCCTCGGCGGCGTGCATGAACGTCTTCCCGAACCCGGTGGAGCCCCGGTAGTTGACCTGCAACACGGCGTAGCCGCGGTTGGCGAGGAACTGGCACTCGGGGTGGTAGCCCCACACGTCGCGCGCCCACGGGCCGCCGTGGACCAGCAACACCATCGGCAGCCCGCGGGGCTCCACGCCGAGCGGCAGCGTCAGGTAGGAGGGCAGGGTGAGCCCGTCGCGCGCCGTGATCTCGACCGGCTGCATCGGCGCGAGCTGCTCGGGGTCGAGCCACGGCCGGGGCCGGAACAGGAACTCACCCTCGCCGGTCGTGGCATCGAAGGCGAACGTGGCGCCGGGCTCGCGGTCGTCGTCGAAGGTGATGACCCACTTCGTCTCGGTGGCGTCCATGCTGATGCCCCGCAGGTCGCCGGGATGCAGCGCCCGGGCGGCCTCCAGGGCCCGGCCGAACGCCTCGTCGAAGATCGCCCACTCGAGGCGGTGGCGCAGGGTGATGACGGCGAGCAGCTCGCCGGAGCGGTCGCTCACGACCGGGCTCATCACGTCGGCCTCGGCGTCGCCGTGCACGACGGTCTCCTCGCCCGTGGCGGTGTCGAGGCGGACCAGCCGCTTCAGGTCGGAGCCCTCGGCGGAGGTCACCCACAGGGCCTCCCCGTCCGGCGAGAACGCCTGGGGCTCGCCGCCGTCCTCGTTGGCGTAGACCTTCAGGCTCCGGAACGGCTCGTCCTCGCCGGCGCGCACGAGGACCTCCCAGTCGCCCGTCGGGGTCTGGGCGTAGGCGGCCCGCACCCGGCTGTCGCGGTCGGCGACCCAGCCGAACACCGTCCCCGGGTTCTCGGCGACGAGCTCGAGCTCGCCGCTGTCGAGGTCGAGGCGGTGCACGTCGAACAGCTGCGGGTTGCGGAGGTTCAACGTGACGAGCAGCTGGCCGGGGGTCGCCCGGGGCACGTCCAGGATGCCCGCCCGCACGCCCTCGTACGGGGTGAGGTCGCGTGCCGGCTCGGCGGGCCGGTCCACCTCGGCGACGTACACCCGGAAGTTCTCGTTGCCGCCCTCGTCCTGGACGTAGACGATGCGCTTCGAGTCACGGGACCAGAAGTAGGCGGGGATGCCCCGCTCGTGGTCGTGGGTGACGCACACGGCGTCGTCCTCGCCGATCGTCTGCACCCAGACGTTGAGGCGGTTCGCCTCGGGGGCGAGGTAGGCCAGCTTCGTCCCGTCGGGGGAGATCTTGGCGAGGGCCCGTTCGGGGTTGTCGAAGAAGTGCTCGACGGGGATCAGGGGCGGCAGGCCGGCGGTCATGGGCGGACAGTACGCCACGAACGGCGCGAGTCGCCCGGCCGCGCCGGCCGATCACCCCCCGAGCAGCTCGGGCAGGCGAGCGAAGAACCGCGACCGGGGCAGCACCTCGTCACACCCCGCCCGCCGGGCGGCGTCGAGCAGGTCGCCCTCGACGTGCGGTCCGAAGCCCACGACCCGCGTGCCGGCGCCGTCGAGCGCCTCGAGCGCGTCGAGCGCGCCGGGGCGGGTGAGGTCGACGACGACGAGATCGGCCCCGCCTGCGGCCTGCGCCAACCCGTCCGGCGCCGAGACGAAGACCACCTCGGTGCTGGGGCTCGCGGCCGCGCCCAGGCGGGACCGGTCCATCAGGTCGGCGACGAGCGCGACCACCCGCACCTCAGGCCCCGCCTTCGTCCGGTCGGACCCCAGCGGCGCCCACGTCGCCCTTGCCGCCGTGGCGCGCCAGGTGCGCCCGCGCCTTCGCCGCGCCCCACCGGATGCCAGGCTCATGCAGGGCAGGGTCGACGTCGGCGAAGGTCATGGGCACGAGGCCGTAGTCGTCGTCGGGGAAGTGGCGCTCGTCGAACTCGTCGCGCACCAGGGGCGGCACCCCGGCTGCCCGCAGCACCTCGGTCGGGTAGCGGACCGCCCCTCGCAGCACCCCGAGCGGGTTGGTCCACTGCTCGTCGACGTCGCGCGCGAGCAGGTCGCGCAGGCGGCTGGCCGTGTCGGTCGCGGCCTGTTCCCCCGCGCGTTGGGCGGCCGCCCGGACGTCTGGCGGCACGTCGCCCCGCCAGGCCAGCAGCACGCGCTCGACCCCGCGCTCCACCCAGGCGGGCAGCGCCGCCTCCACGGCGGCGACGAGCGCGTCGGACTCCTCCTGCACGCCCCCATCGTGCCCCGCTCGGGCCACTTTCCGGACGCTCGACGTCGACATGCGACATCCATGGTCCGGAAAGCGACGACGGCGCCCGGTTCGGGCCACTTTCCGGACGCTCGACGTCGACATGCGACATCCATGGTCCGGAAAGGCCGCGGCGGTGACAGCGGGGGCGACGCCGGCGGCTACGAGGGGGAGACGGCGCGGACGAGGACGGGTGGGACGTCGTGGACGGTGCACGTGAGCAGGATGCGGCCCTCGAGCACCTCACCTTCGGGCTCGCACGGCAGCACGTCGACGGGTAGGGGGACGGCGAGCTCGGGCAGCGGACCGGCGGCGAAGCGGAGCCGGCCCTCCTGGAGCTCGAGGGCGACGTCGACGCCCGCGCCACCCACGGCCACCCGGGCGACCCCCGGACCGAGCTCGACCGATGCGACGGGCAGCGCCGCGGAGAGGGCCTCGGCGGTGAGCTCGGCGGCGATGCGTCCCCGCTCGATCGACTGGATCTCGACCTCGCCACCGAGAAGCGTGCGCCGGCCCACCCGCACGCCCTCCAGCTCCATCCGGATCGTGGCGAACGTCAGCTCCTGGCGGGCAACGCGGTCGAGCTCGACCGACACGTGACGCACCTGGCCGGTCCCGAGCACCCTGGCCACGACGGGGAACGAGTCGACCCGGGCCCGCACGGTGGTCACGCCCCGGGTGCGCTCGTCGACGCCGTCCTCGATGCCCCGAGCGACGAGCCGCGGTGCGGCGACCTCCACCGCCACGACGAGGGCGCCGAGGAGGACGAGGAGAACGAGGACGATCCGGGTGCTCACCCGGACGAGCCCGAGGGGCCATGCGCCCCTTCGGCGCCCGGCGGCCCGGCTGCCGCAGGCGGCGTCGCCCCTCGCGCCGCGCCGGTTCCGAGGGCGTCGTTGAGGTTGCCGGTGCGGAAGCCCTCGAGGTCGAGGGTCACGTAGCGGTACCCCGCGGCCCGCACGGCGGCGACCACCTCGGAGCGCCGCTCGAGGGCCCGTGGCAGGTCCCCGACCTCGAGCTCGACGCGGGCGACGTCGCCGTAGTGCCGCACCCGCAGCTGGCGGAACCCCAGGCGCCGCAGGGCGGCCTCGGCCCGCTCGATCGACGACAGCACCGAGACCGTGACCGCCGTGCCGTAGGGCACCCGCGACGCCAGGCACGCGGCCGCGGGCTTGTCCCAGGTGCGCAGCCCCAGCTCGCGCGATGCGGCCCGCACGGCGTCCTTGGAGAACCCGGCGTCCACCAGCGGGAACACCGCGCCGCGCTCGGCGGCGGCCCGCTGGCCCGGCCGGTGATCGCCCAGGTCGTCGACGTTCACGCCGAGGGCGACGGCGGCGCCGGCGGCGATCGGTACGAGGGCGTCGAGCAACTCGGTCTTGCAGTGGTAGCAGCGGTCGCCGTCGTTGCGCCGGTAGTCGTCCCGGTCGAGCTCGGCCGTCTCGACCGTGGTCCATGCCAGGCCCCACTCGGCGGCGAGCGCCGCGCAGTCGTCGAGCTCGTCGCCCGCCAGCGACGGCGAGACCGCCGTGACCGCCCGAGCGCGGTCGGGGCCGAGGGTGTCATGGGCGACCCACGCGAGGAACGCCGAGTCGGCCCCGCCGCTGAAGGCGACGACGACCCGGTCGAGGGCCCGCAGCCGGTCCCGGAGCGCCGCCAGGTCAGCCACCGCCGGCACCGCCTCCGCCGGAGTCGAGCACCTCGATGCGGATGCGCTTGTTGCCCTTGCCCTTCGACTCGGTCTTCACGACGCGGATGCGCCCGACCTCGCCCGTCGAGCGCACGTGGGTGCCACCGTCGGCCTGCTTGTCGAGCCCCACGATGTCGACCACCCGGACCTCCTGCACGGACTCGGGGATGAGGTTGACCTTCGTCCGGATGAGGGCGTCATCGGCGAGGGCCTCGGCGCGGGGCAGGAACGAGACCTCGATGGGCCGATCCGCCGCCAGCTCGGCGTTCACCCGCTGCTCGATGCGCTCCTTGAAGCCCTCGGGCAGGGGGTCGAACTCGAAGTCCATGCGGGCGCTGAGCGGCTCCATGTTCGCGCCGGTCACGACGACCCCGTGGTCGTTCCAGATCACCCCACACAGCACGTGCAGCGCGGTGTGCGTGCGCATCAGCCGGTGGCGGCGCTCCCAGTCGAGCTCGCCGGTGACCCTGCTCCCGACGGCCGGGACAACCCCGGCGAGGGTGTGCCACAGCACGTCGCCCTCCTTGCGGACATCGGTCACCTCGGCCTGGCCGCCGTCCCAGCGCAGCTCGCCGGTGTCGTGGGGCTGCCCGCCGCTCGTCGGGTAGAAGGCGGTGCGGTCGAGGGCCACGCGGTCGCCGTCGACGGCCACCACCTCGGCGTCGAAGGCGCGCTCGTAGGCATCGCGCAGGAACAGCTGGTCGGTCGCCACGGCCCGATTCTGCACCCCGGCGGCCCCGGCGCGACCAGTCCATGGTGAACGGCAGGTGACGCCGGGACGGCGGCATCGTGGACCGCACCCCGGGAAGTGCCTAGGATCCGGGCGTTCACAGACCCCACCTTTCGGAGGACACGGGATGAACACACGTGCGCGCCGCCCGCTCTGGTGGCGGCTCTTCGCGCTGTTCGCGGCGCTGAGCCTGATCGCCGCCGCGTGCGGCGACGACGACGGCGAGACCGTCGACGACACCACCGACGACACCGAGGCCGAGGACGAGACCCCGCAGGCGGCCGGCGCCGACGGCACCCTGCAGCTGGGCTACCTGCTGCCCCAGTCGGGTGACCTCGCCTTCCTCGGGCCCCCGATGATCCGCGCGGTCGAGATGGCCGTGGAGGAGATCAACGAGGCCGGCGGGGTGCTCGGCAACGACGTCGAGCTGTTCGGCGCCGACGACGGCACCGACCCCGACGTGGCCAGCACCGCCCTCGACCGGCTCATCGCCTCGGACCGCATCGACGCCTTCATCGGCGCGGCGGCCTCCGGCGTCAGCCGCGGGATCATGGGCAAGGTCCGGGAGGCGGGCGTCGTGCAGTGCTCCCCGTCGAACACCGCGGCCGACCTGCCGAACATCGCCGACCGGGCCGGCGGCTTCTACTTCCGCACCGCCCCGCCCGACGACCTGCAGGGCCCGGCGCTCGCCGACGTGATCGCCGAGGACGGTCACGAGACCGTGTCGATCATCGCCCTCAACGACGAGTACGGCCAGGGCTTCAGCGAGTACCTGCGGCCCGCGCTCGAGGAGGCCGGCATCGAGGTCGTGGCCGACGTGGCCTACGACCCGCGGGGCACGACCTTCGACGCCGACGTGCGCGAGGCCCTCGAGCCGGGTCCCGACGCCGTGGCCCTCATCTCGTTCCCCGACACCGGCTCGTCGATCCTCTCGACGATGATCGAGCAGGGCGCCGGCCCCGGGGACATCCCCATCTACACCGCCGACGGCATGCAGTCCGGCAGCCTCTACGAGCTGATCGACGAGAACGATCCGTCGGTCGTGGAGGGCATCAAGGGCACGGCACCGTCGGCCGCTCCCGAAGCGGGCCGGCCCGGCTGGCTCGAGGAGTTCCAGGCCTTCGCGCCCGACACCGACACGATCTTCTCGGCGCATGCCTACGACTGCGCGATCATCATCGCTTTGGCGACGGTGGCGGCGGGCACCGACGAGCCCTCGGCCATCCGCGACCACATGATCGACGTCACGCGCGACGGCGAGGATTGCTCGACGTTCGCCGAGTGCGTCGAGCTGCTCGAGGCCGGTGAGGACATCAACTACAACGGGGCGTCCGGCCCGTTGAACTTCACCGAGGACGGCCAGCCCGGCGCCGGCTCCTACGACGTGTGGGAGTTCGACGCCAACGGCGAGGTCGTGGTCCTGCGCCAGGTCGAGGTCGACTGACCCCGCCTGACGGGCCAGAAGCACACCCGGTGGGGGCCGCGAGGCCCCCACCGGCGCGTCCGGGCCCGGTGCGGGCCCTCAGCGCGCCCGGGCCAGGGTGCCGAGGTAGAGCTCCACGACCTTGGGGTCGTGGAGCAGCTGACGTCCCTGACCGGTGTAGGCGTTGCGGCCCTGGTCGAGCACGTAGGCCCGGTCGCAGATCTGCAGGCAGCGCCGGGCGTTCTGCTCGACCATGACGACGGCCACCCCGGTGCGGTGGATGTCGGCGATGCGGTCGAAGACCTCGTCCTGGACGGCGGGTGACAGCCCCGCGGAGGGCTCGTCGAGCAACAGCACCTGGGGGTCCATCATGAGGGCCCGCCCCATGGCGACCATCTGGCGCTCCCCGCCGGAGAGCGAGCCGGCCCGCTGCTTGCGCCGCTCGCCGAGCAGGGGGAAGAGCTCGGCGACGACGTCGAAGCGCTCGTCGAACAGCCGCGGCTTCTGGAACACCCCCATCTGGAGGTTCTCCTCGATCGTCAGCGACGGGAACACGTTCGCGGTCTGCGGCACGTACCCGACGCCGAGCTCGACCAGCCGGTGCGCGGGCATGCCGGTGACGTCCCGGCCCCGCAGGCTGACCCGACCGTCGCGCACGGGCACGAGGCCGACGACGGCTTTGACGAGGGTCGACTTGCCCGCGCCGTTCGGGCCGATGATCCCCACGAGCTCGCCGTCGCCGAGCACCAGGTCGCAGCCTCGGAGGATGTCTACTCCGGGCACGTAGCCCGCCACGAGCGCCTCGGCGCGCAGCACCGGCGCGCCGCTCACGTCGCGCTCCGCTCGCCGTGGTGCCGGCCGAGGTAGGCGTCGATCACCGCCGGGTTCGTCCCGATCGTGGCGGGTGGACCCTCGGCGATGATCTGACCGGAGGCCATGCAGACCACCCAGTCGCTGATCTCCATCACCACGTCCATGTCGTGCTCCACGAACAGAACCGTCCTGCCCTCGTCGCGCAGCGCCGTGATGTGCCCGAGCAGCGACTGGGTGAGGGCGGGGTTCACACCTGCCATGGGCTCGTCGAGCATGATCATGGCGGGCTCGACCATCAGCGCCCGGGCCATCTCCAGCAGCTTGCGCTGACCACCCGAGAGTGTGCCCGCGTACTCGTCGCGCATGTGGTCGAGCTTGAAGCGGCTGAGGAGCTCCTCGGCACGCGCCCGGCTGGCCTCCTCTTGGGGGCGCCACAGGAACGGCAGCAGCGCCGCCAGGAACCGTTCGCCGCGCTGGTCCCCAGCGGCGAGCAGCATGTTGTCGAGCACGGTCATGCGGGCCAGGGCCTTGGTGAGCTGGAAGGTGCGCACCATGCCCCGCCGCGCCACGCGGTGGGCGGGCGTGCGACCGAGGGGCTGGCCGTCGAAGGTCCAGCGGCCCTCGTCGGGCGAGTCGAAACCGGTGAGCAGGTTGAACAGCGTGGTCTTGCCGGCACCGTTGGGTCCGATCAGGGCGGTGATGAGCCCGCGCTGGACCTCGAGGCGCTCGACGTCGACGGCGACCAGCCCGCCGAAGCGGCGGCGGACCCCCTCCACGACGAGGATGGGATCGGGCTTCGGTACACCCGGCTCGGCGGGCACCCCGGCGAGCGCCGGGCTGTCCGGGGGCGCCGGGCGCGGGTCCTCAACGCTCATCGAGCAGCAGCTCCCTGCGGTTGCCGAAGATGCCCTGGGGCCGGAACACCATCAGCAGCACCAGCGCGGTGCCGGCGAGGATCAGCCGGACCGCCCCGAGGTCGGTGGTGTCGATGAGCCCGCCCAGATACCCCTGGTTGATGGCCTGGCGCAGCAGGCTCTCGGTGCCCTGGATGATGAACCAGAACAGCACCGAGCCCACGATCGGTCCCGCCAGGGTGCCGGGTCCGCCGAGGATCACGATCGTGTAGAAGAAGAACGTGAACACCACGAGGTAGAAGTCGGGGTTCACGTACTGGCGGTCGAGGGCCAGCACGATGCCCGCCAGGGCACCGAGCACACCACCCAGGACCAGGCTCTGGAGCTTGTAGCCGAACACGTTCTTGCCCAGGCTGCGGGCTGCGTCCTCGTCCTCCCGGATCGAGCGCAGGACCCGGCCCCAGGGGCTTCGCACCAGTAGGAGCAGCAGCAGCGTGGCGAGCACGACCAGCCCCCACCCCACGGTCATCACCCACAGGGTGTTGCCGCTGAAGGTGAGCGCCCCGACCCCGTAGCGGGCGCCGGCGGTGTAGGGGTTGGCGGCGTAGAAGGCGTCCGCGTAGCCCTCCATGCCCCGCACGCCCCCGGTGAGCGGCTGCATCGGGCGCGACCGGAACAGCAGCCGGAGGATCTCGCCCAGGGCGATGGTCACGATCGCCAGGTAGTCCGCCCGCAACCGCAGCGTGGGCAGTCCCATCACCAGTCCGAGCACGACGGCGGCGAGCACGCCGACGGCGACGCCGAGCCACAGCGGGCCGCCGGCGTCGACGGTGATCGCCGTGCCGTACGCGCCGACGAGCAGGAAGGCGATGTGCCCGAAATTGAGCAGGCCCGTGTAGCCGAAGTGCAGGTTCAGGCCGATGGCGGCGAGCGCGTAGGCCGCGGCGGGCACGCCCAGGGCCGCCCGGCTGGCGTCGAGGAGGACGGCGACGAGGTCCATCAGCCGATCCGCTCGCGGATGCCGAGGATGCCCTGGGGCCGCACGAGGAGGGTCAGGATCAGCGCCAGGAAGACGAACACGAGCTTGAAGTCGACCGGGAACCACACGACGCTCACCTCGGAGACGACCCCGATGAGCAGGCCGCCGGCCATGGCCCCGTAGGCCGTGCCCAGCCCTCCGAGGATGACGGCGGCGAACATCACGAGCAGCAGGCGGAAGCCCATGTCCCACGACACCGACTCGGTCACCCCGTAGAGCACGCCGCCGAGGGCAGCCAGGGCCCCGCCGGCGATCCAGGTCACGAGGATCACCCGCTCGACGTCGATGCCCGACGCGGCGGCGAGGGCCTGGTTGTCGGCGACGGCCCGCATCGCCGTACCGGTGCGGGTGAGCTGCAGGGCCAGCCCCACGGCGACCAGCACGGCGAGCGCCAGCACGATGATCACGACGTCTTTGGGTGCGATGTTGACCGGCCCGAACGACGCGGCCCGCTGCACGGCGTAGTCGGCGAAGGTGCGGCGCTGGCCTCCCAGGAGGATGAGCAGCACGTGGCGGATGAACAGCGACATGCCGATCGTCACCACGATCAGGGCGATCAGCCCGGTGCGCCGGCGCCGAAGGGGCCGGAAGCACCCGCGCTCCAGCGCGTACCCGAACAGGCCGCCCGCGACCACGGCGATCGGGGCGGCGACGAGGAGGTGCCAGCGCGGCCCGACGGCCGACACGTTCACGAGGAACGCCACGGCGGCGCCGAACGTGACCATCTCGCCGTGGGCGAAGTTCACGAGCCCGGTGATGCCGAAGATCAGCGACAGGCCGATGGCGGCGAGGGCGATGATGGCGCCGAGCTTGATGCCCTGCACCCCCAGGTCCAGGGCGCGGTCGAGCGTGCCCCGACCCGCCGCGGCCCGCTCCCCCAGCGGGAACAGCAGGGCCCGGTGCTGCCCCGCTCGCAGGTCGACCTCGAGGGGGTTGCGGTCGGGGTTCCGCAGGGCCGTGCCCTCGGGCAGGGTGTCGACGTCGAGCGTGACGCGGTAGCGGCCCGCGCCCGGCAGCTCGAGCCGCCACGTGCCGTCGCCGGCGGTGCGGGTCTCGGCCACCTGCTCGCCGTCGAGCTCGGCGAACAGCCGCACGCCGGGCACGCCGTCGCCCTCGGCCCGCACGGTGCCGCCGACGCTGGTGGCGTCCTCGCCCTCGTCGGGTTGCGCTGCCACCGCTGGGCCCGCTGCGCCCGCAAGGAGCAGCGCCGCGAGGAGCAGCAGCGCGGCGGGCAGCGCGCGGGTGGTGGGTGGCGAGCGCACGACGGGCGGATGCTACCGGAGGCCCCCGGCGCGCAGGTGGCGTCGCCTACAGGCCGGCGGCGTCGAGGACGTCGTCGAGTGGCGCGACCATGCCCGCGTAGAAGGGGCCGAACTCGGCGTAGCGAGCTGAGGCCTCGTCGAAGCGCATCGTGTAGACGACCTCCTTGAGGTCGTCGGGGTGCACACCGAACAGGGTGACCCCCCACTCGAAGTCGTCGAGGCCGGTCGAGCCGGTGACGACCTGCAGCACCCGTCCGGCGAACTCGCGTCCCGACTTGCCGTGGGCGTACATGAGCTCGAGGCGCTCGTCGTACGGCAGCGTGTACCAGTTATGCCCGACGTCGCGGCGCTTCGACATGGGATAGAAGCAGAACGCCGGCTTCCCTTCGGGCGGCAGCTGCGGGTACAGGCGCGCCTGCTTCATGGCGTCGGGCACGCCCGCGGCGTACTCGGACACCTCGGTGAGCGACACGTACGACTGGGCGACGACCAGCCCGGCGGCCTGCAGGTCGGCCTGGAGGGCCCGCAGCCGCCACAGGTCGGGACCGAGCGCCATGAACCCGAGGTCGGCCTTGTGGCCGAGCACGGCCACGGGGACGACCTGGTGCTCGTCGGACACCGCCCGCTTCACGGCGGCGGCGACGGCCTGGCGGTCGGTGTCGGGGGTGCGGTGGCAGAACAGGTGGAGCACGCCCCAGCCGGTGCTGGGGCCGAGCGGCTCGGTCATGCCCCCACGGTATCCGGGGACCCCCCGGACTCCCCAGGCGAGTACTGGGTGGCCCGCCCGCCGCGGGCGAACCCCAAGAGGAGCAGGTCGGCGGCACGGGCCGCCTCCACGGCGAGGGCCGTGGGGGCGCTCACGGCCACCACCGCCCCGAACCCGGCGGCCCACGCCTTCTGCACCAGCTCGAAGCTGGCCCGGCCCGAAACGAACAGGCCCATGCCCGCGGCGGGCAGCCGGCCCTCGAGCAGCAGGTGGCCCACCACCTTGTCGACGGCGTTGTGCCGGCCCACGTCCTCGCGCACGACGACCGGCTCGCCGTCGGCGGCGAGGGCAGCGGCGGCGTGCACCGCACCGGTGCGCTCGAACAGCGCCTGGTGCGGCCGCACGCGCTCGGGCGCCGCCAGGAGCGCCTCGAGTGGCGGGACGCTGGTCGGGGGGAGCGGCCGGAGGCGCTCCCGCAGCACGTCGATGGACGTCGACCCGCACATCCCGCACGACGACGTGGTCGTCCCCACCCGGGCGGCGGGCACCGGGGCGGCGCCGCCCGTGTCGACGGTGACGACGTTGTAGCCCGTGGAGGCGGCCGGCTGGTCGCCGCAGTAGCGGACCGTGCGCACGGACGCGCCCGCCAGCAGCCCGTCGCCGTGGCAGAGCCCCACCGCCAGCTCGAAGTCGTGTCCCGGCGTACGCATGGTCGTGGCGACGAGGTGGCCGTCGAGACGGACCTCGAGCGGCTCCTCGACAGCCAGCTCGTCCGGTGACCGGCGGGAGCCGTCACCGTCGTGTCGCCGGACCAGGACCCTGTCGACGCGGGCTCGGCGCATCCCGGCGAGGGTACCCCCGACTTCCCCCGGCGCCGCCGCCTCGGGGACCATGGAGGGGTGACCCAAAGGACGCGGTGGTTCACAGGCGCGGTGGTGGCGGCCCTCGCCGCCGGCCTGACCGCCGTCCCCGCCGGCGGGTCCGGCGTGGCCGTCGCCGTGTTCGAGGGCCGGGGTTGGGGCCACGGCGTGGGCATGGCCCAGGACGGCGCCTACTGGATGGGGGTCGAGGGAGCGTCGGCCGGCGAGATCCTCGGCCACTTCTACCCCGGCACAGGCCTCGGCGAGGCGGGCGGCAACGTCGTCGTGGTGGTGCACACCGTCGAGGGCGACGCCGGCGCGTGGATCGAGTTCCCCGCGGGCGGGCAGGTGCGCGCCCCCCTCTACGGCCCGCAGCACCCGGGGTTCCCCGTCAGCGTGCCGCCCGGCGGGTCGGTGCTGGTCCGCCACGACGGCGGCGCCCACATCGTCGAGGGCGGCACGCCCGCCGGCGCGGGGGCGTCGGCGTCGGGAAGCGGCGCCGGCCCGGCCTCGGCCCCGCCGGGCGTCGGGTTCCGGGTCACCGCGGCCCAGACCGCGGCCCAGCTGCCGACGGCGCCGATCGACCCGCTGCCGACCACCACGACGACCGCCCCGCCCCACGGCACCACGACGACCACCAGCCCGCGTCCGGCACCCCCGCCCGGCGATCCGCCCCCGGAGGATCCGCCCCCACCGCACGAGCCGCCACCACCCGGACCACCGCCCCCAGCCGGCGTCCCGCGCTCGCCGGAGCCCGTGTGGGCGATCACGGGCGAGGGCCACACCCTGCACCTGCCCGCCCGCGAGCGCCGCTACCGGGGGGTGATCGAGGCGGCCGGCGGCCAGGGCCAGCTGAGGCTGCGGAACCACGTGGACGTCGAGCAGTACCTGCGGGGCATGGGCGAGGTCCGTGACCCGGGCTGGCCGCAGGCGGCGCTTCAGGCCCAGGCCATCGCCGCCCGCACCTACGCGCTGCGGGCCATGGCCGTGACGGGCGAGCTCTGCGACGTGCAGCGCTGCCAGGTGTACCTCGGCCAGCAGGCCGAGTACGCGGCGATGGACGCGGCCGTCGCCACCACCCGGGGCCAGGTGCTCGTCCACGGCGGGCGGCTGATCAGCGCCGTGTACTCGGCGAACGCGGGGGGTGTGTCGGCGACGACCGAGGAGGGCTTCGGCACCGCCGGCGCCCCCCATCCCTACCTCCGGGCCGCGCCGTACCTCACCCGCGACCCGGCGCCGTGGGAGCTGACGGTCAGCTTGGCCGAGCTCGGCCGGCGCCTCGGCTACCGCGGCACCCTGGAGCAGGTGCGGGTCGCCGCGGTGGGACCCTCGGATCGCCCCACCGAGCTCGAGCTGCGCGGCGACGCCGGCACCGCGCTCGTGCCCGCCCTGGCCGTGCGGGCCGCCCTCGGCCTGCGGTCGACCCTGTGGGACGTGCGCCTCGACGTCGCCGACGAGGCGCCCCCGCCCCCCGACCCCGACCCCGACCTTCACGGGCAGGCGCTGCCCGAGGATCTGCTCGCCCTCGAGCTGGTGGCGCCCGGCGGGCCCGCCGGGGGCGCCGATGCCGGCGGCGGGACCGGCGCGGGAGCGGCGGCACCACCCGGGGGCCCGGCCGGGCGGACCGGCACGGCGCCCGCCCTGGTCGCGGCGCTGCTGCTGGCGCTGCTGGCCGCCGCGGTGATCGGTGGCGCCGCTGTGCGGGCCGACACGGCCTGACACGAAGATCGGCTGGAGAACTCCGGTGACCCGCCCCAGCCCGCCCTGCTCGACGCCTTCGGCGGTCCTCGACCGCAGCGGTGCCGGTGGCGTCGACCACGAGCCGGGCGTGCCGGCCCGACACGGTGTCGTGGTCCAGCACCAGCTCGCACGCCGGGTCCCGGCCGATCGTCCACGCCCCGGGCGGCGCCGGCAGCAGCAGCCCAGCCAGCGGGCCTGCCGTCACCGCCAGGACCGGCTGGCGCCGGTCGGGCAGCGCGGCGGCGCCGTCCGCCGACCCCGCGACCGCCCGCTCGCGGCCCGGGGGCGCGACGACCGCCCCGTTCACGAGCCCGGCCTCGGCGATGGTCAGCGCCGCCTCACCGGCCGCCCGTCCACGACGAGACCCTCGCCGGCGGCCCACCCGAGCGCCTCGGCCCGCGCGGCGACGGTCGCCGAGGGGTGGCGCACCACGACCTCGACCTCACCCCCGGCGGTCCTTCCGCCACCACCAGCACGACCGGAGGCTGGAGCGCGAAGCGGCCGGCCTTGAAGGCCGGCCGCTCCGCCACTCGCACGGGCGTTCCCGAAGCCCTAGAAGTCCTCCATGCCGCCGCCGGGCATCGCCGGCGCCTCCTTCTCGGGCTTGTCGGCGATGACGGCCTCGGTGGTGAGGAACAGCGCCGCGATCGACGCCGCGTTCTGCAACGCCGAACGGGTGACCTTGGCGGCGTCGATGACGCCGGCCTTCACCAGGTCCTCGTAGGCGCCGGTGGCGGCGTTGAGGCCCTCCGCGGGGCCGTCGAGGCCCCGGACCTTCTCGACGACCACACCACCCTCGAGGCCGGCGTTCACGGCGATCTGCTTCACCGGCTCCTCGAGCGACTTGGCCACGAGCCGGGCGCCGGTCGCCTCGTCACCGTCGAGGCTGGCAACCAGGTCGTTGACCTTGGCCTGGGTGCGCAGCAGCGCCACACCGCCGCCGGGCACGACGCCCTCCTCGATGGCCGCCTTGGTGGTGCTGACGGCGTCCTCGATGCGGTGCTTCTTCTCCTTGAGCTCGACCTCGGTGGCGGCCCCGACCTTGATGACCGCCACGCCGCCGGACAGCTTCGCCAGCCGCTCCTGGAGCTTCTCGCGGTCGTAGTCGGAGTCGGTGTCGTCGATTTCCCGCTTGATCTGGGCGATGCGGCCCTTCAGATCCTCCTCGGAGCCGCCGCCCTCGACGATGGTGGTCTCGTCCTTGGTGACGACGACCTTGCGGGCGGTGCCGAGCAGGTCCAGCGTGACGTTCTCGAGCTTGAGGCCGACCTCCTCGGAGATCACCTGGCCGCCCGTGAGGATGGCCATGTCCTGGAGCATCGCCTTGCGGCGCTCGCCGAAGCCGGGGGCCTTCACGGCAACCGACTTGAACGTGCCCCGGATCTTGTTGACCACGAGGGTGGCGAGCGCCTCGCCCTCGACGTCCTCGGCGATGACCACGAGCGGCCGGCCGGCCTGCATGACCTTCTCGAGCACCGGCAGCATGTCGCGCACGGCCGAGATCTTCGAGCTCACGAGCAGGATGTAGGGGTCCTCGAGGACGGCCTCCATCCGCTCGGGGTCGGTCACGAAGTAGGGCGAGATGAAGCCCTTGTCGAAGCGCATCCCCTCGACCAGGTCCATCTCCATGCCGAAGGTCTGGCTCTCCTCGACGGTGATGACGCCGTCCTTGCCGACCTTGTCGATGGCCTCCGAGATCATCTCGCCGATCTCGGTGTCGGCGGCCGAGATGGCCGCGACCTGGGCGATCTGCTCCTTCGAGTCGACGTCGACGGCCAGGTCCTTGATCGAGGCCACGGCGGTCTCGACGGCCCGCTCGATGCCCCGCTTCAGCCCCATGGGGTTGGCGCCGGCGGCCACGTTGCGCAGGCCCTCGCGGACCATCGACCAGGCGAGCACGGTGGCGGTGGTCGTGCCGTCGCCCGCCACGTCGTCGGTCTTCTTGGCGACCTCCTTGACGAGCTCGGCGCCGATCTTCTCGTAGGGATCCTCGAGCTCGATCTCCTTGGCGATGGAGACGCCGTCGTTGGTGATCGTGGGGGCGCCCCACTTCTTCTCGAGGACCACGTTGCGACCCTTGGGACCGAGGGTGACCCGTACGGCGTCGGCGAGCTGGTTCATACCGCTCTCGAGCGCCCGGCGAGCCTCCTCGTCGAACGCGATCATCTTGGGCATGACGGTGGTTCCCTCCTCTACCGGTGGCGACCGGTCGGCGTTAGCACTCTCGGGTTGTGAGTGCTAACCAGGAAACCACGCGCGCGGCCGGCGTGCAACCGGACGGGGCGGGAAATCGCGCTCGGACCGGCCCTGCGGGCCGGGTCACACCCTGGGGGCGGCGACGGCCAGCTCCTGCACACGCAGGGCGAGCTGGTCGGGGTCGAAGGGCTTGGTCACGTAGTCGTCGGCGCCGAGCTCGTAGCCCCGCGTGAGGTCGCGCTCGTCGACCTTGCACGACAGGATGAGCACCTTCGTGTCGGGCGCCAGGTTGCGCTCCCGCATGGCGGCCAGGACCCCGAAGCCGTCGGTGTTGGGCATCATGAGGTCGAGCACCATGACATCGGGCGCCCGCTCCTCGAGGGCGGCGATCGCCTGGTTGCCGTCGCCCGCCTCGCGCACGACGAAGCCGTAGTCGTCCATCGTGAAGGCCAGCATCCCCCGGATGTCAGGGTCATCGTCGACGAGCAGCACCTCGGGCATGGAGCCTGCATCGGCGGGCCGGCGGCACGGGTTGAGCGATTCGACCACGGAGAGTGGGGAATGATCCGTTCGGCCTAGCCCGCCACGACGCAGCGCGCCCCACTTGTGGGCGTGCCGGCGGTCGATGAGCATGAGTGGCGTGACGGTGGCCGCCATCCGCACCCACCACCACCGGGAGTTCCGGGCCGCCGCCCTGGTCGCCGCCAAGGCGGGCCGGCGGGTCTCGCTGTGCCTTCCCGCCCGCGACGAGGAGGCCACCGTCGGCGCGGTTGTGGCCACGGCCGTGCGTGACCTGGTGGAGCGCCAACCCCTGCTCGACGAGGTGCTGGTGCTCGACGACGGCTCGACCGACGCCACCGCCGAGGTGGCCGCCGCGGCCGGTGCCCGGGTGGTCCGCGGCGCCGAGGTCCTCCCCGAGGCGGGCGCGGGATCGGGCAAGGGCGACGCCATGTGGCGGTCGCTCGCCGCGTCGACCGGTGACGTCGTGGTGTGGTGCGACGCCGACATCCGCGACTTCGGACCGCGGTTCGTGGTGGGGCTCCTCGGCCCGCTGCTGCTGGACGACGGCGTCGACTTCGTGAAGGGGTTCTACGAGCGGTCCCTCCACGGGCGCCCCGGCGAGGGCGGGCGGGTCACCGAGCTCGTGGCCCGCCCGCTGCTCGAGCTGCTCCACCCGCCGCTGGCCGCCTTCGCCCAGCCCCTCGCCGGCGAGTACGCGGGGCGGCGCGAGGTGCTCGAGCAGGTGCCGTTCGTGCAGGGGTACGGGGTGGAGGTCGGCCTGCTCGTCGACGTGGCCCGGCTGGTCGGGCTCGAGCGCATGGCCCAGGTCGACCTCGGCACGCGGGTCCACCGCAACCGTCCCCTCCCGCAGCTCGCCCCCCAGGCACGGGTGGTGATGCAGGCGGCCCTCACCCGGGCCGGCGTCACGCTCGCCGAGCCCCCCGGCGAGCGACCGCCGCTCGCCACCGTCGCCACCTACCGCCGCCGCTCCGCCTGACCCCACCCGCCGAACTGGCGCCACCCGCCGAACTCGAGGCCCAGCGCACCGGAACCCGGCACGCTCAGCCTCGAGAACGCACGACCCGCCGAACTCGAGGCCCAGCGCACCGGAACCCGGTGCGCTGGGCCTCGAGAACGCGACGGTCAGCGGGCCGCGACGTGCTCGGCGACGGCCGCTTCGACACAGGCGGCCGTGTCGGACAGGGCGCGCTCGCGGCCGAACCGCTCCACGAGCGACACGACCTCGACGGGCCCGCCGAGATCGGGGACAGCGACGCCGTCGAGCACCTCGCCGACGACGACGAGCGCGGGCACGCCGGCCTCGGCGGCGAGCTCCAGCACCCCACCCACCACCTTGCCGTCGAAGCTCTCGTCGTCGAGGAACCCTTCCCCCGTCACGACCAGGTCGGCGCCGTCGAGCCGGTCGTAGAGGTCGAGCTCGTCGGCGACGAGGTCGAACCCGGCCACGAGCTGGGCGCCCACACCCGCCGCCAGGCCACCGGCGAGCCCGCCGGCCGCACCCGAGCCCGGCAGGTCCGCCACGTCCCGCCCGTACTCGGTGCGGTACACCTGGACCAGGCGTTCGAGGCGGCGGCGCAACAGCTCGACCTGGCTGGGCGTCGCCCCCTTCTGCGGCGCGAACACCTCGGCGGCGTCGACGAAGGTCGTGCGCACGTCGCAGGCCACGACGACCCGGACACCCCGGATGCGGGCGAGCGGCTCGAGCGCCCGCAGCGCGCCGAGGCCGCCGTCGGTCGTGGCCGAACCGCCGACGCCGACGATCACCCGCCGGCACCCGGCGTCGACGGCGGCGGCGATGAGCTCGCCCGTGCCGTAGGTGGTGGCGGCGACAGGGTCGTTGCCCTCGGCGCCGCCCGCCAAGGCGAGACCCGACGCCCGCGCCATCTCCACGATCGCGGTGTCGCCGTCGTAGCGCCAGCCCGCCTCCACCGGGTCACCCAGCGGACCGGTGACGACGGTGCTGCGGTTGGGGCCACCGAGCACGTCGAGGGTGCCCTCGCCACCGTCCGCCACCGGGACGGCCTCGCACGTTCCCGCATCGCCGACGGCGCGCTGCACCGCGGCCGCCACCTCGGCGGCGGTGGCCGTTCCGCGGAACTTGTCCGGCGCGGCGACGACGTGCACGCCGTCCATGCTGCCCCGACCGGCGCGCCCGCGGGGCGGCGGTAGGGTTCGAGGCCCATGCACGAGCAGCCGGTGGTCATCGTCTCGAACCGGGGACCCCTGTCGTTCTCGCTCGACGAGCGGAGCGGGCTCGTCAGCCGGCGGGGCGGTGGCGGGCTCATCACCGCGCTCGGGCCGGCCATCGCCGGCCGGGGCGCGACCTGGATCGCCGCGGCGCTGTCCGAGGCCGACCGCGAGGCCGCGTCCCGGGGCGTCGTCGAGGCCGAAGGGTTCCGCCTGCGGTCCCTCGTCCCCGACCCCGAGGCCTACCGGGCGTACTACGACGTGATCGCCAACGGCACGCTGTGGTTCCTGCACCACCACCTGTTCGACCTGGCTCGCCGGCCCCGCTTCGACCGCCGGTGGCGCGAGGCGTGGGAGGGGTACCGCGCCGTCAACCACGCCTTCGCCGACGCCGTCGCCGACGAGGCGCCCGAGGGCGCAGTCGTGGTCGTGCACGACTACCACCTCACGCTGCTCGCCGCGACGCTCGTCGGCCGCCGCCCGGACCTGGCGCTCGTGCACTTCAACCACACGCCCTTCGCCGGGCCCGACGCCATGCGCATCCTGCCCGACGGCGTGTCCCGGGAGCTGCTGACCGGCCTGGGCGCCCACCGGGCCTGCGGGTTCCACTCGCGCCGCTGGGCCGCCGCGTTCGACGCGTGCGTCCGCGAGGCCGGCGTCCCCGCCGCCAGCTTCGTGTCGCCGGCGCCCATCGACGCCGACGGCATCCGGGCGGTGGCGGCGTCGGAGGCGTGCGCCCAGGCCGCCGCCGACCTCGACGAGCTGGTCGGCGACCGGCTGGTGATCGGCCGGGTCGACCGCATCGAGCTCTCGAAGAACCTGGTGCGGGGGTTCCTCGCCTTCGAGGACCTCCTCCGCACCCGCCCCGAGTGGCGCGAGCGCGTCGTGTTCGCCGCCTTCGTCTACCCCTCCCGGGAGGGGCTGCCCGAGTACCAGGCCTACCGCCAGGAGGTCGAAGGGCTGATCGACCGCATCAACGAGACGTGGGCCACCCCCGACTGGACCCCGATCGTCTACGACCCCGAGGACGACTTCCCCCGCTCGGTCGCCCTGCTGCGGCGCTACGACGTGCTGCTGATCAACCCCGTGCGGGACGGCCTGAACCTGGTGGCCAAGGAGGGCCCGGCCGTCAACGAGCGCCACGGGGTGCTCGCCCTGAGCCGCGAGTCTGGCGTCTGGGAGGAGCTCGGCGACCACGCCCTCGAGGTCAACCCCTTCGACGTGAGCGGCACCTCCGACGTGCTGCACCGCGCCCTGTCGATGGACCGCGACGCCCGGGCGGCCCACGCCGAGGCCGTGCGCCGAGCCGCCACTGCCCGCAGCGCCGAGGAGTGGCTCGCCGACCACCTCGCCGCCGCCTCCCGATCCTGACCTCACAGCGGTCCGCAACGGGGCCGCCACCGCCACCGGAGACCGCCGCCTGTGGCCGGGAGCGGCCTGCCCGGCCAGCCGGTGCGTGGCGTCAGCCGGCGAGGCGCTCGAGGACGGCCAGAGCACCCTCGGGCCCGTCGACCACCACGTCGACGGCATCGGCGAGCCCGGGCGGGGCCTCGGACGTCACCACGCCGACCCGCAGCACGTGCACGCCCCGGCCGGCCAGCTCGCCGAGCGCCGCGAACGCCGGGAGGTCGCCGACGTCGTCGCCCAGGAACGCCACGGCGTCGAGCCCCCCGGCCGCCGCCAGGAGCGCGGTGCCCTTGTCGACCGCGACCGGCGGGTGCAGCTCGATCGACGCCTTGGCCGGACGCACCAGCAGCCCCGTGCGAGCGCCCTCGGCCGCCGCGAAGGCCCCCACGGCGGCCTCGCGGTCGGGCGCCGTCCGGAAGTGCAACGTCAGCGAGACCCCCTTGTGCTCCACGCCGACGGCGTCGTCGAGCGCCGCCGCGGCCCGCCGGGCGACCTCGTCGACGACGGGCCGCCACACCGCCACCTCGGGGGAGTCGACCCGCCGGCCGCCGTCGAGCACCTCGAGGCCGTACAGCCCGGACAGGAACAGCCCGTCGCCCAGCCGCTGCCGCAGGAACGACACGGGCCGCCCCGACACGACGCCGGCCCGGGCGTAGCGGCGGGCGAGGCGGTCGAGCACCTCGGGCACGCCCGGAAGCGCCTCGGCGGCGGCGGGATCGTCGACGATCGGCGCCAGGGTCCCGTCGAAGTCGGTGAACACGCCCGCCCCCTGCGGCGCCTGGACGAAGGGCGCCACCAGCGCGTCGAGGTCGGCGGCCTGCGGCACCCGTCGCAGCGTAGCCGCCACCGGCGGCCCCGCCCCCGACCGCCGGCCATCGGCGGCCCCGCCCCCGACCGCCGGCCATCGGCGGCTACCCTCCGGGCCGATGCGGCGAGCCCGTGCGTGCACGGCGGTGACGGTCGGCCTGCTCGTGCTGGTGACCGGGTGCCGCGACGACACCGTGCAGGTCACGTTCCGGCCCGACGTCGGCGACAGCTACCGCTACGCCATCCGGGTCGAGACCGACGTGCACATCGCCCTGGAGGGCGAGCCCCCCGAGGAGCGCTCCGAGGTCGTCGAGCTCGAAGCCGAGCACACCGTGCTCGACGCCGGCCCCGACGGCGTCCTCGTGCGCGTGGTCGTGCAAGCGGGAGCCGAGTCCCCCCGGGTGTTCCGCGTGCGGTTCGACCGGGCCGCCCAGCTCGAGAGCATCGAGCGGGTCGAGGGCGTCCCCGAGACCGCGCTCGGCGACCTGGGCATCCCCGAGATCTTCCCGGCCGCGGCCGGCGCCCCGCCCGACCGCCGGCTCCGGCCCGGCGAATCCTGGCGCTTCCACGAGCTGGTCGCGCTGCCGGGCGCGCCCGAGCCCGGCCGGGTGGAGGGTCAGGGCCGGCTCGTCTCGCTCGGCGTGAGCGGCGGACAGGACGTCGCCCGGGTCTGGTCGCACGCCCGGGTCCTGCTCGACCACCCTCGCACCGCCGGCGGCGGTCCCGGGCTGACGGGCGTGCAGGAGACCACCGTCGACGCCGTCCACGACCTGCGCGACGGGGCGATCCGCCGGGCCCGCGCCGAGGCCGTCGGCACCTTCGCCGTCGAGGTCGGCGCCCCGCCCGGCACCTTCGGCGACCCCGTGCCCGGCACCGTCACCGTCGAGGTGCGATCCGAGACCCGTCGCCTCGACTGACCCCGGCCAGGCGCTCGCTCCCTCTGGTTTCTCGAGACAATCGTCGCGGGATCCGCAACCACGGCTCTCGAAGAAGCTCTCGGGAGCGACGCGCACATCCGGCCTGCGACGCGGCGGCGAACGCCGGGCGGTGCTCAGCCCTCGGCTGGGGCTTCGCCGGCGGCGCCGCCCTCGCCCTCCGCTTCGGGATCGGCCTCGTCGGGCGGCACCACGCGCAGCTCCTCGGCGAGCACGATGAGCACGTCGGCTTCCTTCAGGTCGTCGACCGGGAGCGGGTCGGGCATGGGCGCAACCGTGACGGCGGGCTGGAGCAGCCGGGCGAGCGCCTCGGCCTCGGCCTGGAAGCCGGGGGCGTAGTAGACCGCGGAGGACTCGATGCGAGGCGGGTTCGTGTTCCCGGGGGCGAGCACGTTGTAGTTGACGGCGTTGAGCTGGTCGGTGAGGCGGCCGGCGGCGCCGGCGATGCCCGACCCGTTCGCCACCAGCACCCGCACCTCGGCGGGGTCCCGCGCCGGCACGGTGGTCTCGGTGGGCGGCTCGTCGTCCTCGTCCGGGGGGGCGGTGGTGGTGGTGCGCCGATCCGGTTCGGCGGTGAAGGGCTCGGAGCCCTCGGTGGCGTTGAGGAGGACGACGCCCACGACGACGGCGACGAAGATCAGCGCGGCGCCGCGCAGCGCGGCCCCACCGGCGGACCGGGCGAACGAACCGTCGTCGGCGGCGTGCTGGCCGCGCTTCACGAGCGGGGCCCCCCGGCGGACCGCCCCTCGAAGCGGGCGCGGCGACGGCGCTCGCGCACCCGGCGGGTGCGCCGGACGACGAGCGGGTCGTACTCCATGGCCTCAGGTGACTCCAGCAGCGCGTTCAACACCTCGTAGTAGCGGGTCGCGCTGATCCCCAGCTGCTCGCGGATCGCGACCTCCTTGGAGCCCGGCTCGCGCCACCATGATCGCTCGAAGTCGAGGATCGCCTTGTCGCGATCGGACAGTCCCATCGGAGGGAAGCCTGACCGCCCGGCTACCGCGATGCAAGCACCCTCGGGCCGGTAGCCTCGTGCGCACCTGCCGGGTTAGCTCAGTCGGTAGAGCGCTTCTCTTGTAAAGAAGATGTCGTCGGTTCGAATCCGTCACCCGGCTCCGGACGCGAGACCGCCGCCTCAGAAGGCGGCGGGTCGCGACAGCAGGGAGTGCGAGCGGGCCGTCAGGGCAGCGTCAGCACGGCGGCCTCCTCGGCGGCCTCGGCCTGGAGGTGCGCATCGAGCTTGCGCTTGATGCGCTGCAGGGCGTTGTCGATCGACTTCACGTGGCGGCCGAGCTCCTCGCCGATCTCCTGGTAGGACTTGCCCTCCACGTAGAGGCGCAGGACGTCGACCTCGAGCCCCGACAGCATCTGGGCCATGGAGCGGCGCATGGCGTCCATGCGCTCGCCCGAGACGATCTCGTCGGCGGGGTCGACCGCCCGGTGGTCGTCGAGCAGGTCCTCCACGGAGCGCTCACCGGGGTCGTCGCTGCCTCGCACCGCCGAGATCGACACGTACTGGTTCAGCGGCTGGTGCTTCTGGCGCGTGGCGGTCTTGATCGCCGTGATGATCTGGCGGGTGATGCACAGCTCGGCGAACGCCCGGAACGACGCCTGCCGGTCGGCGCAGTAGTCCCGCACCGCCTTGTAGAGCCCGATCAGCGCCTCCTGCTCGATGTCCTCGGCGTCGCCCCCCACGAGGAAGTACCCCCGGCCCTTGGAGCGGGCGAAGCGCCGGTAGCGCTGGATCAGGACCGCCAGCGCGTCCTGGTCGCCCTGCTGGGCGAGGGCGACGAGGGCGTCGTCGTCCAGGTCGGAGAGGCTGCTGTGATCGAGGCGGAGCGGCAAGGTGACCCCCGGGTGCTGTGACGTGGTGCTGGGACTTGGCCTTGTGAGCTGTGTCTGCCTGTGTGCGGCGGCCGGTCCGGCGTGGCCCGATCGGGCTGGCTCGAACTGACTAGTTACTTGTAACCAGTCGCCCAGCGGTGTGTCAACCTTCACACGCGAGAAATTCGCACGGTAGGCGCGAAAAGTTGCGCCGATCGCGGCTGGCTGTACCGGTTGTTCCGGTTTCGTCGCGCCCGGTTCAGCGCCGGCGGGCGACCTCGTAGCACGCCAGGGCGGCGGCGGCCGCGACGTTCAGCGACGCCAGCCGGCCCCGTAGGGGAACGGCCACGACCACGTCGCAGCGTTCGCGGGTGAGCCGGGCGAGGCCACGCCCCTCGGCGCCGAGCACCAGGGCCACGGGCTCCTCGCCCAGCTCGAGGTCGAACAGCGAGTCGGGGGCGTCGGCATCGAGCCCGACGCTCCAGACGCCGTGCTCGGCGAGCCGCCGCAGGGCGGCCGGGATCCCCGACACCAGCGCGATCGGCAGGTGCTCGACCGCGCCGGCAGCCGCCTTGGTCACCGCCGGGGTGACGTGGGCCGACCGGTGCCGGGGCAGCACCACGCCCGTCGCCCCCGCGCACTCGGCGGTGCGGAGCACCGCACCCAGGTTCTGCGGGTCGGTGACCCCGTCGAGCACCACAAGGAACGGCCGCCGCACAGCGGTCAGGTCCTCCAGGTCGGCCTCGGGCAGGGGCGCAGCGTGGGCCAGGACGCCCTGGGGGGCCTCCGTGCGGGCCTCGGCCTTGAGCGTGCTGCGGCTCACGCGCACGACGCGGACGCGCACCTGCTCGGCCAGCTCGGCGATGTCGGCGAGGACGGGCCGGTCCTCGGCGTCCTCGGCGATCCAGACGTCGCGGACGGCCCGCCTCCCCGCCAGCAGCAGCTCGCGGACGGCCTGGCGGCCCTCGACCTGCTCGCCGCCGACGCCGCGCGGCCTGCTGGCCCCCGGCGCGCCGGCCGGCGAGCGCCGCCCGGGACCACCCCGCACGACCGCCGGGCCACCCGCAGCCCCGCCCCCTCGGGCGCCCCCACCCCGACGGCCGCCCCCGACCTGGGCGCCCCCGCCCCGGCCGGCG
>SIRW01000099.1 GCA_004366205.1 Actinomycetota bacterium | reverse complement strand
GCCAAACCGCGCCGCGCTCGCCGGCCACAAACCTGCACTCGACCTTAGCAACCGTCGCTTGACAGCGCAGCAACCACCGCTCAATACGGCGCAGGATCCCTTTGGGCCGCAAGGTTCGGGGCATGGGTCGGTCACGACGATGGGACGAGCTGCCCGTCTCCGGCAAGGTGCTGGTGATGGCCCTCACGGCGGTGCAGGTGTCGCTGGCGGTGTCGGCGTGGGCCGACCTGGCCGAGCGGCCAGCCGAGCAGATCAACGGCTCGAAGAAGAAGTGGGCGGCGATCATCGCCGTCAACTTCATCGGGCCGATCCTGTACTTCCGGCGCGGCCGCCGCTGACCCTGGAACCGCCGCTGCTCGCTACGGTGGCGGTCGGTGCCCACACACTCATCAGCCGGCGCGCGCCCCGAGCCCGACGACCGCAGCGCCGTCACCCGCCTGTGGGACCGGCTGGCCGCCGCGTGGTGGCCCTGGCTCGAGCCCGACGTGCTCGCCCGGCTCCTCCGGCGGGCTGCGGCGCTCACCGCCGTCGGCACGGTGGCCGGCGTCTGGGTGGTGGTGGCGGCCGGCACCGCCCTCGACCTCGACGACCGGGCGATCAGCGCCGTCGCCGAGGGCCGTGACGACACGCTCGTGCAGGTCCTCGACGGCGCCGGGCGGGTGGCGGGGTTCGCCAGCGTGCTCGTCCTCGGGGCGCTGGCGACGCTCGTCTCCCGGCTCCGCACCGGCACCTGGCGGATGGGTCAGCTGCTGGTCGTGGCGGTGTGCGGGGCGCTGGCCATCATCGGGACGGTCAAGCTCGTGATCCCCCGCGACCGGCCCGACGCCGCCCTCTTCGAGGCCTTCAGCTCGGCGTTCCCCTCGGGCCACGCCGCCCGGGCGGTGGTCGTGTTCGGCCTGGCGTCCTGGATCGTCACCCGCCGGCGGTCGCTGCCCGCCCGGCGGATCGCCTGGTTCGCGGCGGCCGCCGGGGCGCTCGTCGTCGCCGGATCCCGGGTCTACAGCGGGATGCACTGGCCGACCGACGTGCTCGTGGGCCTGGCCGTCGGCGCGGGGTGGCTCTCGGTCGTGCTCGCCGTCGCCGACGAGAAGCAGGTCGTCGTGCGCCGGCACGGACCGGCACCTACGCTCCCGCGAGCCGACGCCACACCGACCCGGGGGTGACCCACGTGCAGGGACTGATGCAGCAGACCCCGCTGACGCTGCCGCACTTCTTCCACCGCGCCGAGGCGCTCTTTCCGGCCAAGGAGGTGGTGACCGCCACCCCCACCGGCCGCCAGCGCCTCTCCTACGGCGACTGGGCCGCCCGCACCCGGCGCCTGGGGGGTGTGCTCGACGCCCTCGGCATCACCGGCGACGGGCGGGTGGGCACGTTCGCGTGGAACACGTCGCGCCACCTCGAGCTGTGGTTCGGGGTGCCGTGCACCGGCCGGGTGCTGCACACCTTGAACATCCGGCTCTTCCCCGAGCAGCTCACCTACATCGTGAACCACGCCGAGGACGAGGTGATCTTCCTCGACCGGTCCCTCGCCGGGCTGCTGTGGCCGCTGCTGCCCACCTTCGAGACGGTCCGCCACGTCGTGGTGATGGACGACGGCGCGGGCGACGAGCCGGGCGACCCGCCCACCGGCGTGGAGGTGCACGACTACGAAGAGCTTCTGGGCGCCGCCGACCCGGTCGAGTTCCGGGTCGACGACGAGGACCGGGCGGCGTCGATGTGCTACACGAGCGGCACCACCGGCAACCCCAAGGGCGTCGTGTACTCGCACCGCTCCACCTACCTGCACACCTTCGGCGTGCTGGTCGCCGACGGCATCGGCCTGCGCGAGTCCGACGTGGTGCTGCCGGTGGTGCCCATGTTCCACGCGAACGCCTGGGGCCTCGCGCATGCGGGCGTCGCCACCGGGGCGACGCTCGTGATGCCCGGCCCGGACCTGTCGCCGCCGGCGCTCGCCGCGCTCATCGAGGAGGAACGGGTGACCGTCGCCGCCGGCGTCCCCACGATCTGGATGGGCGTGCTGCCCGAGCTGAAGGGCCGGGACACCTCCAGCCTGCGCGCCATCCCCTGCGGCGGCTCAGCGGTGCCCCGCGCCCTGTCCGAGGCCTACCGGGAGCAGACCGGCCTGCCCATCATGCAGGCCTGGGGCATGACCGAGACCAGCCCCATCTGCACGGTGGGGCGCATCAAGAGCACCCTCGAGCACCTGAGCGACGACGAGAAGGCCGACCTGCGCACCAGCGTCGGCTACGTGATGCCCGGCGTCGAGTTCCGGGTGGTCGACCCCAGCACCGGCGAACCCGTCGAGTGGGGCAGCGACGACACGGGCGAGCTGCAGGTGGCGGGGCCGTGGATCGCCCGCAGCTACTACAACGACGACCGGGCCGGCGAGTCCTTCACCGACGACGGCTGGCTGCGCACCGGCGACGTCGCCCGGGTCGACCGCGAGGGCTACATCTACCTGGTCGACCGCACCAAGGACCTGGTGAAGTCGGGCGGGGAGTGGATCAGCTCGGTCGAGCTCGAGAACGAGATCATGGCCCACCCCAAGGTCGCCGAGGCCGCCGTCATCGGCGTGCCCCACCCGAAGTGGCAGGAGCGCCCGCTCGCGTGCGTGGTGCCCAAGCCCGGCGAGGAGATCACCCGGGAGGAGCTGCTCGCCTTCCTCGAGGACCGGGTCGCCAAGTGGTGGCTGCCCGACGACGTGGTCACCGTGGAGGAGATCCCCAAGACCTCCGTCGGCAAGTTCTCGAAGAAGACCCTGCGCGACCGGTTCGCCGGCTACCAGCTGCCGACAGCGTGAGGCGCCGGGCCCTGACGGCGGTCGTGGCGCTCGCGTTGCTGGTGGCGGGCTGCGGGGACATCGGCCAGACCCCGCCGGAGCTCCCCGCCGGCGCCGACGCGGAGCTCCGGGCCGGCGCGGAGGTGTACGCCCGCAGCTGCGCCCGCTGCCACGGCAGCGCCGGCGCCGGCGGCGCCGGCCCCGCGATCGACGGCGGCCGCATGGTCGAGCGCTTCGAGGACCCCGCCGAGTTGGCCCGCCTGATCCGCGACGGCCGGGGGCGGATGCCCGCCTTCGGCGCCACCCTCGACGACGACGAGATCGACGCTGTCGTCCGCTACACCCGCGAGGTGCTCTGAGCGAGCAGGCCGCACCCCGCACAAACCGAACTGTGAGGGTTTTCTCACCCCATGGGTGCGTTTTTCCTCACAGTTCGGCACGAGGCGGGGTTCAGCCAGCGGCGCCGTCGAGGAGGCCGGTGAAGCCCGAGGGGGCGTGGGGGCCGATGACGAGCTGCTCGAGCACGCCGAGGCCCTCGCGGTCGCCCATCCGGGCCCGGCACAGCTGCTGCACGTGCAGGTGCTGGGGGGCGAGGGGGTCGAGGTCGGCGAGCGTCCACTGCCCGGCGCCCACCGCCTCCTCGCCCTTCCACACGCCGTGGCCCCACTCGGGGTGCAGGTAGCCGACGCCGAGCATCTGGAAGTCGAGAACCGGCTCGAGCTCCACGACGAGCGGCTCACCGGCGTGGGGGCGGAGGGTGAGCGTGGCCGCCGCTGCCCGGCGGGTGCCCGGCCGCCAGCGGATGTCGTGGTCGATCGTGGCCATCTCCTCCACGCCGGCCGCCGCGGGGTCGAGCACGGGCGGCGCGTCGGGATCGGCGAGCACCGGCACCACGGCGCCGCTCTGGTGCCACCGCCGGCCGTCGCCGTCCTCCTGGGCGTCGAGGTGGGCGCAGCGGTCCTCGAAGTTGACCGGCGCCCACAGCCAGAAGAACTGCGGCAGGCCGCCCGGCGCGCCGTCCTCGCGCTCGCCCACCGGCCGCACCCCCCAGGACCGGTCCCGGCAGCCGCGGACCTCGGCGCCGTCGACGTCGATGCGCTCCCCGTCGACGCTGACCCACCCGTCCCAGCGGCCGAACTGCGTCAGGCGGGTGTAGTCCATCACCGTTCGGGTACCCCGCCGGAGCGTGAACCGGGGTTCCTCGACGGCCTCGGTTCGGGCGGTGAAGGTGAGGTCGGCCTCGATGCCCGCCTCGTTGGGGGCGACGGCGACCCGCAGGCGGCGCAGCGGCTCGAGCACCTCGACGGTGACGGGCCCGGTGACGGTCTCGGTGCGCTCGAGCGGCGCCCGCCGCGACGCGTGGACCGATCGCTGCACGCCGGCGCGCACGACGCTGAAGGCGGCGTCCTGCACGAACCGGTTGGGGTAGACGCCGCAGGCGGCGGCGAAGAACAGCTCGCCCGCCACGTCGTAGCCGTTGAAGAAGTACCGGTCATAGGCGTTGCGGTCGCCTGTCGCGGGGTGGGCGACGGGGGCGCCCACCTGGTGGACGGGGTAGTCGTCGAGGCGGTTGAGCATCCCCCTTGTGTAGTGGGTGGCCGGCGACGGTGCCGGCGGTCCGTCCGGCTACGGTGCCGCGGTGCACGAGTTCGACGCCGACACCGCGGTCGAGGCGGCCGGCGAGGGCCGCTTCCGGGCGACGATCACCGACCGGTGGCACATCGGCCTCGCCCCCAACGGGGGCTACCTGCTCGCCGTGGTGGCCGCCGCCCTGGGCGAGGCGCTGCCGCACCCCGACCCGCTCACCATCACCGCCCACTACCTGCGTCCGGCCGAGGCGGGGCCCGCCGAGGTCACCGTCGAGCCGGTCCGCACCGGCCGGTCGCTGTCCACAGCCACCGCCGCCCTGGTCCAGGGGGGACGGGAGCGGCTGCGGGTGCTCGCCACCTGCGGCGACCTCGACGCCGGGCCGGCGCGGGTCCCCGTCACCCGCGTCCGGGGCGGGCCGCCCGACCTGCCGCCACCCGAGCGGTGCGAGCGGCGCGACCCGCCGGAAGGCGGATTCGCCCCGCCCATCCTTGAGCGCTTCGACACCCGACTGCACCCGCCCCCCGGCTGGGTCGCGGGGCGCCGGGACGGCGAGGCCGACCTGACCGGCTGGATCCGGTTCGCCGACGGCCGGGACGCCGACGCCCGCTCGCTCGTGCTCTTCGCCGACGCCTTCCCGCCGGCCGTGTTCGAGGTGACCGAGGCCGGCTGGGTGCCCACGGTCGAGCTCACCGTGCACGTACGGGCCCGGCCCGCCCCCGGCTGGCTGCGCGCCCGGTTCAGCACCCGCTTCCTCGTCGACGGCTGGCTCGAGGAGGACGGCGAGCTCTGGGACGAAGCCGGGCGGCTGGTCGCGCAGTCCCGGCAGCTCGCGCTGGTGCTGCCCGTCCCGGGCGGCTGAGGGAGAACGAGGATCCCGCCCGGCGCGCCGCGCGGCGCGTACAGTCCGGGGCGGCGATGGCTGAACCGTGGACCTACACCGGGGCGGTGGCCTCCCTGGGCCACGTGGACGGCATGGTCACGCTCGTCGAGGGCTCCTCGTTCTGCCTGTCGGGCCGCACCGGCGACATCCGCGCCGGTGCTCCCCAGGGGCTGTTCTTCCTCGACACCCGGTTCCTGTCCCGGCTCGAGCTGCGGGTGAACGGCCACCACCTCGAGCCGCTCACCGTCGCCGTCGACCACCCCTTCGGCGCCACGTTCCTCGGCCGCAGCCGGGCCACGTCGACGAAGCGGGAGAGCGACCTCATCGTGTTCCGCCACCGCTACGTGGGCCGGGGCATGATCGAGGAGATCGTCGTGCGCAACTACGGCGCCGAGACCCACGCCGCCGTGATCGAGCTGGAGGTCGACGTCGATTTCGCCGACCTGTTCGAGGTCAAGGAGGGCCGGGTCGAGCACCGCGGCACCCACAGCCAGGAGCTGTCGGGATCGCTCATGCGCTTCGGGTTCCGCCAGCGCCAGCGCCAACGCCACGTCGACGTCCGCTTCTCGCAACCGGCGACGGTGGAGCCCGGGCGGGCGACGTGGCGGGCCCCTCTCCCGCCGGGCGGCGAGTGGGCCGTGTGCATCGAGGTCGTCGCGACCATCGAGGGCGACGAGGTCGAGCCCCGCTACCGCTGCGGCCAGCCCATCGAGCACTCCAAGCCCGCCCAGCGCCTGTCGCAGTGGCGCGAGCGCGTCCCCCGCGCCGACAGCGACCACCCCGGCCTCAACCAGGCGCTGCGCCACACAGCCGAAGACCTCGGCGCCCTGCGCATCTTCGACCCCGAGCACCCCGAGCTGCCGGTGGTCGCCGCCGGGGCACCCTGGTTCATGACGGTGTTCGGGCGGGACTCGCTGCTCACCGCCTGGATGGCGCTGGCCGCCGACACCGAGCTGGCGCTCGGCGTGCTCGAGACCCTCGCCCGCTTCCAGGGCAGCGAGGTCGACCCCGACACCGAGGAGGAGCCGGGCCGGATCATCCACGAGATGCGCTACGGCAGCGCCGTGTCGCTCTCGCTCGGGGGCGGCAGCCTCTACTACGGGACCGCCGACGCCACGCCGCTGTTCGTGATGCTGCTGGGCGAGCTGCGGCGGTGGGGCCTGGCCGAGGCCACCGTCGAGCGCCTCCTCCCCCACGCCGATCGGGCGCTGGCCTGGATCGAGCAGTACGGCGACCGGGACGGCGACGGCTACGTCGAGTACCAGCGCGCCACCGATCGGGGCCTCGCCAACCAGGGCTGGAAGGACAGCTGGGACGCCATCCGCTTCGCCGACGGCCGCTTCGCCGAGGGCCCCATCGCCCTGTGCGAGGTCCAGGGCTACGTGTACGCCGCCTACGTGGCCCGGGCCCACTTCGCCGAGGAGGCCGGCGACGCCGAGGGCTTCGAGCACTGGCGCGGCAAGGCCGTGGCCCTCAAGGAGGCGTTCAACCGCGACTTCTGGCTGCCCGAGCGGGGGTGGTACGCGCTCGCGCTCGACGGCGACAAGCAGCCCGTCGACGCCCTGGCCTCGAACATGGGCCACTGCCTGTGGACCGGCATCGTCGACGAGGACAAGGCCCCGGAGGTCGCCCGGCACCTGCTGTCACCCGAGATGTTCAGCGGCTGGGGGATCCGCACGATGGCGACGTCGATGGCCGCCTACAACCCGGTGAGCTACCACCTCGGCTCGGTCTGGCCGCACGACAACGCCCTGTGCGCCGCGGGCCTGATGCGCTACGGCTTCGTCGAGGAGGCCCACCGGGTCATCGAGGCCATGCTCGACGTGGCCACGGCCTTCGGCGGGCGGCTCCCGGAGCTGTTCAGCGGTTTGGGCCGAGAGGAGCTCTCGGTGCCCGCCGCCTACCCGACGGCCTGCGTGCCCCAGGCGTGGGCGGCGGCGTCGCCGCTGTCGTTCCTCCGGACCATGCTGCGGCTCGACCCCTGGGTGTCTCACGACACGCTCTGGCTGGCGCCCGCCCTGCCCCCGTCGATCAGCCGCGTGCAGGTCACCGGCATGCCCGTCGGGAACGACCGGGTGGACATCACCGTCGACGCGGGCGGTGTCCACGTCGAGGGGCTCCGCCCCGGTGTGCGGGTCGTGCACGAGCCGCGCCGCCCCCTGAGCGCGACGGTCTTCCCCCACGCCGCGCGCTGAAGCCGCAGCGGGCGGCGCCGCACGCGGCGGTACCGTGGGGCCGTGAGCCCCGCGGCCGCCCCCGGCGCCCGACTCGAGGTCCGCGACGTCACGGTCTCCTACGGCGACACCGTGGCCCTCCGGCGGGTGTCGTTCGCGTGCGGGCCCGGCGAGCTGCTCGGCGTCGTGGGGCCCAACGGCGCCGGCAAGTCCACGCTGATCAAGGCCGTGCTCGGCCTCGTCACGCTCGACCACGGCACGGTGCGGATCGACGGCCGGGACGTCGACACCGCACGGCGCGACGTGGCCTACCTGCCCCAGCGCTCCGAGATCGACTGGGACTACCCGGCGGTGGTGCGCGAGGTCGTGGCGATGGGCCGGTACGTCCAGCGGGGCATGTGGGGCCGGCTGCGCGCAGACGACCATCGCCGGGTCGACGCCGCTCTGGCGCGCATGGGCATGACCGAGCTCGCCGGCCGCCAGGTGGGCGAGCTGTCCGGCGGCCAGCAGCAGCGCATGTTCGTGGCCCGGGCGCTCGCCCAGGACGCCCGCCTGCTCCTGCTCGACGAGCCGTTCGCGGCGATCGACGCCGTCACCGAGCAGTTGCTGCACCGCGAGTTCCGGGCGCTCGCCGACGAGGGCCGCACCCTCGTCGTGATCGCGCATGACCTCGTCGACGCCGAACGGGCCTTCGACCGGGTGCTCTTGCTCGACCGCCGGGTGGTGGCGCACGGACCGCCCGCCACGGTGCTGCGGGGCGAGCACCTGCGCCGGGCCTACGGCGCGCTGCCCGGTGGCGGGATGGAGCGGCGCTGATGGCCGTGTGGGACGCCGTCTGGCGCGCCGTCGTCGCCCCGGTGGCCGACTACGCGTTCATGCGCTACGGCCTGGTGGTCGCCGCCGTGGTGGGGCTCACGTCGGCGGTCCTGTCCTGCCTGCTGGTCGTGCGCCGCCAGGCGCTGCTGGGCGACGCCATCGCCCACGCCGTCCTGCTCGGCGTCGCCGTGGGCTGGCTGGCCGCCCGCCACGTCGGCATCTTCTGGGGGGCGCTGGCGGCGGGCGTGCTCGCGGGCCTGGCGATCACGTGGATCGAGCGGAACAGCCGCGTGAAGCTCGACGCCGCCATGGGCATCGTGTTCACCTTCGCCTTCGCCCTCGGCCTCGCCATCATCAGCGTGGCCCGGCCCCGGGGCATCGACCTGTTCCACGTGCTCCTGGGCAACGTGCTCGGCGTGGACGCGGCCGACCTGTGGCTCACCGTGGTGAGCGGCGGCCTCGTGCTCGGTTCCATCGGGCTGCTGTGGCGCGGCTTTCACCTGTGGAGCTTCGACCCGACGATGGCCCGGGCCGCAGGCTGGCCCGTCGGCGTGCTCCACTACGCGTTCACGGCCATGCTCTCCGCCACGATCGTGGCGTCGCTGCAGGCCGTGGGGCTGATCCTGGTGATCGCCATGCTCGTGACCCCGGGCGCCACGGCCTACCTGCTGACCGACCGCCTGGCGACGATGATGCGCGTCGCCGCCCTGGTCGGTCTGCTCGCCGCGGTCGGCGGCCTGTACGGGTCGTTCCACCTCGACGTGGCCTCGGGTCCCGCCATGGTCATCGTGGCCAGCCTGCTCTTCTTCGCCGCGTTCCTGTTCGCCCCACGCCGCGGCGTCGCCGTCCGGGTCGTGCAGCGCCGCCGCCGCATGCGCCGGACGCTCGACGAGGACGTGCTCAAGGCGGTGTACCGGGCCGAGCACGAGGACGGCCGGCCGGCGACCGCCGCCCAGGTCGGGGCGGGAACCGACGCCGGCGGCGACGCCGTCGAGGAGGGCGTCCAACGGCTGCTGCGCTCGGGGCTCTTGCGCGAGGGCGACGGCGGGGTGCTGCACACCACCGACGCCGGGGCCGAGGAGGCGCTGCGGGTGATGCGCGCCCACCGCCTGCTCGAGAGCTACCTCCACGACGCCGAAGGGGTGCCCCTCGACCAGCTGCACGAGGAAGCCGAGCGCATGGAGCACCGGGTGGGGGGCGAGATGCTCGACGACATCGACCGCACCCTCGGCCGCCCGGCGGTCGACCCGCACGGCCACCCGATCCCCCGGTCCGGCGGCGACCTCGCCCGCATCGCCGGCCGGGCCCTGGCCGACCTGCCGCTGGGGGCGTCGGGCCGGGTCACGATGGTGCGCGACGACCGGGAAGACCTGCTGCGGGAGATGCTCGCCGCCGGGATCCACCCCGACGTCGACGTGACCGTCGTGGGCTTCGAGGGCGGGGTCGTGCGCGTGGCCATCGACGACCGCGAGGCCGAGCTCGGGGTCGACGCCGCCGAGCGGGTGCTGGTCGTCCCGGCCGACGCGGAGGTGCCCGAGGGGTGACGGCGCCCGGGGACCGGCTCGAGCTCGCCCGGGGGCTGCTCGAGGCGCCCACCGCGCCGCTGCTGGAGGCGGCGCCGCTCGCGCACCTGCGCGCCGTCCTGGCCACCCTGGACGGCGTCGCCGCCGAGGCCGACGCCGCCGGCAACCTGCTGGCCCGGTGGCGGGGGCCGCAGGCCGAGGGGCCGCCCCTGGTGCTGGTCGCCCACCTCGACCACCCCGGGTTCGCGGTCACGTCCGTGACGGGCCGGGACCTCACCCTCGAGTTCCGGGGCGGCCTCCCGGCGGCGCACGCCGGGTCCGGCACGCCCTTGCGGCTGTTCACCGCCGCGGGCGACGAGGCGGGGGCGGCGACGCTCACGCACGCCGAGGCCGGCCCGACCGGGCGCCTCACCGGGGCCCGGGCCCGGCTCGACGAGGGCGCCGCACCCGAGGGCGGCTTCGCCATGTGGGGCTTCCCCGGCTGGGTGCTCGAGTGGGACGGCGACCTCGAGCTGATCGTGTCGCGGGCGTGCGACGACCTGCTGGGCGCGGCCGCCGCGCTGTGCACCCTCGCCGAGGTGGCCGCCTCCCGGCCCCCGGCGGCGGACCTCCAGGTCCTGTTCACCCGGGGGGAGGAGCTCGGCTTCCTCGGCGCCCTCGAGGCCATCCGCCTGGGCACCGTGGCCCGCGACGCCACCGTCGTGTCGCTGGAGTGCTCCAAGGCCCTGGCCGACAGCCCCCAGGGCGGCGGGGTGATCGTGCGGGTGGGCGACCGGTCGAGCATCTTCGACCCCGGCCTGACGGAGGCGCTGCGGGCAGCCGCCGAACGGGTCGCCGCCACGTCCGGCGGACCCGGCGGGCGCCCGGGCTTCGCCTACCGCCGCAAGCTCATGGACGGCGGTTCGTGCGAAGCCACGGCGTTCTGCGCCGCCGGCTACCGGGCGTCGGGCCTGGCGCTGCCGCTGGGCAACTACCACAACGGCGGGTTCGGCCCCACCGGCGACCCGACCGTCGAGCCCGAGTCCGTGGCCGTCAGCGACTTCCACGCCGAGGTCGACCTGCTGGTGGCGCTGGCGTCGGACCCCGACCTGCTGACGGAGCCCGGCGGACCACCCGACTGGCTGGCCGAACGGGCCGCGGCCGCCCGGGAGGCCCTCGGCGCCGACCGGGCTGGGTAGCGTCACGCCGTGCCCGAGCTGCCCGAGATGCAGGCCCTGGCCGAGCGCCTCCACGACGCCCTCGCCGGCCGGACCGTCGCCGGCGTGGAGCCCCTGCACTTCAGCGCGCTCAAGACCGTCGATCCGCCCGCCACCGACCTGATCGGGCGGCGCATCCAGTCCGTCGGGCGGCGCGGCAAGTACCTCCTCGTCGTCACCGACGGGCCCCGCCTGGCCGTGCACCTCTCACAGGCCGGTCGCATCGAGCTCGAGGACCCGCCGAAGCGCACCCGCCCGAAGGGCGCGCTCCTCCGGCTGCTCGTCACGGGCGGCCCGGCCCTCCTGCTGCGGGAGTTCGGCACCGAGCGCAAGGCTGCCTGGTGGGTGCTGGCCGGGGACGACGAGGGCCCCCTCGCCGCGCTCGGGCCCGAGCCCGGCAGCGACGCCTTCGCCGAGCTCGTGCGCTCGGGGTCCGACCGCCGGCGCCTGCACACGCTGCTGCGCGACCAGCGCACCGTCGCCGGTCTGGGCCGGGGCTACACCGACGACCTGCTGCACCGGGCGGGCCTGTCGCCGTTCGCGTCGCTCGCGAACCTCGACGCCGCGGCCCGGGAACGGCTGCTCGCGGCCACGGACGCCGTGCTGGCCGAGGGCCTCGCCGTCGAACGGCGTCGATCCGGGGGCCTGCCCGCCCGCCTCGGCGACCACTGGACGGTGCACAACCGCCACGGCGAGCCCTGCCCGCGCTGCGGGGACGCCCTCCAGCGGGTGTCCTACGAGAGCCACGAGGTCACCTACTGCCCGGCATGCCAGACCGGCGGCCGGGTCCTCGCCGACCGGCGCCTGTCGCGCCTGCTCAAGTAGGGTGATGGACCTTCCCGTCACCCCGCCGGTCTCGCCCATGCTCGCCACGCTCGCCCGCGAGCTGCCCGAGCGCGACGACGTGCTGTACGAGCCCAAGTGGGACGGCTTCCGCTGCATCGTGTTCCGCGCCGGCGACGAGGTCGAGCTCGCCAGCCGCAACGAACGGTCGCTCAACCGCTACTTCCCCGAGATCCTCGAGCCGCTGCGCGCCCAGCTGCCCCCGCGCTGCGTGGTCGACGGGGAGCTGGTCATAGCCGGCGACGGTGGCCTCGACTTCGACGCCCTGCTGCAGCGGATCCACCCGGCGGCGTCCCGCGTCCGGCTGCTGGCTGCGGCCACGCCCGCCAGCTTCGTCGCCTTCGACCTCCTCGCACTGGGCGACGACGACCTGTGTCCCCGCCCCTTCGCCGAGCGGCGGGCGCTGCTCGAGGAGCACCTCGCCGGAGCCACGGCCCCGATCCACCTCACGCCTGCCACCCGGGACCCCGCGATCGCGGCCGACTGGTTCGAGCGGTTCGAGGGGGCGGGCCTCGACGGGGTCGTCGTCAAGCCGCTGGCGGACCCGTACCGGCCCGGGAAGCGCACGCTCGTGAAGGTCAAGCACGAGCGCACGGCCGACTGCGTCGTGGCCGGGTTCCGCTGGCACAAGGACGGTGCGGGCGTAGGCTCGCTCCTGCTGGGGCTCTACACGGCCGACGGCACCCTCGCCCACGTCGGCGTGGCCAGCGGGTTCTCCGCGGCGCGCCGCCGGGAGCTGGTGGGCGAGCTGGCGGGCCACCGCGGGGGCGGGCTCGACGACCACCCCTGGAGCGCCTGGGCCGACCCCGCCGCCCACGAGGGTGGCCGACTCCCGGGGGGCCAGAGCCGGTGGACTGCGGGTCGGGACCTCACCTGGGAGCCCCTCCGGCTCGGGCTGGTGGCCGAGGTGGCCTACGACCACCTCCAGGGCGACCGCTTCCGCCACGCCACCCGGTTCCGGCGGTGGCGGCCCGACCGCGAGCCCGCCTCCTGCACCTACGACCAGCTCGATCAGCCCGTGCCCGAGGAGCTGCACCGGGTGTTCGGCGCGGGCTCCTGAACCTGGCGCCGGCGGCGGCCCCGGCCGGCCTGCACGCGCAGCAGGACGAGGGCCCCGGCCACGTAGGGCACTCCCTGGGCGACGCAGGTGGCGCACATGGTCCCGAAGCGTAGCGGCGGGACGAGGAGGACCGCCCGTCGCGCCCGATTCCCTCATCCTCGGGCCGGAGGGGCCGATCTGTGCTGGGTGAACCGGCGCACCGCCCACGACGGGGCCATCTCCGGGCTGCTCGCGGCGCTCGAGGCCGAGGGTCGGGCCCTCGACGCCCTGCTGTTCCGGCTGGAGGAGCTGCGTTTGCTCCTGCTCGCCGGCGACACCCGGTTCGTGCAGCCCGCAGCGGTGGACGTCGTGCGCTCGGCCCGCCGGGCCCGGGCCCAGGACCTGCACCGGGCGGTGCAGGCCGAGTACCTGGCGGCCCGGCTGGAGGCGCCGCCCGAGCTGCTCAACCTGCCGCTGCTCGCCGAGCACGTCGACGAGCCCCACTGCTCGCACCTCGCCGCCCACGCCATCGAGCTCGGCAGCCGGCTCGAGGAGCTCGAGGACCTGGTCGCCACCACCCGGGACCTGGCTGCCGGGGCGCGCGCGGCGATCCTCGCGAACGGCGGGGGCCACGACGGCGGCCGCGCCGCCGTCGTGCCCTACGAGCTGGCGGCCGAGGCCGCCGACCGGGCCGCCATCCCGGCCCTGCGCGCCTTCCTCGGCAGCGACGCGCCGGGCGACGGCTCCGGCTGACGCGGCATCGCCCTCCGCCACCCGTCGAACTGTGAGTGCCCCCGAGGGGCGGCGGCGCGGACCTTCAGACGGCGGTGTCGACCCGCTCCCGCCAGGTGCGGCTGGCGGTGATGGCCGCGGCGTAGCGGGCCTTGCGCTTTGCCACCCGGCTCCGGGGCACGGGGGCCGGCTCGGCTTCGCCGGTGGCGTACTGCGCCTCGATGCCTTCCCGCAGCATCAGCAGCGCCTCGGATCGGAGCTGCGAGATGCGGGACTCGGTGACGCCGAGGCTCTCGGCGAGCTCGAGGGAGGTGCGGCCCTCGAGGAAGTAGCCGACCACCACGGTGCGGTGGCGCTCGGGCAGCAGCCCCACGGCGTCGGCGAGGTACCCGTGCAGCTCCCGCTGCTCGATGCCGTCGGCCGGCAGAGCGGCGTCGTGGTCGACGATGACGTCGCCCAGGCTCAGGGTCTCGCCGCCGTCGTCGACGACGCCGTGATCGAGGGCGAGCACCGACGCCCGGCGGGCGCGCACGGCGGCGGCGTCGAGCTCGTCGACGCTGAGATCCATGGCTTCGGCCACCTCGGCCGTGGTGGGACGGCGACCGAGTGTGGAGGCCAGGCTGTGCTCGGCCTCCTCGGCGGCCCGCATCGTGGCCCGCACCGAACGGGGCGCCCAGTCGGCGGCGCGGACGGCGTCGAGGACGGCGCCGCGGATCCGGCGGCCGGCGAAGCTGGCGAAGGGGACGCCCCGGCGGGCCTCGAACCGGCTCGCGGCCTCGACCAGGCCGAGCACCCCGGCGCGGACCAACTCCTCGCGCTCGACGTGTCGGGGAAATCGCGCCGCCACGGACAGCACGATCTGGTTGACGAGGGGCAGGTGCTCCTCGATCAATGCACAGTGAGCGTCGGGAACTCGGGTCACGGTACTCCTCTGCTGCTGCTCGCCCCTCTCCCCAGTAAAGACGGCGACATTCGGGCAGCGCATGAGTAGATCTACCGCGATGTCCGAGTCCTCGCACTATCTATTTTTCGACCGCATCGTCGGCCCATTGTCGAATACACCTATCGAGCTATTGTCGTGATAGCCCGCTGTGACTAGTCCGTCCGCGACCCCTCGAAGGCGGCGGCTCGCACCCCACGGCGGGCGAGCTCGGTCAGCACCGGCAGCACGTCGCACGACCGGGCGAGGCCGGCCGCGCCCGGGCTGGTGCACCGCCCTGCCGCCGCCTCGACAGCCGTGACGGCGGCGACCGCGCCGGCGGCGACGGCCGGCAGGTCGACCGCACCGAGCACGACGACGTCCCGGGTGCTGCCACGCCGGCCTCGGACCTCGACGCGCACGGCCCCGACCCGGCCCTCGGGGTGAGGCCGGCGGAGCATGGGCAGCCGGGCCGAGAGCCGGTCCCGGCGGTTGGCGGCGAGGCGAGCGGTGACCCGCTCGACTCCCGGGAAGGCGGGCACGAGCAGCAGGCCGTCGGGCAGCGCCGCCCGGTAGCAGTCCCGGCCCCGGACGGGTTCGGGGAACCAGCACAGCTCCCGGCCCGAGCCTCCCATGCGCCGGCTCCACGCTCCGTCCCGCCAGTCGAGGGCGTGGCCGGCGAGCGCCTGGTGGTGCTGGCGGGCACAGGCCGGGCCGCCGGTGCCCGCCCGGGCCACGTGGATCTCGTCGACCTCGTCGAACCGGGCGGCGGCGTGCGCGGCCAGCAGGCACGACATGCCTGGGGAGAACCCGGCCCCCGCGAGCACGCACCGGTCCCGCTCCCGGGCCTCGGCGTCGAGGGCGAGCAGGCCGCGCACGTCATCGATGTCGTCGGACACCGACACCACGTGGGCGCCGGCCTCGAGCAGTCGCCGGGCCAGCTCGGCGTGGCCCCCTGCCGGCGTGGTCACCACCGCCACGTCGACGTCGAGCCCCTCGGCCCCTGAACCACCGTCGGCTTCGGCGGGCGGGCCCATGGCGGCGGCGACGGTGCGGGCCCGCTCCTCGTCGGCGTCGCGGATCACCAGCGAGCCGACGTCGGGGGTGGCGGTCAGCTGGCGGGCGGCCCGCGCCCCGACCGCCCCGGCCCCGATGATCGCTGCCCGCACGCCGGCCGCCGTCAGCGCAGGTCGGGGCCGGTCAGCTCGCGCCAGCCGCCACCGGTCGGGGGTGTGCCGCCCTTGCCGCGCAGCCGCAGCACGGCCGCCACCAGACCGGCGGCCCCCACGGCGAGGGCCATGCGGCGGATCAGGCGCGCCACGGGGGGTTCACCTGGGTGTCGTCGGCGCTGCGCACCATCCCACCCTAGGCCGGCGCGCTAGGCGAGCGAGACGTCGTCGACATCGAGCACGATCGTGGTGCCGCCGCTGGTGAGCTGCACGCAGACGCGCTCGGCCCGGCGCCGGAACCGGAGCGCCACGAGGTTCCCTCGCGCCGACCAGTCCTGCAGCACCGCCTGGGCGATCCAGCGCAGCGCGCCCGAGGCCGGGCGCTCGACCCGCAGGTGGAACAGTGTGCCCGCCGGCACCGCCGGGTCGACGTCGGTGGCGAGGGAGCCGTCGATGCCGATCCCGCCCTCGTGCACCTCGACGTAGAGCAACTCGGACACGAGCTCCCTGGCCGGTGGGGGCGCCGCCGCCCGCCGGGGTGGCGCGGCCGGGGCCCGCGGAGAGGCGATCGGCGCGGGCGGGGTGCCGGCCGGGGCCACGGGCGATGATCCCCCGGCGGTGGCCAAGGCGACGACGCCCACCGCGACGAGCACGGCCAGGAGCACGGCGCCGGAGACGCCGAGCACGGCGAAGGGGGCGGCCAGCGCCACGGCGCCGAGCAGCGCCAGCGAGGTGGCCAAGGACCGGCGGGCGCGTCGCTGGGCGTGAACGGCGGTTCGGGGCACGGTGACCGCCTACCCCGCTCCCCCGGTGTTCACGCCCCGGCCCTCGGCCGGACCCGTCGGGGCCGGGACAGCCGGGGGCGCGGCGGCGGCGCGCCGCCGGGACCGGCGCGCCCACAGCCACACCGCCACCACCGCGACCACGACGAGGCCCGCCACGCCGGCGGCCAGGACCGCGGGAAGCTGCTGGACCAGCACGAAGGTGCCCATGGCCAGGACGAACCAGCCGAACGCCCGGCGCAAAGCGTCCTGGGGCACGGCACGCCCGAGCCGTCCACCCGCGAGGCTGCCCACCACCGCCGCGGCGGTGACGGCGCCGGCCAGGGCCCAGTCGATCTCGACGACCGCCAGGTAGCCGGCGAGGCCGGCGAAGGACTTCATGGCGATCACCAGGAGCGAGGTGGCCACCGCCGCCGGCATGGGCAGGCCGCCGAGCAGCACGAGGGCGGGAACCACGAGGAAGCCGCCGCCGGCGCCGACCATGCCGGTGACCAGGCCCACGACGGCGCCCTCCACCAGCACGTGCAGGACGGGAAGCTCCCCGTGCGGGCGCTCGGGGACGATGGTGCGCCGCCCCCGGATCATGGCGGCGGCGGTCGCCAGCATCATGACGGCGAAGGCGGCGAGCAGCACCGCCCCCGGGACGAAGGCGGCCGCCCGCCCACCGCCGTAGGCGCCGGCCATGCCCGCGGCGCCGAACAGCGCGCCCGTGCGCCACCGGACCCGGCGCGCCCGGGCGTAGGGGACGAGGGCCACGGCGCTCGTCACGCCGACCACCAGCAGCGAGGTGGCGATGGCCTCCTTCGCGCCCACGCCGGCCACGTAGACCAGCAGGGGCACGGCGAGGATCGAGCCCCCGCCGCCCAGCATGCCCAGGGCCAGGCCGACGAGGACGGCGAGCGCGACCGCGAGCGCGACCACGACCTCAGGCCGCCCGGGTCCCGCCCGGAGCTGCGCTGGCGAGCTGGCTCACCACCGACTCGATGTCACAGGATGCGCTCCGGTTGTACGGCAGCTTCGCCAGGAGCTGGCCCATGAGGCACGTGTTGGTGACCGCGGCCACGGTGAGGCCGGCCCCGACCGCGCCAGCGACCCAGCGGGCGGCGGGGGCAACGGCGGACACGGCGATGCTCGAGAGCACGATCGCCCCCGCCACCAGCCGGACCTGGCGCTCGAGGTCCCAGCGGGGACGACCGGCGTTGACGGCGCCGCCGGCAGTGCGCCAGGCAACCATCCCCCCGTCGAGCACGCGCACGTTCGGCAAGCCCGCCTCGGCGAGGGCGCGCTCGGCCTCGCTGGCCCGAGCACCCGAGCGGCAGACCAGCACGACGGTCTCGTCGAGGTGCTCGAGCAGCTCGTCGCGGTGCTCGCGCAGCAGGTCCAGGGGGACGTTGTAGGCGCCGGGGATGTGCGCGGTCTCGAACTCGCCCGGCGTGCGGACGTCGAGGACGCGAGGCGCGCCCGGCCGGCCGAGCTGGTCAGCCAGCTCGGGCGCGGACAGGGGAACGGCGGGGGGATGCGTGGTCATCGGTCTCCTTTGCCGTACGTTCGTTCCAGGCAGCAACGCCGCAGGGGGGCGTCAGGCGGCGAGGGTGAGGCCCCGGTCGGCGGCGACGGTGAAGTCGTCGTCGACGAGGACGGCCTCCACACCGGCACGCGCGAGCAGCGCGGCAGCGATCGACGCCCGGTAGCCCGACGCGCAGTGCACCCACACCGGGCGGTCGACCGGCACCTCGTCCAGGCGATCCTGGAGCTCGTGGAGGGGGATGTGCTGGCTGTCCTCGAGGTAGCCGGCCCGCCGCTCGTCGTTGCGGCGGACGTCCAGTACGTGGGGCTGGCGCCCGGACGCCCGCTCGGCGGCGAGCTCGGCGAAGTCGACCCGGCGCAGCGACGCCAGCGGATCACCACCGGCCCAGCGCCCGGGGTCGCCGGTGGCCATCGCCGCGGGCCGGTCGATGCCGATGCGGACCAGCTCGCGCTGGGCCTCGGCGACCTCGTCCGCGGTGGCGCCGAGCAGCGTGACCGGCGTACCCCAGGGGATGAGCCAGCCCAGGTAGGTCACGAAGCTGCCGTCGAGCCCGAAGCTCAGGGTGCCGCGCACGTGCCCGGCAGCGAAGGCGGTGCGATCGCGCAGGTCGACGACCCACTCCCCCGCCTCGATCCGCCGGCGCAGCTCGGCGGCGTCGGCGACGGCTGGCGGGGTCAGGTCGGGCGCATCAGGACCCGCGACGTTGCGGGGCGCCATGTGGGCGTAGTAGGCGGGGTAGGCGTCGAGGCCGGCCAGCAGCTCGGCGACGTAGGTCTCCTCGTCCCGGGTCAGCACGGGGTTGACCGCCGCCTCCCGGGCGATCGTGGACGACGCGCCCTCCGCCTGGGTGGCCGAGCAGAAGCTGCCGAACCCGTGGGTGGGCAGCACCGCCGCCTCACCGGGGACCTCGGCGGCCAACCGGTGCGCCGAGGCGTACTGGTGCCGGGCCAGGGCCTCGGCGTGCTCGGTTCCGAGCAGGTCGGGCCGCCCGGTCGAGCCGTAGAGCAGCGACCCGCCGGTGAACACCCCCACGACGTCCCCGCGGGCGTCAGCGAGCACGTACGACAGATGGGTGAAGGTGTGGCCGGGCGTGTGCAGCGCCCGCACCCGCATGGCGCCCGCCTCCACGACGTCCCCGTCGCGCAACGGCACCCGCTCGAAGGCCACGTCGTCCTCGGCGCTGAGCAGGTACCGGGCGCCGACCTGGCGGGCGAGGGCGTAGCCGCCGGTCACGTAGTCGTTGTGGACGTGGGTCTCGAACACGTGGGTGATCCGCACCCCGAGGGTGCCGGCCACGTCGAGGACCCGGTCGATGTCGCGCTGCGGGTCGACCACGATGGCCACCGCGCCGTCGTGGGCGAGGTAGCTGCGGTCGCCGAGCGACGGGGTGTCGATGGGCACGATCTCGATGGTGGGCGCTGCGGGCACCGCTCCTCCTCGTGGGGTCGGACTCCTGATCCAACGCATCCTAATGTCCGTACATTCCCGCCTCCTAGCCTGTACCGTGGGAGGGACCGTGGGACAACCGCTCGCCCGGCCGAAGCCGCTGGACCGCTCGAGCCCCCTACCGCTGTGGGCCCAGCTCCACGGCGAGCTCGCGCGGCGCATCCGAGCCGGGGCGTTCCCCCACGAGTTCCCCGGCGAGCTCCAGCTCATGCGGGACTACGGCGTGTCGCGCCACACCGTGCGCGAGGCGGTCCGCCGCCTCCGCGAGGAGGGCCTGGTCGACGCGGCCCGCGGGCGGCCCTCGACCGTGCGGGCGGTGGCCATCGAGCAGCCCCTGGGCAGCCTCTACTCGCTGTTCCGCTCGGTCGAGGCGCGCGGCATGCGCCAGCACAGCGACGTGCTCGCCCAACAGGTCGGCACCGACGCCGGCGCCGCCGCGCAGCTCGGGCTCGACCCCGACGCCGAGCTGTTCCACCTCGAGCGCGTCCGCCGGGCCGATGGCGAGCCCCTGGCCCACGACCGGGTCTGGCTCCCAGCCGACGTCGCCGGGCCGCTCCTCGACGCCGACTTCTCCCACGCCGCCCTCTACGACGAGCTGGCGGCGCGCTGCGGGGTGCGGCTAACCGGCGGCTCCGAGCGCATCACCGCGGTCGTCCCCGGCGCCGGCCTGCGGGCCCTGCTCGGGCTCGACGAGGGCGTCGCCTGCCTGGCGCTGGAGCGGCACGGCCTGGTCGGCGACCGCCGCCTCGAGTACCGCCTGACCGAGGTGCGGGGTGACCGGTTCGCCGTGCTCACCGAGTGGACGCCAGCCGGCTACCGGGTCTCCGCCAGCGGGGACACCGCCTGACGGCGGAGGGGGTGGGGCTAGCTGGAATCGAACCAGCGACCTCATCCTTATCAGGGATGCGCTCTAACCGACTGAGCTATAGCCCCGGGGTGGCGCCGCCACGCTACACGGCGCCGTCACGGGCTCACACCCGGCTGCGGGAGGTGCCCTCGTCGGCGAGCACGACCTCGATGCCCCCCACGACGTCGTTGATCAGGTTGTAGAGCACGGCGAGCAGCACGTTGGCCGCCGTGCCGGCCACGACGAGCACCAGCCCCCCGAGGATCGAGGCCCGCAGGATGACGCCGGGCAGGAACCGGAAGTCGGTGAAGCCGAGACCCTCGACGAAGCCCTCGATGCCCTCCACGGCGCCGATGGTGGTGGCCCCCAGCCACAGCAGGATGCCGGCGATCACGCCGACCACGAGGGCGCACAGGTAGAACAGGAACGAGACCTTGAGCACGCTCCACGGGTCGACGCGCCGGACCACCACCCGCGTGGTGCGCACGACCCGGCCGCGGGGCCGCCGGGCGGGCGGGGGCTCGGGGGGTGCCGCCTCCCCGACCGGGACGTCGTGGTCGCGGGCCGTGCTCGTCACCGGTCGCTCCCGCGGCACACCACGAAGTGTACGGCGTCGTCCTCGGCCGGCCCGGGACAGAGCCCGGTGGTCGCGGCGAGCGGCGCCAGGCGCTCGGCCTGGCCCGGCGGGACGGCGACGCCCCGAGGTGAGAGGCCCGACCGGGCGATGGGCTCGCCCAGCACCTGCTCGGCGCGGGCGACGGCGGCGGCCAGCGCCGGCGGCACGAGCGGCCGGCCGGCGCCGCCGAGGGTCCGGGCGGCCCGGGCGGTGGCCTCGACGCCCTGGACGGCGACGGTGACCTCGGCCTCGTGACCGCCCTCGGCGTAGGCGACGAGCGTGGCGCCGTTGGCCCGGGCGGCCAGCTCGGCCGCCCGGCGGCCCTCGGCCGCGCCGGCCAGGGCGGCGGCGTCGGCCGCGGTGCGGGCCCGGGCATGAGTGGCGGCGGTGGCGCCGAAGCGCCCGAGCGTCAGGGCCAGGCCTCCGGCCGCGACCACGAGCAGGGCGACGAGGGGCAGGACCGAGCCGCGCCAGGCCGGGTCCTGGAGGGGACGGGGTACGTGCTGGTGCATGGCGTGCCTTCGGTGACGAGAGGTTGTCGGGGGAAGTGGGTACCCCGACCGCCCGCCGCTCAGTCGCGCGCGCCGAGCGGGGCGGTCAGTCGTCGTCGGCCTGGAGGACCGGGGCGACGGCCGAGACCGCCTGCCCCGGGGCGAGGTGCATGATCCGCACGCCGGTGGCGTCGCGCCCCTGCGAGGAGATGTCGCGCACCGGGGTCCGGATGGCGGTGCCCGCCGAGGACACCACGAAGATCTCGTCGTCGAGGCCGACCATGAAGGCGGCCACGACCCGGCCCCGAGCGGCGGTGAGCTTGATGCCCTTGACCCCCTGGCCGCCGCGGCCCTGCCGGCTGAACCGCTCGAGCTTGGTGCGCTTGCCGTAGCCGGCGTCGGTGACGATCAGCAGGTCGGCGTCGGCGCGCCCGACGTCGCAGGACACGACCTCGTCGCCGGCCCGCAGCTTCATGCCCCGCACCCCGGCGGCCGAGCGGCCCATGGGCCGCACCTCGTCCTCGCTGAAGCGGATGGTCTGGCCGCCGCCCGACACCATGAACACATCCGACCCGCCGTTGGTGGGGATCACCCGCACCAGCTCGTCGTCGTCCTTCAGGCTGATGGCGATCAGGCCGGTGCGCAGGGACGAGTCGTACTCGGTGAACTTGGTCTTCTTGACCTGGCCCTTCTTGGTGGCGAAGAACAGGAACCGGTTCGTCTCGTAGTCGCGGGTGTCGATGATGGCCTGGATGCGCTCGTCGGGGGCGAGCTGCAGCAGGTTCACGATCGCCGTCCCACGGGCGGTGCGGTCCTTCTTGGGGATCTCGTGGGCCTTCAGCCGGTAGACCCTGCCGCGGTTGGAGAAGAACAGCAGGTAGGCATGCGCGGTGGTGGTGAGGACGTGGGTGATGTAGTCCTCGTCCCGCAGCTTGGCGCTCGCCACGCCCTTGCCGCCCCGGCCCTGGGCCCGGAACGTCGTGGCCGGCACGGTCTTCACGTAGCCCTTGGCCGAGAGCGTGAGGACGAGCTCCTCGTCGTCGATGAGCTCCTCGATGTCCATGTCGCCGGTGTCGAGCTGGATCTGGCTGCGGCGAGGCGTGGCGAACTCCTCGCGCACGGCGGCGAGCTCCGCTTTGATGACCGACTTGAGCGTGGCTTCGTCGCCCAGGATCGCCTCGAGCTCGGCGATGGTCTCGCGCAGCTGGGCCATCTCGTCCTCGAGCTCGGCGCGACCGAGCCGGGTGAGCCGGCCGAGCGTCATGTCGAGGATGTGGGTGGCCTGCACCTCGGTGAACTCGAAGGGCTCGGCCATCAGCGCCTGGCGCGCGGCGGCCCGGTCGGCCGAGGCGCGGATGGTGGCGATGATCTCGTCGATCGCATCGAGCGCCTTCAGCAGGCCCTCGACGATGTGGGCCCGGGCCCGGGCCTTCTCCAGCCGGTGCCGGGAGCGGCGGGTGATGACCTCGACCTGGTGCTCGATGTAGTGCGTGAGCGCCTGCGGCAGGCTCAGCGTGCGGGGCACGCCGTCGACGAGGGCGACCATGTTCACCGCGAAGTTCGTCTGCAGCGGGGTGTGCTTGTAGAGGTTGTTGAGCACCACGAGGCCCGGTGCGTCCTTCTTCAGCTTGATGACGAGGCGCGTCTTGCCCTGGGCGGACTCGTCGTTGATGTCGCTGATGCCCTCGATGGTGCGCGACTCGACCAGCTCCTTGATGCGCGCCGCGGTGGCGACGATCGAGGTCTGGTACGGCATCTCCGACACGACGATCTGGGCGGTGCGGCCGCCCTCCTCGATCTCGGCGACGGCCCGGAGGCGGATGGAGCCCTTGCCGGTGCGGTAGGCGTCGAGGATGCCCTGGCGGCCCATGATGTTGGCGCCCGTCGGGAAGTCGGGGCCCTTGACGAAGGCCATGAGGTCATCGGCGGTGGCGCCGGGGTTGTCGATGAGGTGGATGGTGGCGTCGATGACCTCGCCCAGGTTGTGGGGCGGGATGTTCGTGGCCATGCCCACGGCGATGCCCTGGCTGCCGTTCACCAGCAGGTTCGGGAACCGGGCCGGTAGCACGACCGGCTCGGTGAACTCGCCCGAGTAGTTGTCGGCGAAGTCGACGGTGTCCTCGTCGATGCCCGCCAGCATCTGCAGGGCGAGCGGCGCCAGCCGGCACTCGATGTAGCGGGCGGCGGCGGGACCGAAGTCGGGGCTGCCGAAGTTGCCGTGGCCGGCGATCAGCGGGTCGCGCAGCGAGAAGCTCTGCGCCATGCGCACGAGGGCGTCGTTGATGGCGCCGTCGCCGTGAGGGTGGTACTTGCCCATGACCTCGCCCGTGACCCGGGCGACCTTCATCCAGGGCCGGTCGGGGCGGGCCCCGATGTCGTGCATCCCCCAGAGGATCCGGCGCTGCACCGGCTTGAGGCCGTCGCGCACGTCGGGCAGCGCCCGGGCCGTGATGACGGTCATGGCGTAGTCCAGGAACGACCGCTCCATCTCCTCCTGGATCTCGATGGGCTCGATCGTCCCGTAGGCGAGCGCCGCGGTCAGGTCCGCGCTGGGCTCCTCGTTGTCGTCGGGGGTGGGTGCGTCGTCGTCGGCCATCAGATGTCGAGGAACCTCACGTCCTTGGCGTTGGTCTGGATGAAGTGCTTGCGCGACTCCACGTCGTCACCCATCAGGATCGACAGCACCTCGTCGGCCAGCGCCGCCTGCTCGACGGTGACGGCGAGCAGCGTGCGCCGCTCGGGATCCATCGTGGTGGCGCGCAGCTCCTCGTGGTCCATCTCGCCGAGGCCCTTCAGGCGCTGGAACTCCTTTGCGTGGTTCGGGCGCTCCTGGAGGAACAGCTCCTTGGCGTGGTCGTCTTTCAGGTAGACCTTCTCCTTGCCCACCTCGGTGGAGTAGAGGGGCGGCTGGGCGATGAACACGTGCCCCGCCTCGATCAGCGGCTTCATCTGCCGGAAGAAGAACGTCAGCAGCAGCGTGCGGATGTGGGCGCCGTCGACATCGGCGTCGGTGAGGAGGATGACCTTGTCGTAGCGGCGCTTCTCGAGGTCGAACTCCTCGCCGAGGCCGGCGCCGATGGCGGCGATGAGGGTCTGGATGGCCTCGTTCTTCAGCATCTTGTCGATTCGGGCCCGCTCGACGTTGAGGATCTTGCCCCGCAGCGGGAGGATCGCCTGGGTTGCGGGGTCGCGGGCGGTGACGGCCGAGCCGCCGGCCGAGTCGCCCTCGACGATGAAGAGCTCGCGCTCCTCGCGGTTCTTCGACGAGCAGTCCTTGAGCTTGTCGGGCATGCCGGCGCCGTCGAGGAGCGTCTTGGAGCGGATGACGTCGCGGGCCTTGCGAGCGGCGAGGCGGGCCTGGGAGGCGGCGATCGCCTTCTTCACCACCTTGTTGGCCTCGGTGGGGTTCTCCTCGAACCAGTCGGCGAGGCGCTCGTTGGTGGCCCGCACCACGAGCGTGCGCATGGTGGTGTTGCCGAGCTTGGCCTTGGTCTGGCCCTCGAACTGCGGGTTGGCCAGGCGGACCGAGACGATGGCGGTGAGGCCCTCGCGGATGTCCTCGCCCTGGAGGTTCTCGTCCTTTTCCTTGAGCAGCCCCTTGGCCCGGGCGTACTTGTTGGCGACCGAGGTGAGGGCGGTCTTGAACCCCTCCTCGTGCATGCCGCCCTCGACGGTGTTGATGCCGTTGGCGAAGCTGTGGATGCCGTCGGCGTTGAAGCCGGTGTTCCACTGGAAGGCGACCTCGACCTCCTGGTCCGCTTCGGACTGCTCGAAGTAGCCGACCTTGGAGAACAGCGCCTCCTTGGAGGCGTTCAGGTGCTTCACGAAGTCGCGGATGCCGCCCGCGTACTTGAACACGACGGTCTCGGCCCCGGGGCTGCGCTGGTCGGTGAAGCGGATCTCGAGGCCCTTGTTCAGGAACGCCATCATCTGGAGGCGCTCGGTGATCGTGCGGGCCGAGAACTCGACGGTGTCGAAGATCGAGGGGTCGGGCCAGAACGTGACGGTGGTGCCCGTGCGCCCCCGGGGCGCGTCGCCGACGACCTCGAGCTTGGTCTGGGGCTTGCCGCCGTTCGCGAACTCCATGCGGTGGCGCTTGCCGTGCTGGTCGACCTCGACCACCAGCCGGGTGGACAGGGCGTTGACGACCGAGACGCCCACACCGTGCAGGCCGCCGGAGACCTTGTAGCCGCCGCCCTCGCCGAACTTGCCGCCGGCGTGCAGCACCGTGAGGGCGAGCTCGACGCCGGACTTGCGCTTCTGGGGGTGGATGTCGGTGGGGATGCCGCGGCCGTCGTCGACGACCCGGCAGCCCCCGTCGGCGAGCAGGGTGACGTCGATGCGGGTGCAGTGCCCGGCCATGGCCTCGTCGACGGCGTTGTCGACGACCTCCCAGACCAGGTGGTGGAGCCCTGTCAGCCCGGTGGAGCCGATGTACATGCCGGGGCGCTTGCGGACGGGTTCGAGGCCCTCGAGGACCTGGATGTCCTTGGCCCCGTACGAGCTGGTGGTCTGCGCCAATGCGGCGGCCTTTCACGTCTTGGGGGTGTCAGGTGAGCAGGCGACGACGGGCCGGCCGGGTGGGGGGTTCGGCCCGCCGAACGGGCCCGGCGCCACGCGTCACGATGGGTGCCATCCTACCAGGGGGGTGCGCGCGCTCTGCGGTACCCGAGGGGCGTCAGGAGGTCCCGGCCGGGCCCGCGGGGCGGCCGGTCCGGGGCTGGACGCGGACCTCGATGCGGGTGACCGCCCCCTCCCCCACGACCGGCGCGAGCCGGGCGACGAGATCGGCCTCCAACCAGCGCAGCTGCGTCGCCCACGCAGGGTCATCGACCCCGATGACGAGGGCGCCACCGTCGATGCGCAGCGGCCGGGTGCGGGCCGCCACGCTGGGGCCGACGAGCTCCTCCCACCCGTCGAACACGCCGGTGAGCGCCCGGGCGGCGGGCACGCCGAGGGACCGGGCGATCCGGTCGAGGGACTCCCCCACCGCCCGGGGGTCGACGTCCTCCCCCCGCGGGGGCAGCGGCTCCCAGGGCATCAGGCGGCCTCCTCCAGCAGCCGGCCGGCCCGGACCCGCACGACCTTGTCGGGCCGGGTCCCCGCCGGCAGGGCCCCCGCGGTGGTCAGGATCGCCTGCCCCGGGGGAAGGTGCGCCAGCAGGGCGGCCGAGCGGCCCTCGTCGAGCTCGCTGAACACGTCGTCGAGGAGCAGCACGGGCGGGTGCCCGGTCGTGTCCTGCACCAGGCCGTGGCCGGCGAGGCGCAGGGCGAGGGCGAGGCTGCGCTGCTCGCCCTGCGAGGCGTGGGTGCGCGCCGGCATGCCCGCCACGGCGAGCTCGACGTCGTCGCGGTGGGGTCCGACCGTGCACACGCCCCGCCGGAGGTCGTCGGTGCGGGCGGCGGCCAGCGCGGCGGCCAGGCCGGTGGCGCGCCACGCGGGTTCGTAGCGCAGCCCGACGGTCCCCGCCCCCGCCAGCTCGCCGTAGGCGCGGGCCACGAGCGGCTCGAGGCGGGTCGCGAGCTCGGCACGCTGGCGGCCCAGCTCCTCGCCGCGCTCGGCGAGCTTGGCGTCCCACACGTCGAGGGTGGCCGCGACGTCGGGGGTGGCGCGCCCGCCGGCCTGGCGCAGCAGCGCCGTGCGCTGGCGCAGCACCCGCTCGACGTCGGCCTGGACCGCGGCTGCCCGCGGGTGGAGGGCGACGAGCAGCTCGTCGAGCAGCCGCCGGCGCCCCCCCGGCCCGCCCTTCACCAGCTCGAGGTCGTCAGGCGAGAACACCGTGACCCGCAGCACGCCGAGCAGGTCGCGCGCCCGCTTGAGGGGCTGGCGGTTCACCTGCACGCGGTCACGGCCGGCCGGCCGCAGCTCCGCCTCGACGAGCACCTCGCGGCCGCTCTGGTCGATCCTGGCCCGGATGACACCCCGCTCGCAGCCGCTGCGCACCATGGCGGCGGTGGGCGCGCCCCGGAACGATGTCAGCGTCGCCAGCCAGCCGACGGCTTCGATCAGGTTCGTCTTCCCGCTGCCGTTGGGGCCCACGACCGCCGTGAGCCCGGGCGCGGGGACCAGCTCGGCCGCGGCGTAGCCACGGACGTCGGTCAGCCAGAGGTGCTCGACGCGCACGAAGCGGGCGTGCGGGTCACGAGACCCGCACCGGCATCAGCAGGTACAGGTAGTCGGACGACCCGACCGAGCGCACGAGCGCCGGCTTCAGGTTGTCGACGGTCTCGATGGCGACCTCGTCGCCGCCGACGGCCTCGATGCCGTCGGCGAGGTAGTCGGGGTTGAAGGCGATGACCATCTCGGTGCCGTCGTAGGTGGCGTCGACGCTCTCCTCGGCATGGCCGACGTCCTGGGTGACGGCGCTGAGCTCGAGCCCCTCCGGGCCCATCGACAGGCGCACCGGGGTGGCCTCGCGGGCGAGCAGCTTCACCCGGCGGACGGCGTCGAGCAGCGCCTCACGTCCCACCGTGAGCCGGTTGGGGTAGTTGGTGGGGATCAGCTGGCGGTAGTTGGGGAACTCGCCCTCGATCAGCCGGGTGGTGACCCGGGTGGCGCCCACCTCGAACGCCGCGTCCCGCTCGCCCAGGTGGAGCCGCACGTCGCCCTCGCCGGGCAGCAGGCGGGCCAGCTCGCCCAGCGCCCGGGACGGCACCAGCACCTGCTGGCCCTCGGCCAGCACGCTGGCGCCGGCGAGGTCGCGCACGGCGAGGCGGTAGGAGTCGGTCGCGACCAGGCGCAGGCCGTCGCCCTCGGCCGCCATGTGCACGCCGGTGAGGATGGGGCGGGCGTCGTCGTGGCTCGCGGCGCGCACCACCTGACGAAGGGCCTCGGCGAACGCGGCGCCGTCGAGCGTCACCTCACCGGTCGGCGCGTCGGCCAGGCGCGGGAAGTCATCCGCGGGCAGGAGCCGGACGCTGAACTGCGATCGGCCCGAGGTGATGCGGGCCTCGTCGTCCTCGGCCTCGATCTCGACGGCACCGGGCTCGAGCGCCCGCACGATGTCCACCGCCAGCCGGGGCAGCACGCACAGCCCGTCGGAGCGACCGGAGACGGTCGCCTCGACCTGGATGGTGAGGTCCAAGTCGCTGCCGGTCAACACGAGGCGGTCGCCGGTGAGCTCGAGCCGCACGCCGGCGAGCACGGGTAGCGCACCACCCCGCGCCGCGACGGCCCGGGTGGTGGTGCCGAGGGCCTCGGCGAGGACATCGCGCTCACACCGCAGCTTCACAGGTGCTCTCTCTTCCGATCAGTTGTAGATCTCTCGTAATGACAATAGGGGCTGTGGATTGTGGACGGAGGGACATCCGGGCCGGTCAGCGAGGGTTTTCGCGTCCCCTGGTCGTCCCCAGGTGCCGCCCGGTCCGGGGACCACGCCGCGGGTGCGCCGGGCCGGCTGTGGACGGTCGAGGGTTGTCCACAGCGAGCGCGCGCCCGTCGCACAGGCTTGTCCCCCGGTGGTGGTCACCGCCGGTCATCGGCTCTTCTTGATCGTGGTGATCAGCTCGGTCACCTGGTCGTAGATCTGGCGGCGCTCCTTCATGAGCGCGGAGATCTTCTCCACGGCGTGGATGACCGTCGTGTGGTCACGACCCCCGAACTCACGGGCGATGGCGGGGTAGCTGAGGTCGGTGAGCTCGCGCACGACGTACATGCCGATCTGGCGGGCGGTCACGAGCGGCCGGCGCCGGCTCGGCCCCCGCAGCTCCTCGACGCTGAACCCGAACATCTTGGCCGTGTGGTCGAGCAGCAGCTCGGGGGTGATCGGGCGGGGCTGGGAGTCGTGGATGATGTCGGAAAGCACCTGCTCGGCGGTCTCGACCGTCATGGCCTCGCGGTTGAGGCTGGCGAAGGCGGCGACGCGGATGAGGGCGCCCTCGAGCTCGCGGATGTTGTTGGTGATGTGCGAGGCGATGAACTCGAGCACCTCGTCGGGGATCGGCGCGCTCCAG
>SIRW01000098.1 GCA_004366205.1 Actinomycetota bacterium | reverse complement strand
GAGCGCCCTCCCGCACGATCTCGTCGAGCACCGACGGGACGGGATCATCGCACGTCGGCTCATCGGTCACTACTCTCAACATCGGCGTTCCTTCCTCGCCGGCGTTCCAGCGCCAGCGACTCTCGTTAGTGTTCAACGAGGAAGGTACGCCGCGCCCTCGAGCGGGTGGCCGATCCACAAGTTCAGGTCATACCTCTTTCGCGGTGTCATGACGAGCATCCGCGGGCGACGACGCCGGAGCACCCATGCTTGGACCTCGTGCTCGCTTGCTCGGCCTTCGTATGCTACATCGCTGTATCCTACATTTGCGTATCTTTACTGAGGGACTGAAGGTGCCGCCACCCTCGGGCCCGTGGGGGCTGGCTCACCTCGACAGGGATAAGGGGTTTGAACGGGTACATCCGTTTGGTATACTTCGTACTGATGAGCGTGACCGACGCACCGGTCGGGACGGGCCGGCGACTGGCACCCGAAGAGATGCGGCCGACGCCGATCTCTGCCGAGGTGGTCCGCCAGGAGCAGGCCCGGCTCGCCCTCGAGCGCCGGCTGGTCACCGCCGCCGGCCAGGCCAACGCTGCGGTCGCCGCGATGGTCGACACCCTCACCGAAGTGCTCGAGACCGGCGCGTGGGAAGGCGACGGCATCCGCTCCCCCGGCCACTGGCTGTCCTGGCAAGCGTCGATCTCCACCGCCCGGGCGCATGCCCTCGTGCGGATCGCCCGGCGCCTCCCCGACCTCCCGAAGGTGGCCGCCGCCTTCCGTGCCGGCGAGCTGTCCGAATCGGCCGCCACCGCCATCGCCAAGGTCGGCACACCCGAGAACGAAGGCGAGCTGCTCCACCTCGCCCGCTACGGCACGATCAGCCAGCTCGAACGCACCTGCTCGACGTACCAGAAGGTCCTCACGATCGACGACCAGGAGCGGCTCGAGCGGCTGCCCAAGCTCGAGCACTACCTGCGCTGGCACTTCGACGACCGCGACGGCGCCCTCGTGCTTCGAGCCCGCATGGACGGCGACGACGGCGCCACCTGGCTCAAGGCCCTCGAGGTCACCCGCGAAGCCATCCGCCGATCCCGCAAGAAGGCCAAAGCCGACGCCGACGCCGCCCCGGACTCCGCCGGCGCCGGGGCCGAGTCCGACGCCGACGAGGCCGACACCGATACCGCCGACGCCGACGCCGCCGCCGACGAGTTCGACACCCACGACGACGACGATGGGGACGGCGAGTGCTACCACGAGGAGCCCTACGACCCGATGGTCGAGGCCTTCGCCGAGCTCGCCCGCCGCGCCCTCGACTCCTACAGCCTGGGCCGGCGCTGCCCCGACCACCACCAGGTCATCGTCCACATCAGCCTCACCGACCTGCTCGCCGGCACTCTCACCGACGACGGCGCCTACGTCCTCGGCGGCCAAGCCCTCAGCATCGAGGTCGCCCGGCGCCTCACCTGCGACAGCTCGGTCCGGCTCCTCCTCGAACATGAGGGCGAGCCCCTCGACATCGGCCGCCGCTCCCAGACCATCCCCGACCCCATGCGCCGGGCCCTCGAGCGCCGCGACCGCCACTGCCGGTTCCCGGGCTGCGCCCAGAGCTTCCGCCTCCACGGCCACCACGTCATCCACTGGGCCAAACAAGGCCCCACCGCGCTGTGGAACCTGATCCTTCTCTGCCCTTACCACCACAAGCTCGTCCACGAAGGCGGCTTCGACTGCCGCCACACCCCCGACGGCGTCCGCTTCTACCGCCCCAACAAGGTCGAGGTCCCCGGCTGTCCCGACCCACCCGGCCAGCGCGGCGACCCACCACCACTACCCCTGCCGGAAGGCATCGACCACACCACGGCCGCCTGCCGCTGGGACGGCAGCCCGCTGCGCCTCGGCGACGCCATCCACATGCTCCTCGCCGCCGACGGCCGCCTCGCCGGCTGACCCAACGCGCCTCCCGACGGCGGGCGGGGCGCCGCGCACCTTCGAGGCCTCGACCTGGCCGCGCTGAACCTGCCGGTCGACGAGCCAGACTTCACGAGCGGGAGCAGGCTGGCCAGGGCGTGCGGCCGGGCCATGATCACCCCGGGTCCACATGGGGCGACGACCGTCGGCTCAGCTCCAGAGGAGCGAGAGCGGCACGGCCCAGAGGCCGTCACCGAAGACAATCGTGTCGGCGCCGGGGTGAAGGGCGAGTCGGTGGCCGAAAATCCACCACTCGGTGAGCGATTTTCAGACTCGTGTGCCCAGCGCCGCCGACAGCGCTCCGCTGGCCGAGCTAGGCAACCGCGGCGAGGGCCCGCACGGCCAGGGCGCCCCAGCCGATGACGCCGAGCACGAGGTAGGGGCGGCGAGCGGCGACCCGCACGTGCACGAGCTCAGGGACGCCCGGCGCCGCCGGGGCAACCTCGGCGACGGCCGGGACGGGTGCAGGGGTGGTGGCGGTGATGGTGCTCATGGCTCGGACTCCTGTGTGCGGGGTGGACCGGGTCAGCGGATGAGGCCGGCGGGCGGCGCGGGCAGGGGGATCTGGTTGGCGAGATCGGGCTCGAGGGTGAGGGTGCCGCCGCCGGCGAGCTCCAGGCGGTAGGAGATGAACTGCGCCTTCTGCGGGAGCAGGCCGCCGCCACCGTTGACCGTGAACGTGGCGTGCGGGGTGAAGAACACGCCGTCGAGCTGCATGCCCGACCCGCCGTTGATCAGGTAGCCGCTGTCGACCCGCTCCGACCAGAGCCCCAGACCCCGGAACGGACCCTCGGTGGGGGCCGTCCACCGGGGCGGGGCCTGGCCGCTCATGCGCAGGATGCCGCCGTCCTGGATGACCGCAGCTCTGTTGACCTCGAGCACGGGGTTGCTCGAGAAGCGGATGCTGCCGTTGCGGAAGTACACCCACGCCGCACGGGGGCTCGAGCTGGTGAGGCAGCCGCTGATCGATCCGAGGCACTCGGCGGAGAGGACACGGTTGAGGATCGCCGGGACGGTCGTGGCGTTGCTGTTGACCCGCAGGAGCCCGCCGTTCATCGTGAGGTCACCGTCGAACACGATGTTGCCGCCCGTGAAGTTGAGGGTGCCGCTGCCGATGCTGAGGCCGCCGGGGCAGTCGATCCACCAGTTGCCCGGCAGCTCCGCCGGCACGACGGGGTTCTGGCAGCTGTACCGGGGCAGGCCGGCGGCGTCGGTCTGGGTCCAGCGCTGGAAGCCGGTGGGCCTCCCCGTGGTGCCGACCGCCTGGCGGAGCTGGTCGACGAACGGCTTGCCCTGCGGATCGGTGCAGTTCGCCATCGGGATGCGGGGGATGCTGGCGGCCATGCCCTCGGGATAGGGGGCGTATTGCTGGGTGGCGCTGTGCCAGGTCGCGGGCGAGCTCGAGCGGCAGTTGTACCGGTGGTCGACGATCGCCCGGGTCGCCCGCTCCTCCCGGCGGCCGGGCTGCGGCCACACGTTGGCGTTGGCGCCGATCTGGCTGGGGTTGCAGGCGCGCAGGTTGCCCTCGGCGCACGTGCGCTGCCCGGGGCGCATGGCGAACAGGCCGATCTCCCCCGCCGTGGCGCCCGGGGCCGGGTCGATGGGGTGGACCCGCACCCGGCTGCTGCCACCGGCGCTCAGGGTGTAGCTGTTGCCACCGCACTCCGAGCCGTCGGAGTCGATGGTGATGAGGCCGGCGTGCGTGCTCGTCCCCACGTGCAAGGCAGAGTTGCCCTGGGTGCTGAGGACCGGACACCCGGTGGGATCGAGCAGCCACAGGTTCGGCACCCGGCGGCCCCCGGGCGCGCTGCGGCGGGCGACGGCGTTGGCCTTGGCCGACAGCTCGTTGACGCCGATCGCGCCGCTGAAGTACCCCTCGTTCGTGCGGCGCACGGCCACGCCGACGCGGTCGCACTGTTGGCCGTCGTCCTTGCGGAGACCGGTGGCGGTGCGGCCGTCGAGGATGTCGGCGTCGGGCACGGGATAGGTGATCTCGATGCGGTAGCGGCCGGCCGTCCCGTTGTCGTGCACGACGGTCTTGGCGGTCGCGGCCGAGCAGGTGGCTGGCAGGTTCGCGCAGGGCACGGAGGCCGCCGTCGGCAGGTCGCTCAGGTTCATGCGGATGAACCCGACGGCGTCCTGGCAGGCGGCCCGGGGGTCGGGGTGCTGGGTCGACATGCGCTCGCCGGCGGCGAGGGCGGCCAGATCGGCGACGCCCTGGGTCGTGGCCTTGGCCTCCCGCAGGTGCCCCAGGTCGACGACGACGGCCATCATCGTGACCAGCCCGACCAGCATGAGCGCCCACAGCACCGATGAACGCACCCCGCTCACCGTCGCCGGCCTCGGGCAAGACCGCGCCGGAGGGACGCTGCCGAGGACGCCGCTCAGAACTCATGGCGGGCGTTGGATCGGGCGGTCAGGTCGACCGGGTACCGGAAGAACACGACGTCGAGCGTCCCGGGCTTGCGTACCTGGACCTGCACCCGCTTCTGTGACTGCCCGCCGGCGCTGTCGTCGTAGCAGGGCTGCGTGCCGTTGGTGGAGTGCTGGGTGGTGACCGTTCCCGTCGTGGTGGTCACGACGGTGGGCTGGACGCCCTGGACGAGCGCCACGCACACCTGGGCGGCGGTGAGCTCACCGTTCGATCGCTGGATGACGACGCTGCGGACGTTCTCGACCCAGTTGCCGCTCGCGAAGGCCTGCGCCTCGGAGAGGGCTGCGGCGTGGCGGGCGCCCTCCCGGGCGGCGTGGCTCAGCTGCAGCTTCTGGTTGTAGAGCAGGCCGCCGGAGAGCATCCCGAAGACCAGCATGAAGAAGACGGGCGCGATGACCGCCATCTCGACGAGCGCCACGCCCTCCTCGCCACGACGTCGAACCCTCCACCGAGCACGCACGCTCACCTCCTCATCGGCCCCTCGCGAAACTTGGTGGCGCTCTTACGGCGTGCCGACACTTGTCCTTGAGAACAAGCAAGGGTGACCACCCGAAATTGAGCGAAGCAGGCCACTCGGTGCATGGCCCGCTGTCAACGCTCCGCCGAACCCGCTTCCGGGTTGCACTGGCGGTCACCGGTGACCAGGAGCACCACCCGCGCACAGGGGCTCGGGCGTGACCGGGCCTCAGCGGTCGGCGGGTGCGCGGTAGGAGACGAGGTCGTCCAGGCGGACGATCTCGAGCACCCGCTCGTGCGTGGCCTCCAGGATGACGGGTGGGGCCACGCCGGCGGCGAGGGCCTCGGCCCAGCCCGCTCATCGACTTCGCCGTCGGGCGTGCTGTCTCGTCGGTCGAGGTGAGGGGTTGGGAACGGTACATCTGCGGCCCCGTGGCTACGCTCGGTCCCACTTCCCCCTTCGTTGACCCTCGACGACGAGGAGTGGAAGATGTCCATCGATGATCCGATCGGTCCCGAGTTGCGGCGGCGCCTGGACGAGCTGCTCACGCCGCAGCTCGCCCAGGAACTGGTCGACGCCATGACCGACCGCCGGCCCGACGACGTGACCAAGCCCATGCTCGACCAGCAGACCGCCCTGCTACGAGCCGAGATGGCCGAACAAGGCGCCCAGCTACGGGCCGCGATCGCCGAGCAGGTCGATGCGATCCGGGAGCTGCGCACCGAGTTCTCGGTGGCGCTCCACGACAACCTCGGGCAGGTCTACCTGGAGCTCACCAAGCACACCCGCACGATCATGATCGGCATCATCGCCATGACGGTCACGCTGGTGGCGGCGATGACGGCGAACCTGCAGCTCTGATCCCGCCGCGAGGCGGGCGGGCCGGTCAGGCGGGGGGCTGCTGCTCGCCGGCCTCGGGGGTGGGGTCCTCGGCGGCGGGCGCCGCCGGGCCCGTCCCGGCCTCCTGCTGCTCGTAGTACTCGGCCCAGGCCCGCTCGACGTCGGGGTCGGTGGTGGCCTCCGGCCCGACGTAGCGGCCCTCCTCGTCGAAGGTGTGCTCGCCGAAGTGCTCCTGGTACTCGGCGGCCACGACCCCGCCCTCGGCGGCCTGCTTGATCGACAGGCTGATGCGCCGGCGCTGCAGGTCGAGGTCGATGATCTTCACCCACAGCTCCTCGCCGGGGGTCACCACCTGCTCGGGCAGGTCCACGTGGTGCTCGCTCATCTCCGAGATGTGCACCAGGCCCTCGATGCCCTCACCGACCTGCACGAACGCACCGAAGGGCACCAGCTTGGTGACCCGCCCGTAGACGAGCTCGCCCACCTGGTGGGTGGTGGCGAACTCCTGCCACGGGTCCTGCTGGGTGGCCTTGAGCGACAGGCTGATGCGCTCCTTGTCGTAGTCGACGTCGAGCACCTGCACCTCGATCTCGTCGCCGACCTGCACGACCGAGCCGGGATGGTCGACGTGCTTCCACGACAGCTCGGACACGTGCACGAGGCCGTCCATGCCGCCGAGGTCGACGAACGCGCCGAAGTTCACGACCGACGACACGACACCCTTGCGGATCTCGCCGGGCTTGAGGTTGGCGAGGAACTCCTCGCGCTGCTCCTTCTGCGTCTCCTCCAGCCACGCCCGGCGGCTGAGCACCACGTTGTTGCGGTTCTTGTCGAGCTCGATGATCTTGGCCTCGAGCACCCGGCCCACGTAGGGCTGCAGGTCCCGGACGCGGCGCAGCTCGACCAGGCTGGCGGGCAGGAAGCCCCGCAGCCCGATGTCGAGGATGAGCCCGCCCTTCACGACCTCGATGACCGGGCCCTTGACGACCCCGTCGCGCTCCTTGATCTCCTCGATCGTCCCCCACGCCCGCTCGTACTGAGCCCGCTTCTTGGACAGGACGAGCCGGCCCTCCTTGTCCTCCTTCTGGAGCACGAGCGCCTCAACCTGGTCGCCGACCGACACGACCTCGCTGGGGTCGACGTCGTTGCGGATCGACAGCTCCCGCGAGGGAATGACGCCCTCGGACTTGTAGCCGATGTCGAGCAGGACCTCGTCCTTGTCGACCTTGACGATGGTGCCGCTGACGAGGTCGCCGTCGTCGAAGTCGACCATCGTGCCGGCGATCGCCTCGTCGAAGCTCATGCCCCCGAGGTCGTCGGCGACGACCTGGCGGGGTGTGTACTCCTCCTGCTCCGTGCTCACCTCCCCGGTGCTCGGGGCGGGTGCGTCGCTGGACGCGGCAGGCTCGGGGGCAGGGGTCTGGTCGGACATGGAAGTTGGTTGTCTCCTTGGATGGGGCTCGCCGGACCGGCCCGCGGCCTTGTTCACCGGCGGCGCGGTGCCCGAATCGGTCCTCGGGCACCGAGGGTCAAGGCTACCACCGCCTCTGCGGGACACGAACGGTCGGCAGCGGACCGCCGCGGGGCGCTCAGGACACCGGCCGGCGGGCGAGGAGGAGGAGCTCGGGCTGGTCGATCGTGGGCGGCTCGGAGGCGTAGGCGCCGGGGGTGACCGACCACACCGCCTCGACCTCGAGACCGGCGGCAGCGGCGAGCAGGCGCAGCTCGCGGGGCGTGAAGCACGTGGTCCACAGCTCGAAGGAGGCGTCGACGCCGGCCTCGTCCTTCACGGTGGTGCGCTCGCGGTTCACGCCGCTGGCGGCGTCGAAGGCGTCGGTGTCCTCCAGCCAGCGCAGCTGGAAGTACGCCGAGAAGGCGCTCACCGCCAGCCGCCCGCCCGGGCGGAGGGCACCGGCCATCTCGGTGAGGGCGGCACCGTCGGCGTCGACGGGCGCGCCGGGCCCGCCGAGCAGGCCGAACCCCCCCTGGCACAGCGAGATCACGGCGTCGAAGGCGGGAGCGACGGGGAGCCGGCGGGCGTCGGCTCGCACGAAGCGGGCGCCGGGCGGCGCCCCGGCGGCGGCGAGGCGCACGAAGCGGTCGGCGACGTCGACGCCGACGACCTCGATCCCCCGGCGGGCCAGGGCGTGGGCGTGGCGGCCGGGGCCGCACCCGACATCGAGCACCCGGCTGCCCGGCGCGAGGCCGAGGGCCTCGACGAGGAAGGCGACCTCCTGCTCGGTGCCCTTGGTGAACGAGTAGCGCAGGTAGGCGGCACCGGCGTGCTCGGCGACCGCCTCGAACCAGCGGCCGCCATCGGTCACCGGCCCGCCCTCACCGGGTGAGCTGGACGTTGTGGTCGGCGCCGCAGACCCAGCCCGGCGGCCAGACGGCCCACGCCTTCTTCTGGTCGCCGCACTGGTCGATGTTGATCATGGCCGCGGCGCCTGAGTAGATGAGGAAGATCATCAGCAGGATGAACGACCAGAAGAGCACCGGATGCCCCGGCCGGAACTCGTGGGCCATGCCGCCAGTATGGACCCGCCCCGGCTCCGGGAGGTGCACCGGAGCGGTTCAGGTCAGTCCTTGGCGTCGGCCCAGCTCGCACCCCAGCTGAGGTTGACGACCAGGGGCACCCGCAGCTCGCAGGCGGTCGCCATGGTCGTGCGGGTGAGCTCGGCGACCTCGTCGTGCTCAGCCGGCGGCACCTCGAGGATCACCTCGTCGTGCACCTGCAGGATCAGCCGGCTCTCGGCGCCCCGGGCCTCGAGGGCGGCGTCGAGGTTCACCAGCGCCACCTTGAAGATGTCGGCGGCCAGGCCCTGGATGCCCGCGTTCATGGCCTGGCGCTCCCCCGCCTGGCGCACCCGGTAGTTGGGTGACGACAGCTCGGGGATCGGGCGGCGGCGACCCATGAGGGTCTCGGTGTAGCCCCGCTCCCGGGCCTCGGCCACGGTGCGCTCCATGTAGGCGCGCACGTTGGGGAACGCCTCGAAGTAGGCGCCCAGGATCTCGGCCGCCTCCTCGGTGGGGATGCCCAGGCGCTGGCCCAGGCCGTAGGCCTCCATGCCGTAGGCGAGGCCGTAGGACACCATCTTCGCCTTCGACCGGTGCTCGGTGCGCACATCCGCGGGGGCGAGGCCGAAGATCCGGGCCGCGGTCGCGGTGTGGATGTCCTCGCCGGACTCGAAGGCGGCGATCAATCCCGGGTCCTCGGCCAGGTGGGCGATGACCCGCAGCTCGATCTGGTTGTAGTCGGCGACCAGCAGCTCGAACCCCGGTGCGGGGACGAACGCCCGGCGGAACCGGCGGCCCTCCTCGGTGCGCACCGGGATGTTGTGCAGGTTGGGGGCGTCGGAGCTGAGCCGGCCGGTGCGGGCCACGGTCTGGTTGAACGTGGCGTGGATGCGCCCGTCGGGGCCGACCTCGGCGGCGAGGCCCTCGCCGTAGGTCGAGCGCAGCTTCTCGACCTCGCGGTAGCGCAGCAGCAGCTCGATGATGGGGTGCTGGCCGAGGAGCTTCTCGAGGCTGGCGTGGTCGGTGGAGAACCCGGTCTTGGTCTTCTTCTGCGGGGTGAGGCCGAGCCGGTCGAACAGCACCTCCCGCAGTTGCGGGGTGGAGTTCACGTTGAACTCGACGCCGGCCGCGTCCTGGATCGCCCGCTCGAGGCGGCTGCACTCCCCCGCCAGCTCGGCGTTGAGCTGGCGCAGGTACTCGACGTCGACGCCGACCCCGACCTCCTCCATGCGGGCCAGCACCCGCACGAGCGGGCGCTCGACCTCGTCGTGGAGGCGGCGCAGGTTCTGGGCGTCGAGGGCGTCGCCGAGCGCGGCGTAGAGGTGGGCGGCGGCCAGCGCGTGGCGGGCGGTGTCGGCGGGGACGTCGGCGGCGGTGCCGTCGAGGTCGAGCGTGCCCGCGGCGGTGGCGCCGGCCTCGCCCCCCGCGCCCAGGTCGATGCCGGTGTAGCGGGGCAGCAGGTCGGCGAGGGGGTAGGCGGGCTGGGCCGGGTCGAGCAGGTAGGCGGCGAGCTCGGTGTCGAGCTCCAGCGTGCGCAGGTCGACCCCGAGCCGCCACAGGCCGCGGATGAGGGCCTTGGCGTGGTGGGTGACGACCGGGCGGCCGCCGTCGCCGACCAGCGCCGCCAGCGCGGCGGTGACCCGCTCGTCGGCGAGCGTCCCGGCGGGGATCCACACCGCCCCCTCCCCGGCGGCGTCGGTGACGAGGGCGAGGCCGTCGAGGTCGCTGCGCCCGGGCGCACCAGACCAGGCGGCGGCCACGGCGAGCGGGCTGGCGTGGTCGCCGGCCAGCGCCTCGAGGGCGGCGACCGCCCCGGCGGTGTCGTCCTCGTGGGCGACGACGGGGTCGAGGGTGCTGGTGGGCTCGGCGGCGGGCAGGTCGGCGCCGACGGCCTCGGCCAGGCGGTCGTAGAGCGCCCGGAACTCGAGGAAGTTGAAGACCTGGCGCACCTCCTCGGGGTCGAAGGGCTGGCGGGTGAGGTCCTCCACCGTCGTGTCGAGCTCGAGGTCCCGCCGCAGCACCATCACCTCGGCGTTGGTGCGGACCTGGGCCTCGTGGGCCGCCAGGTTCTCGCGCAGCTTGGGGGTCTGCTCGTCGACGTGCTCGAAGATGCCGTCGAGCCCGCCGTAGGTGTTGATGAGCTTGGCGGCCGTCTTCTCCCCCACGCCCGGGACGCCGGGCAGGTTGTCGGACGGGTCGCCCCGCAGCGCCGCGTACTCCACGTACCTGGTGGGGTGCACGCCGGTGCGCTCCTCGATGCCGGCCTCGTCGTAGAGCACGTAGTCGGACACGCCCCGACGGTTGTAGAGCACCTTGACGCACGGGTCCTCGACCAGCTGGTAGGTGTCGCGGTCGCCGGTGACGATGATCACGGTGTCGCCCCGGTCGCGGGCCTGCGTGGCGAGCGTGGCGATGATGTCGTCGGCCTCGTAGCCGGGCACCTCGATCTGGCGGATCCGCAGGGCGTCGAGCACCTGGCGCACCAGGCCCAGCTGCTGGCGGAGGATGTCGGGCGCCTCCTCCCGCTGCTCCTTGTAGGTGGGGACGGCCTCGTGGCGGAAGGTGGGCTCGGGCCGGTCCCAGGCCACGGCGATGGCGTCGGGCTGGTGGTCCCGGAGCAGGTTGATGAGCATCGACGTGAAGCCGAACACGGCGTTGGTGACCTGCCCCGACGCCGTCGCCATGTCGGCGGGCAGGGCGAAGAACGCCCGGTACGTCAGCGAGGAGCCGTCGAGCAGCAGGACCGTGGCCACGCCGCTCAGGTTAGGCCGGGGGTGTCACACCCCCTCGCCAGACTCTGGCCGCATGAGGACCCGGACCCAGCCCCGCGACCGCCGCTCCCGCGCGCTCGCCCTCGCCATCGTGCACGAGGTCGCCGAGGTCCAGCACGGCGTCGTGCTGCGGGACCAGGCGCTCGAAGCCGGCCTGTCGCCGTCCGCCATCAGCCGCCTGGTGGCCGGCGGAACGTGGGCCCGGGTCGCGCCGCGCGCCTATCTGGTGGTGGCGCTCCGTGACGACCGCAGCCGGCTCTCCGCCGTGACCCTCGCCTACCCCGGCGCCGCCGCCTCCCACCGTGCCGGTGCGCTCCTCCATGGCTACGACGGCGTCGAGTGGGACCTCGTCGAGGTGTCCGTCCCTCGCGGCGTCCGTCCCGTCCGGTGCACGTACCACCAGGTGGACGACCTCGCTCGCTCCGACGTGATGGTCGTCGATGGCATCCCGGTCACGAACCCGACCCGCACGCTGTGCGACGTGGGTGCTGTGGTCGACGCCGACGCCCTGGAACTGATGCTCGAGTCCGCGCTGCGGCGTCGCCTCACGACGGCCCACCGGCTGCGGCGACGGGCGGAGGCGCTGGCTCGGCCGGGGCGGCGGGGTCCGGCCGCGCTGCTCGAGGTGCTCGACCGGCGACCGCCGGATGCTCCGCCGACCGAGAGCTGGCTCGAGGCGACGTTCGCACAACTCCTGCGGGCTCACGGCGTTGACGAGGGCGTCGCCCAGCACGAGGTGCGGGACGGCAGCGGCCGGCTCGTCGCCCGCCTCGACCGCTGCTGGCCGGACGTGCGCCTCTACGCCGAGCTCAACGGGCGGGCCTTCCACGGCTTCCTCCAGGCGGGGCGCGACCGCTGGCGCCAGAACACCCTCACCGAGCTCGGCTGGCGCCCGCTGCAGTTCGACTACGACGACGTCACCAGGCACCCACGCCGGACCGCCCGGTCCGTCGCGGCAACCCTCGCCGCCGCTCGGTCCACCACAACTGGGTAAGAGAGTTGCGGATTACCGGGAGTAACGTTCCCAGTTAGCGGGGACGGCTCAGTCCTCGGGTGGGGTGAGCTCGCCGTCGATGACCTGCTGGGCGATGGCCTTCATGGTCTTGCGCTCGCGCATGGCGGTCTTCTGGATGAAGCTGAAGGCGTCGTTCTCGGTCATGCCGTGGGCGTCCATGAGGATGCCCTTGGCCCGGTCGACGATGCGGCGGATCGTGAGCTGCTCCTCGAGGCCCTTGACCTCGGCGGCGAGCGCCTTCATCTCCTTGAACCGCCCGAGCGCGACCTCGACGGCGGGGATGAGCTCGCTGCGCTGGAACGGCTTCACGAGGTAGGCGAGGGCCCCGGCGTCCCGGGCCCGCTCGATCAGGTCCCGCTGGCTGAACGCGGTGAGGATGAGCACCGCGGCCCGGCGCTCGCCGGCGATCTCCCGGGCGGCGGACAGGCCGTCGAGGCCCGGCATCTTGATGTCGAGGATCGCCAGGTCGGGCTCGTGCTCCTTCACGAGCGCCACGGCCTCGTCGCCCCGGCCGGTCTCGCCCACGACCTCGTACCCCTCCTCCTCGAGGGTCTCCTTGAGGTCGAGGCGGATGATGGCCTCGTCCTCGGCGATCACGACGCGGATCGGCGCGTCGCTCATGGGCGGGCCAGCTGGTCGACGAGGCGGTCGAGGAGCTTGTCCTGCTCGGCCTCGAGCTGCTCGAGGCGGGCGGCCAGCTTGTCACGGTGGCGGGTGAGCGCCCAGGCGTGCTTGGCGGCCTCTCGGGCCTCCTTGGCCGCCGCGGGGTCGTCGGACACCAGGGCGCGCACCCGCGCCTCCTCGGCGTCGTCGTTCACGGCGACGAGCTGCTCCTCGGTGACGCGGAGCTCGTCGCGGGCCTTCTGCAGGTTGTCGTTCACGGACGCCAGACGGCGCTCGAGGCGGGAACCCGGCATGCGGCCGAGTGTAGGCGCGGGTGGGATCGGCCACCGCCTCGGCCAGAATGCCCCGATGCGCCGCCTCCTGCTCCTCGCCGGGATCTGGGGTTGCTCGTTCTGGTTCATCAAGGTGGCGGTGGAGGGCATCACGCCCACCGCGGTGGCCGGCGGGCGGGTCGCGCTCGGCGCCCTGGTGCTGCTGGCCGTGCTCCGGCTGCGCCGCCTCGCCCTCCCCCGCGACCCCCGCCTGTGGGGGCACCTGGCGTTCACAGCCCTCGTGGGCAACGCCATCCCGTTCACGCTGATCGCCTGGGGCGAGGAGCGCATCACTTCGGCCCTCACCGCCGTCCTGAACGCCTCCACGCCGTTCTTCACCGCCCTGGCGTGCGCCGTGTTGTTTGCCGAGCGGCTCCGGCGGGTGCACGTGGTGGGCCTCGTGGTCGGCGCCGTCGGGGTGACCGTGGCGGCCGGGATCGGCAGCGCCGACCTGGCCCGCTCCTCGCTCGCCGGCGGCATGGCGTCGGTCGCGGCCGGCGCCTGCTACGGGCTGGCGTTCGCGTGGATGCGCCGGTACCTGATGGGGATCCCGCCCATCGTGGCCGCCACCAGCCAGCTGATCGCGGCGTCGGTGCTGCTGGCGCCGCTCGCCGTGGCCACCAGCGTGGCGTCGGGGTTCGCGCTGAACCCGGGCCGGGCGGCGGCCATGCTGGCCCTCGGCGCCCTCGGCACCGGCATCGCCTACGTCCTCAGCTACGAGATCGTCGCCGAGCTGGGCGCCACCCGGGCGTCGCTCGTGACCTACCTCATCCCCGTGGTCGCGGTGGCCGTCGGCGTCGCCGTGCTGGGCGAGCGGTTCCACCCGCGGGTCCTCGTCGGCGCCGGGCTGATCCTCGCGGGCATCGCCCTGGTGCACGATCGGGTACGACCCCGGCCGGCCCGCGCGCCCGCCGCCACGTGACCCGCCAGGAGGAGCAGTGACCGACCCGCACCCGCACGACCCGCAGGCGTGGGGGATCGACCCCGGGTGGTGGGACGTGCAGGGCACGTGGCACGAGCCCGACCGGCGCCACCTGGCCGCGCTCATCGAGGCAGCCGGCGAGGACCCCGCCGCGCCCGGACCCCCGGCGGGCCCGCCGCTGTGGACCATCCGGGCGGGATCGGCGCAGCGGCTGCGGTCGCCGTGCGAGGTCGACCTCGAGGACGGCACGGTGGTGCGGGCGACCGACTCGCTGCCTCCCGACCTGCCCATCGGCTACCACCGGCTCGTCCCCCACGACGGGGGTCCCGAGACCCGGCTGATCGTCTCGCCGGGACGGTGCCACCTGCCGCCCGACCTGCGCGTGTGGGGGTGGGCGGTGCAGCTCTACGCCGCCCGGTCGGCCCAGAGCTGGGGCATCGGCGACCTCGGTGACCTCGCCCGGCTCGGGCGCTGGGCGTTCGACGAGGGGGCGGGCGTCCTCGCCGTCAACCCGCTGCACGCCGCGGCACCGGTCACCCCGCAGCAGCCCAGCCCCTACTACCCGACCTCGCGGCGCTGGCGGAACCCGCTGTTCCTGCGCATCGCCGACGTGCCCGGCGCCGCCCTGGCGGCATCGGAGCTCGAGGCGCTCGACGCCGCCGGGCGGGCGCTGAACGCCGGCGACCGCATCGACCGCGACGAGGTGTTCCGCCTGAAGGCCACCGCCCTCGAGGCCTGCTGGCTCCGCTTCGAGCGCGCCGGCGGGGACCCCGACTTCGACCGGTTCGTGGCCGAGCACGGCGGTTCGCTCGCCACGTTCGCCACGTTCTGCGCCGTCGCCGAGCGGCACGGGGGCGGCTGGCGGGACTGGCCGGCCGAGCTGCGGCACCCGGCTTCGGGCGCGGTGGCCCGCTTCGCCGAGGACCACGCCGGGCGGGTGCGCTTCCACCAGTGGCTCCAGTGGGCGCTCGACCAGCAGCTGGCGGCGGCCTCGGGCGCGTCGACGGGCACGCCGCTGCTCGCCGACCTCGCCGTCGGGTTCGACCCCGGCGGGGCCGACGCCTGGGCGTGGCAGGACCTGCTGGCCCTCGACGTGCGGGTCGGAGCACCACCCGATGACTTCAACGCCGGCGGCCAGGACTGGGGTCTGCCGCCGTTCGTCCCGTGGAGGCTGCGGGCCGTCGGGCACGAGCCGTTCGTCGAGACGCTGCGGGCCTCGTTCCGGCACGCCGGCGCGCTGCGGGTCGACCACGTGATGGGCCTGTTCCGCCTGTTCTGGATCCCGCCGGGCGCGGGCGCCGCCGACGGCACCTACGTGCGCTACCCCGCCGCCGAGCTGCTCGACATCCTCGCCATCGAGAGCGTGCGGGCCGGGGCCTACGTGGTCGGTGAGGACCTCGGCACGGTCGAGCCCGGCGTGCGCGAGGACCTCGCCGGCCGCAACGTGCTGTCGTACCGGCTGCTGTGGTTCGAGCCCGAGCCACCCGAGCGCTGGCCTGCGCACGCCGTCGCGGCCGTGACCACCCACGACCTGCCGACGGTGGCGGGCGTGTGGACCGGCGCCGATGTGGCGGCCCAGCGCGCCATCGGCCTCGCGGTCAACGAGGGCGGGGCCGCGGAGATGCGGGACCGCCTGCTCAGCGCGGCGCGGGCCGGCGGCTTCCAGGGCGATGGCGGTGCGGGCCCGGTCGTCCAGGAGGTGACGCTGGCGGCGCACCGGGCGCTGGCGGCGGGGCCGTGCCGGGTGGTGCTGGCGACGCTCGACGACGCCGTGGGCGCCCTCGACCGGCCCAACATGCCCGGGACCGTCGACGAGTGGCCGAACTGGTCGATCCCGCTGCCCCGTAGCATCGAGCAGATCGAAGACGACCCCCAGGTCCGGGCTCTCGCCCGGGCGCTGCGCAGGAAGGAGCCATCCGCATGACCCGCACGCTCCGCCGGCTGCTCGCCCCGCTCGCCGCTCTCGCCCTCGTGGCCGCGGCCTGCGGCGGGGACCAGGACCCGACCCTGGCGCCACCGGCCGACGCCACCACCACGACCCTGGTGGAGGCGCCCCACGAGATCGAGCGGGGCCTGCCCGAGGCGGCCGACGACACCGCCCTGGCCATCCGCGAGTGGGCGGAGCTGGGCGACCTCGACGGCCTCGCCCGGCTCGCCGTCGACGACGAGGGCCGGTTCACCGGCAGCTTCGGCGAGTCGTTCTCCACCCCCGAAGAGCTCGTGGCGTTCTGGCGCACCCAGGACGACGAGGGGGAGGACGTCGCCGGCACGATCGTGGCGCTGATCGACCTGCCCGACTGGTACGAGACCACCGGCACCGACGAGGCCGGCAACGAGATCGCGATCTACGTCACGCCCCGGTTCATGCACGAGCCGACCGACGAGAACCGGGCCCTCCTCGAGCAGGCGCTCGGCCCCGAGCGGGTCGAGGCGTCCATCGTCGACGGGCAGTGGCTCGGCTGGCGCCTCGGGATCGCCGAGGACGGGAACTGGCAGTTCTTCGTCGCCGGCGACTAGGCCACGGCGCGGGCCCGGCGCACGAGGACCGGGACCACGCCCACCAGCAGCACCAGGCCCGAGACGAGCAGGGCCGCCGGCGGCCCGATGGCGTCGTCGACGTACCAGTTCACGGTGAGCGGCAGGTACAGGCCGACGACGCCGGCGAGGGTCAAGGCGAACCGCTCGGCCACGACCCCGGCCACGAGCAGGACCGCGGCGCTGGCGAGCCCCGCCACCAGCGCCGGGCCCTCGATGTCCAGCGGCATCCAGACCGGCGCGGCGAGCACGAGGCCGGCGGAGCGTCGCCATCGGCGACCAGCTCGACGACGGCCTGGGCCTGATCGTCGGTCAGGATCCCGGCGTCGACCGCTCGCGCCAGGACCGAGCGGAAGCGGTCGTCGTCGTGGCGGGCGACGTCGCTCAGCCGGTGCTCCGGCGCCACCATCGGCGGCTTTCGCCCGCTCCGCCGGTCCGGCCGGGCTGGTGTGCGCCGGCCGGCTGCTCCCGCAGGTCGACGCCGGCGGGGTCGGTCCCGAGCTCGTCGCGGAGGTCGATGTGCCCCCCGCCTCGGCGCAGGCGGTCGACCTCCTCGACGCGCCGGCGCCGGCGACCCCCGACGGGGATGCGCAGCACCCGCTCGATGCGGTCGAGCAGGTCGGCCGACTCGAAGGGCTTCGCCAGGTAGTCGTCGGCCCCGGCTCTGGTCACCAGCTCGCGGTCGGCCTCGTCGAACCCGGCGGTGAGCACGAGGATCGGCACGCGGGAGGTGGCGAAGGTCTTGCGGAGCCGGCGCACCAGGTCCAGCCCGTCGCCGTCGGGGAGCTTGCGGTCGACGATGATCCCGTCGGGCAGCGGCTCGGCCGTGGCGATGGCCACCGCCTCGTTGATCGAGGCCGCCTCGACGAGCTCCACGTCGGGCAGCTCCATGGACAGGATCATCCGCACGAACGTGTCGTCGTCGACGATCAGGATGCGCACGCCGCCCTCCTCGAGCCCCACCATCCGCGGTGACAAGTGTACGTGCACCGGTCACGGGGAGTGTTCGCCACCGCCGCCCCATCTCCTGCCGGTAGCCTTCGTGCGCCCGGCCCGGATGATGGAACGGCAGACATGGCGGACTCAAAATCCGCTGCCCGCGAGGGCGTGTGGGTTCGAATCCCACTCCGGGCACTCCCTCGCCGCCGGCGTCGTAGGCTCCGGGACATGGGTCGTGCATCGGGTGTGAAGAAGCGGTACCGGCGGCTGCGCCGGCTGGCGTTCCTCGGGGCCATCGGGACAGCGGCGTACGCGTGGCGCCAGAAGCAGCTCGCCGAGAACGAGCGGCGCTACGGGACCGGAGCAGGCTCCAGCGGGCCGGGCGGATGAAACCCGACGGGGCCCCGCGTGGTCGGAGCACCCACGGGTCCCGTTCGTCCACGACACGCTGCGGAGAGGGTCGCTAGATGCTCGCGTTCACGTTCCCAGGCCAGGGGTCGCAGCGACCGGGCATGGGCGCCGCCTGGGTCGACCACCCGTCCTGGGAGCTGGTCGAGGAGGCGTCCGAGCTCACCGGCCGCGACGTCCGCCACCTGCTGCTCGAGGCCGGCGCCGAGGAGCTGCGCCTCACCCGCAACTCGCAGCTCACCACGTTCGTCGCCAGCCTCGTCGTGCTCGACGCCGTCGAGCGCACGGGCCTGCGACCCGCCGTGTGCGCCGGCCACAGCCTCGGCGAGTACACGGCGCTGTGCGCCACGGGCGCGGTCTCCTACGCCGACGGGTGCCGGCTCGTCGCCGAGCGGGGTGACGCCATGCAGGAGGCGGCCGACCAGAAGCCGGGCACGATGGCTGCGCTGCTCGGCATCGAGGACGACGACGCGGACGCCGCCTGCCGGCGGGCCGACGGCGACGTGTGGGTCGCCAACTTCAACGCCCCGGGCCAGGTGGTGATCTCGGGCGATCCTCAGGCCGTCGCCGCCGCCGGCGAGGCCGCCAAGTCGCTCGGCGCCAAGAAGGTGATGCCCCTCCCCGTCGGCGGCGCGTTCCACACGCCGTACATGTCATCGGCCCGGGACCGGCTGCGGGAAGCCGTCGCCGAGGCCGCCCTGCGCGATCCCGACGTGCCGGTCGTCGCCAACATCGACGCCCGCCCCCACACCGACGCCACCGAGTGGACCCAGCTGCTGTCCGCCCAGCTGTGCAGCCCCGTCCGCTGGAAGCAGACCGTGCAGCGCCTGGCCGCCGACGGTGTCTCGACGTTCGTCGAGCTCGGCCCCGGCAACGTGCTCACCGGCATGGCCAAGCGCATCGTCAAGGACCTGCGGGCCATCTCGGTCGCCACGCCCGACGACCTCGACACCCTGCTCGAGACGCTCAGCGGAGAGCCCGCCCCCCCGTCGGGGATCCCCCAGGGCGAGCACCTGTTCATGCACGAGCGGCTGGTGGTGTCGCCCGCCGCCGGGGTGTTCGAGCCGCTCGACCGCTGGCGCGACGCGAAGCCCGGCACCCGGGTCGAGGTGGGCGAGCTGCTCGGCCACGTCGCCGGTGAGGAGGTGCGGTCGCTGTTCGCCGGTGAGCTCATGGGCTTCGAGGCGGCCCCCGGCGAGCGCCTGATGACCAGCGAGCCCGTCGCGTGGCTGCGGACGTGAGCGGCCGCCAGCGGGTGCGCGGCGTCGCGCCGGTGCGCATCACCGGGTGGGGCACGGCGCTTCCCGAGAAGGTGGTGACCAACGCCGACCTCGAGGCGGTGCTCGACACGAGCGACGAGTGGATCGTCGAGCGCAGCGGCATCCGCGAGCGCCGCATCGGCGGCACGACGGTCGGCATGGCCGTGGTCGCCGGCGCCGCCGCCATCGAGTCCGCCGGTCTGGCGCCGTCGGACATCGACCTGCTCATCCTGTGCACGACCACGCCCGACCAGCAGGTGCCGGCGTCGGCGTCGGCGGTGCAGGCGGCGCTCGGCCTGCGGTGCGGGGCGTTCGACCTGAACGCCGCCTGCTCGGGCTTCGTCTACGGCCTCGTCACCGCGGCGGGGATGGCGGGCCTCGGGTTCCGCCGCATCCTGCTGATCGGGTCCGAGACCTTGTCGCGCATCACCGACTGGGACGACCGCGGCACCGCCGTGCTCTTCGGCGACGGAGCCGGCGCCGTCGTGGTCGAATCGGTGGGCGATTCGGTGGGCGATTCGGTGGGCGATTCGGTGGGCGATTCGGTGGGTCGGGAGGGCCTGCTGGCCTGGGACCTGGGCTCGGACGGGTCGGCCATCCCGATCCTGCACTGCGAGCTGGGAGGGTTCATCTACATGGAGGGCCGCGAGGTCTTCCGGCGGGCCGTGCGGGTGATGGTCGACTCCGCCCTGGCGTCGATGGCCACCGCCGGGGTCGGCTCCGACGACATCGCCCTCGTGGTGCCGCACCAGGCGAACATCCGCATCGTCGAGGCGGCGTGCCAGCGCCTGGGGATCCCCATGGAGCGCACGGCGATGGTCATCGAGCACACCGGCAACACCTCCTCGGCGTCGATCCCGCTCGCCCTCGTCGACGCCGTCGAGGCGGGCCGGCTGTCCGACGGCGACCTCGTGCTGCTGGTCGGGTTCGGTGCCGGCATGACCTGGGCGAGCGCCGTCCTACGATGGCGGCCGTGACGGACGGGACGAACGGCTCGGGGCGGGTCGTGCTGGTCACCGGCGGCAGCCGGGGGATCGGCCTGGCCTGCGCCCGCGCCTTCGAGGCCGCCGGCGACCGGGTCGCCGTCACGTACCGCTCCAAGCCGCCCGAGGACGACGGCCTGTTCGCCGTCCAGTGCGACGTCACCTCCGGCGACGAGGTCGACGCCGCCTTCGCCGCTGTCGAGGAGCGCTGGGGCCCGGTCGAGATCCTCGTCGCCAACGCCGGCGTCAACCACGACACGCTGCTGCTCCGCATGAAGGAGTCGGACTTCACCAAGGTGCTCGACACCAACCTCACGGGTGCCTGGCGGGTCGCCAGGCGGGCCGCCCAGGGCATGTTGCGGGCCCGGAAGGGCCGCATGATCTTCCTCTCGTCGGTGGCGGGCCTGTCGGGCTCGCCGGGCCAGGCGAACTACGCGGCGTCCAAGGCCGGCCTCGTCGGCCTGGCCCGATCGATCGCCCGCGAGCTGGCCTCGCGGGGCATCACCGCCAACGTGGTGGCCCCCGGCCCCATCGACACCGACATGACCGGCGCGCTCTCCGAGGCGCGCCAGACCGAGCTGCGCGCCAGCGTGCCGCTCGGTCGCTTCGGCAGCCCCGACGAGGTGGCCGCCGCCGTCGTGTTCCTGGCCTCGCCCGAGGCCGCCTACATCACCGGTGCCGTGCTGCCCGTCGACGGCGGGCTGGGCATGGGCCACTAGACCCGAGGAGACCCCGATGGCTGACGACGCGTTCGAGACCTTCAAGAAGTGCACCGTCGAGGTGCTGCAGGTCGAGCCCGACCAGGTCACCATGGACGCCAAGTTCGGTGACGACCTCGAGGCCGACAGCCTCGATCTGGTCGAGCTCGTGATGGCGCTCGAGGAGGCCTTCGACGTCGAGGTGCCCGAGGAGGAGCTCGAGGGCATCGAGACCGTCGGGCAGGCCTACGAGCTGATCCAGAAGAAGATCGGGGCATGACGAGGCGGCGGGTCGCCGTCACCGGGATCGGGGTCGTCGCGCCCTGCGGGATCGGGACCGACGCCTTCTGGGACGGGCTGCAGGTCCAGCCGCCCGCCGGCGAGCGCGTCGTCACGGACTGGGACCCGTCCCCCTGGCAGGGCCCCAAGGAGGCCCGGCGCACCGACCGGTTCGCCCAGTTCGCCCTCGCCACCGCCGCCATGGCGCTCGAGGATGCGGGAGCGCCCGACGGTTCGGTCGCCGATCCTGACCGGTCGGGGGTCGTGATCGCCACGGGGGTGGGCGGCATCAACACGCTCGTCGACCAGGTGGTCGTCCACCACGAGAAGGGCGCCAAGCGGGTGTCGCCGTTCCTGGTGCCGATGATGATGGCCAACGCCGCCGCCGCCTCGGTGTCGATGCGGTGGGGCTGGCGGGGCCCGTGCGAGACGACGGTGACGGCGTGCGCCGCCAGCACCCACGCGCTGGGCTACGCCCTGCACCTCATCCGGGCCGGCGTGTGCGACGTGATGATCGCCGGGGGCTCCGAGGCGGCCATCAACGACGTCGCCATCGCCGGCTTCGCCAACATGACGGCGCTCTCGTCGTCGGGCACGTCCCGGCCGTTCTCGGCCGATCGCGACGGGTTCGTTATGGCCGAGGGGGCCGCTGTGCTCGTGCTGGAGGAGCTGGAGGCGGCCCGCGCCCGGGGCGCCCGCATCTACGCCGAGCTCGCCGGCACGGCGAGCACCGCCGACGCGCACCACATCACCGCCCCCGAGCCCTCGGGCGCCGGCGCCGTGCGGTGCATGGAGCTGGCCATCGCCGACGCGGGGCTCACCCCCGGCGACATCGGCCACATCAACGCCCACGGCACGTCCACCCCACTGAACGACGCCGCCGAGGCTGCCGCCATCAACAAGGTGTTCGGCGCCCCCGGCCCGCCGGTCACGTCCACCAAGGGCGTGACGGGCCACGCCCTGGGTGCGGCCGGAGCGCTGGAGGCCGCCGCGACGGTGCTGGCGATCGACCGGTGCCTCATCCCGCCGACGGTGGGCACCGAGGCGGTCGATCCCGAGATCGACCTCGACGTCGTCCTGGGCTCGGCCCGCCCGTGGGAGCCCGCCCCGGCGCTGTCCAACAGCTTCGGCTTCGGCGGCCACAACGGCTGCCTCGTGTTCAGCCCGCCCCCGCAGAGCTGACCCTCCCGCCGCGGCGAACCCCATTCGTCCGGCGGTGCGCAATTCCTCTCATCTGGTTTTTCGAGAGGAATCGTTGCGGAATCCGCAACCCAGGCTCTCGAGAAACCTCTCGAGAGAAATTGCGCTCGCCGTTCAGGCGGCGCCGAGCTGCGCCAGGCGCACCGCGTGGATCTCGACCAGCTCGGCGAGCGTGTTCGCCGGGTCGTCACGGATGTGCTCGAAGAGGATCCGGTGCGTCTGCCAACCCTGTCGGGCGGCCTGGGCGTCGCGCTCGCGATCCTTCCTGAGGGCGGTGATGCGGCCGTGCCAGCTGCGGCTGTCGATCTCGACGATCAGGCGGGCACGGGGCCAGCAGAAGTCGCACAGGCCTTCGATGCCGGGACCCGGCAAGGGTCGCTGCGACTCGGGCGGGGGCAGGTGACCGTTGACGAGCTCGACGAAGCGGCGCTCGGCCTCACTCGTGGAGGCCGGCCGACCCAGCCGCGAGTCGAGCAGCTCGGCGAGCCTCACCATGCCGGCTTTGCCCTGCCTCCCGATGGTCACCAGGCAGGACCCGACGTCGGCGTAGGTGGTCAGCTTGCGGTGCACGGCGTCGTCGAGCGCAGCCCCGAGCCGGGCGGGATGCGCCACGGCGGCAAGATCGGTGAGGGTCCGGGTCACGTCGGTCACGGGCAAGCCGGGGACCACGTCGAAGACGATGCGCTCGGGTGTGCGTTCGGTGAGGTCGCTGATCTGGTGCACCGTGACGCCCTCGAGCTGGTAGCGGGTGCCGTGCGGCACCGTGAGCACCACCTTGCGCGGAGGGAAGCCGGCAAGGCCGCGGGCCGCGGCGGCGGACTCGTGCGACACGACGGACGTCGGGCCGAGGGCGAGGTGGGCGGTCCAGAGGCGGCGGTCGAAGCTGTGGGCGGTGCCGGCGATGCCGCAGACGCCCGGCGCCTCGTCGGTGTAGGCGCCGGCCTTCCGGCGGCGGTAGAGCAGGTGACGGTCCATGCCGAGCGCGTGGGCCTGGCGGTGGCTGAAGACGGAGCACTGGGTGCGGGCGAGCTCCGCGATCGCCTCGTCGAGGTGGCGATGCATGGGTGCAGTCGAGCACGCGCGACCCCGCTCGCGGTACCCCTCGTTTCGAGCTACAGCACGCCTTCGAGGCGGAGGAGGTGGCGCTTGCGGTCGAGGCCGCCGGTGTAGCCGCCGAGATGGCCGCCGGCGCGGACCACGCGATGGCACGGCACGACGATGGGGATGGGGTTCGCGCCCAGCGCGTTCCCCGCGGCGCGCGCCGCCCGGGGGCTGCCAGCGTCGGCGGCCATCTGGCTGTACGTCCGGACCTCACCGCACGGGATGGCAGCCGTCGCCTGCAGGATCGCCCGGCCGAACCCGGCCGTGAGGCGCCAGTCGACCTCCACGTCGAAGCGGCGGCGCCGGCCGGCGAAGTACTCGTCGAGCTGGCGTCGGACCCGGTCGGTGCGGGATGGGGCCTCGAGCACCCGAGGTGATACCGTCCGGGCGAGCATCTCCAGCACCGGCCCGGTTCCGTCGGCGACCCACGACAGGCGTACCAGGCCTGCCTCGGTCACGGCGACGAGCAGCTCGCCGAGGGGCGAGTCGACGGTGCCGTAGGCGACGTCGACCAGCCCCTCGCCGTGCAGCCGCAGGACGTCGAGCGCCGGTGGGCCGGCCACGGTCGCCGCGTCCGGCGGTCCGGCGGCGAGCCGTCGGGAGAGGGCCCGTCCGGCTCGGGGCTCGTCCGCTCCCGAAGCCGAGAAGGTTACGGACGGCGCGGCGGCGGGCGGCGCACTCGGTCGGGTTCGGCGAGGGGGTCTGGGGCAGTCAGGCATGGTCCTCCTCGGGGTCGAGCTGGGTGCGCAGGCGGGCCAGGGCGGCGCGGACGTTCTGGCGGGCGGCTGCTTCGGAGCAGTCGATGGCGGCGGCGATGGCGGCGTAGGGAAGGTCGGCGACGAAGCGGAGGAACACGGCCGCCCGTTGCTTCTCGGGGAGTCCGGCGACGGCGTCCCAGAGCTCGCCGTCGGCTGCCTCGGGTCCCGCGACCGTGCGCGTTTTGTCGATTCGGTCACCGATTCGGTCGCCGATTCGGTCACCGATTCGGTCGCCGATTCGGTCGCCGATTCGGTCGCCGATTCGGTCGCCGATTCGATGGGGGGTGGGGGTGCGGGCGGTGGCGCGCCAGGTGTCGAGGGCTTTGCGGTGGGCGATGGTGACGAGCCAGGCCCGCAGGTTGTCGCCGTTGCGCAGCGTGGGGTAGGCGCGCAACGCCGCCAGGAAGGTCTCCTGGTAGCAGTCGGGAGCCGCGGCCGGCCCGACCGTGGCGCACAGGTAGCGCCACACGTCGGCGCCGTGGTCGTCGACGAGGGCCTGGAACGGGGGGAGCCGGCGCGTCACCACCCCCATACAACGCCACCGAGCGGCGAAACGTGAGATCTACCCGCCGGCCGCCCTGGCGTCGACCACGACGAACAGCAGCTCGGCCTCGCAGGCCGTCTCGCCACCCACCGATGCCCGACCCCGCCCCCGTCCGGCCCGGGCCGACATCCTGGTCATCTCGACCTCGAGGTCGAGCGTGTCGCCGGGGACCACCTGGCGCCGGAACCGGGCGCCGTCGATGCCGCCGAAGAGCGGCAGCTTGCCCGCGTAGCGCTCGTCGCCCAGCACGGCGATGCCTCCCAGCTGGGCGAGGGACTCGACCATCAGCACCCCGGGGAGGGTGGGCCGGCCCGGGAAGTGGCCGGCGAAGAACGGCTCGTCGCCGGTGAGCCGCCAGAACCCGGTGGCCGCCCGGCCCGGGTCGATCGAGGTCACCTCGGTGACGAACAGGAACGGGTCCCGGTGCGGCAGGACCTCGTCGGGGCGGGGCAGGCCGGTCACGCCCGGCTGGCCAGCGCGGCGAGGAGCTTCTTCGGTGTGTCCTTGGGCGAGATCCGGTACCAGGCCTCGGTGACCCGACCCTCGGCGTCGAGCAGGAACGCCGAACGGATGATGCCCATGTACGTGCGGCCGTACATGGACTTCTCGCCCCACACACCCCAGGCCTCGGCGACCGCGTGGTCGGGATCGGACAGCAGCGTGAACCCCAGCCCGTGCTTGCCGTCGAAGCGTGCGAGCGCCTCGGGCGGGTCGGGGCTGATGCCGACGACCGCGGTGTCGCCGATGTCGCCCAGGACGTCCCGAAGGCCGCACGCCTGGGTGGTGCAGCCAGGCGTGTCGGCCTTCGGGTACCAGTACACGAGGACCGGCCGGCCCCGGAGGTCGGCCAACCGCACGGTCTGGCCGTGCTGGTCGGTGAGCGTGAAGTCGGGTGCGGGGTCTCCGGGGGCGAGCATGCGACCTAGGGCGCCTGCTCCTTGCCGGCCGCGATGTTCTTGAGCTTGGAGCCCGCCGAGATCTTGGCCGTCTTGGTGGCCGGGATCTGGATGGCCTCGCCCGTCTGGGGGTTGCGACCGGTGCGGGCCGAGCGCTCGCCGCGCTCGAAGGAGATCCATCCGGGGATGGTCACCTTCTCGCCGCGCGAAATCGCCCCTGCAACCACATCGAACAGCCCGCTGACGACGGAGTCGACGTCGGACTGCGAGACGCCGGTTCGGTCGGCGATCTCCTTCACGAGCTCGGACTTGTTCACATGGACCTCCTTGTCGTGGCCCCGACGGGGCCCCTCTGGGGGTCAATGCGACTCGACCGGCGCAGTGAAGTCAAGCACCCTCGGGCGCCGCGAGCCCCACTGCCCGTCACGCGAGCTTGGCGATGACGTTCTCGCCGAACTCCCCCAGCTGCCGCTCGAGCGTGTCGAGATCGAACCCGAGGGGCGGCACGACGAGGCGGTCGACGCCCGCGTCGGCGTACCGCCGGGCGCCCTCGACGTCCATGGCGCCCCCCGTCGTGACCTCGATGGCGTCGGGATCGCGGCCGGCCTCCCGGGCGGCGCGGCGCATCTCGTCGAGCAGGCCGGGCAGCGTCGCGAGGTCGCCGCGGGCGGGGAAGAACCCGTCGCCCAGCCGCCCGGCCCGGCGCGCCGCCGCGGGCGTGTGGCCGCCGATGACGATGGGCACGCCACCGTCCTGCACGGGCTTGGGGTAGCTCTTGGCCCGCGCGAACGAGACGAACTCGCCCTCGTAGGTGGGCTCGGCCAGGGTCCACAGGGCGCGCAGGGCCCGGATGTGGTCGTCGGTACGGGCGCCGCGGTCGTCGAAGGGCACGCCGATGGCGGCGAACTCCTCGGCGAGCCAGCCCACGCCGACACCGAGCGTGACCCGGCCGCCGGACAGCACGTCCAGGGTCGCGACCTCCTTGGCCAGCACAACCGGGTTGCGCTGCGGGAGGATCAGGATGCCGGTGGCGAGGCGGATCCGCTCGGTGTGGGCCGCGACGTGCGTGAGCCAGATGAGCGGGTCGGGGATCGGCATGTCCTCCCCGCCCGGCATGCGGCCGTCCCGGGAATAGGGGTACGCGGACTCGTAGCCGGCGGGCACGACGACGTGCTCGACCGTCCACAGCGAGTCGAAGCCGGCGTCCTCGGCGATGCGGCCGAGCCTGGCGGCGTAGCCGGGGTCGACGGCGGCGGGGCCGGTGTTGGCGAAGATGATCCCGAACTTCATGGCCCGCAGACCCTACCGGGCGGCGGGACGCCCGGGCGCCGCCCGGCGCCGGGCTACTGGCCGAACCAGCTCTGGATCGACTGGGCGAACATCATGTCGCCGGAGAGGCGCAGCTTGCCGCCCATGAACGCCTGCATGCCGTCGAGGTTGCCGGTGATCATCCGCAGGAAGTCGGGGAACGACAGCCCGAGCGTCACCCGGGCCTCGTCGCTGCCGTCCTTGGTGACCGTGCAGGTGCCGTCGGCGACCTTCACCTGCCAGCTGTGCGTGCCGTCGGGCGCGGTGATGTCCCAGCCGATGACGGCGCTCTGGCCGGCCGCCTTGTCGGGCTGGAAGCGCTCGGCCATGGCGTCGAAGATCTGCCGGAGCACGCCGTCGATGCCGTCGGGCGCGGCCTGGGCGAACTCGAGGATCTGCTCGTCGGTCGCGCCGGCGACGAGCTCGGCGAGCTGCTCCTGGGTGACGGGGGCGTCGCTCATGTGGTTCCTCCTGGGGGTATCGGTGGCGGGTGGGGTCGGGTCGGGCGGTCAGCGGGCCGCGGCCAGCTGGGCGGCGAGCAGGTCGCGCACCACGGCGGCGGCGGCGTCGACGCCGTGGCCCCGATCGCGCAGGAACTCCCAGACAGGCCAGGACGCGGCCGTCTCGAGCCGGTCGAGCAGGGCGTCGCGCTCGGCCGGCGTCCGGTCCGCCAGCTCGGGCGCGAACACGGCGGCGAGCTCGGCGCGGCCCATGTCCTCGAGACCCCGCCGGGTCTCGCGCAGCGTGGGCGACACCGGCTCCTGGCGACGCGAGGCCCGGGCCACCGGGGTGATGGCCTCGAGGATGCGGCCCCGCTGGGCGACGAGGGCGTCGAGGCGCTGGTCGAGGGGCCCCGCGGTCGGGAGGGGCCGGGCCATCTCGAGGATGCGCTCGACCTGGCGGTTCGAGGCGTGGGCGAACAGCGCCTCGAGGTCGGCGAAGTGCTGGTAGATCGAGCGGACCGACACGCCGGCCCGCTCGGCGATGCGGGGGGCGGTGAGCTCGACCTGCTCCTCGACGAGGGCGAGGAGGGCGTCGACGATGGCCGCCTGGGTCCGCTGGCCGCGGGCGGTCCGCCCGTCGACGCGCGGCTCGGCCGCGGGATCGGCCGGGTGGTCGACGCCGGTGCTCACTCCCTTGATCCTACTCAACTTGCACGTGACATGCGATAACTTCTCAGTCGGGCCGCCAGTCGGCGCGGGTGGGCACGCTGTGCTCCCAGTCGGCCAGGATCGCCCGCAGCGCGGCGATGAAGGCGAGCGGCTGATCGAGCAGCAGGTGGTGGTGGGCCTGGGGGATCTCCACGAACGGGGCGTTGCGGCCGAGCAGCTCGTTCATGTAGTCCATGACGTCCGGCGTGCAGATGGCGCTGTGCTCGCCGTGGAACACCGCCACCCGGCACCGCACGTCGGCGAGGAACTCGTGGATCGCCCGGGGCATGAACCGCCGGAAGATGACGGGATCGAACTTCCAGGTCCACCCCGCCTCGGTGCGCCGCAGCGAGTGGCGGGCGATGTGGTCGACGATGAAGGCGTTCTCGCAGGGCTGGGGCGGCACGAGGTGGAAGTGCGCGACGGCCTCGTCGAGCGTGGCGTACGTCTTGGGGTTGCGGAACGCCCGGCCCCGCGAGCCCTCCTCCTGTTCGGGGTCGGGACGGCGGACGGGCGAGTCGACCACGACGCAGCCCGCCAGCCGGTCGCCGTGGAGGGCGGCGGCGACGATCGAGACGAAGCCGCCCATGCTGTGACCGACCACGACGGGTGGGCCGGGGAACGCGCAGTCGTCGACGACGGCCATGACCTCGGCCGCCCATGTGTCCCGGGCGTAGGTCTCGCGCCGACCGCTGTCGCCGTGGCCGGACAGGTCGATGGCGGCGACCTGGTAGTGCCGGGTGAGGTGCGGGGCGATGAAGCTCCACCAGTGGGCGTGGGCGGCGCCGCCGTGCACGAGGACGAGGCCGGGCAGGCGCCGGTCGCCCCAGCGCAGGTAGTGGATCGGGCAGCCGTCGACCTCGACCGTGACGTCGTCGTACGTTGCGGCGACGGCGGCGGTGAACCACGCGGGCGCCGGCGGGCCGGACCGGTTCGGGGCGCTCACCGCCGTCCTCCGAAGCGGCGGTGCCACCAGCCGTCGTCGCGGGCGTGAGCGTGGAAGTGGTCGGGGATCTGGCGCATGTCGCGGTCGACACGGTAGGCGCCGGCGCCGAACAGCCCGGTGGCGACCCGCTCGAGCTCGCCCAGCATGTGGTCGAGGTCGGCCGCCGGGGGCTGGGTGCCGTGCCGGCGCCACACCACCATGGGCACGTCGCACGCCTCGCAGTCGGCGACCCAGCACACGTCGTCCTCGTGGTGCCACGGGGTGATGCGGGCGGCCTCGCAGAGCTCGCAGCCCTCGACGCGGCGGTCGAGGGCGCCGGCACCGGGCGGGGGCGCGGTCGGCGGGCCCTCCGGCACGGCCGTCACAGCTCGAGCACCCGCACCACGCCGCGGTCGCCGTCGACCTCGACGAGGGCGCCGTCGGGGATGGTCCGGGTGGCGTCGGTGACGCTCACCACGGCGGGGATCCCGAGCTCGCGGGCCACGATCACGGCATGGCTCAGCTGGGCGCCGACGTCGACGACGACCGCTTCGGCGGGCACGAACAGCGGTGTCCACGACGGGTCGGTCAGCGGCGCGACCAGCACCTCACCCGGGCCCAGCCCGCGGGGGTCGAGGGGGTCGAGCACGACCCGGGCGCGCCCCCGGGCGACGCCGGGGCAGCCGGCGATCCCGGCCAGCTCGGCCCCGGCGGCCACGGCCTGGCGCGCCGCCTCGCGGGACTCCCACGTGTCCGGCTCGGGCTGGGTGCCCTCGAAGACGAAGGGTGGGACCAGCGCCGCCAGCCGGTCACGGGTGGCGCGCCGGTCGGCGACGGCGCCGGCCAGCTCGGCCGGCTCGGCGACGTGGCGCTCCAGCTCGCCGATCGTCACCAGCGCGAGGTCGGCGGGGTCGGGCGACCCGCCGCGCTCCCCCACCCGGCGGGCGAGCTCGTAGAGGCAGAGCCGCACGCCGTGGATGGCCCGCACCACCGTGGTCTTGCTGCGCTCGCGGCCCTGGGAGAACAGCTGGGCCGACCGCAGGGCGCGCTCGAACTGCCAGCGGGCAGGACCGCGCAGGCGGCCCCGGACCTCGGCGGTCGCGTCGAGGCGCTCGCGCTCGAGCCGGGCCCGCTGGGCGGTGGGATCGTGCCTGGGGTCGGCTTGGCGCATGCGGTCGATGGCCACCAGGGCGAGCTCGGGCCGGGTGCCCCACGTCGGTGAGGAGATCTCCCACTCGTTCGGCCCGCGCGATCCGTGCCGGGCGAGGAGCTGGGCGAACCCGGAGGCGAACGGCTCGGGCGCCTTCCCCGCCTCGACCGCCGCCGCGACCTCGTCGACCCCCCGGTCGAACAGCGCCGCCACCGCGGGGTGGACGGCGGCGACCCGGGAGAGCTCCCACATCGCCACGGACGGCTCGGCCGACTCGACCTGGCCGATGCCGCCGAGCAGCCGGTTCGCCAGCGTGGGGTCGCCGAGCTTGCCGGTGGCGAGGTCGTCGAGCAGCCCCGGCCCGATCGTGGCCTGGAACGACGTGAGGATGTGGTGGGCGAACAGCCGGCGGAACACCGGCCGGAAGGCCGTGAGCACGGCTGCCAGCTCGTCGTCGCCGGCGTCGGCGGGCCGGGGCAGGCGCGCCAGCCAGTGCGCCACGAGCTCCTTGTCCTCCTCGAGCCGGGGCAGCGCCTTGGCGTTCAGGGTGCGCAGCAGCATCCGGCCGATGCGGGCGCTGGCCACCAGGCTCCGGTCGCCCGTGCGGGGCACGTACGGCGGCGCCTCGGACTCGCCGAAGAACTGCCGGTCCATCTGCTCGACGGTGAGCCCCGGTGTCCGCACGGCCACCACCCGGATGTAGCTGGCGTTCAGGTAGCAGTAGCCCCCGAAGACGCCGAGGATCCCCATCGGCTCGGCGCCGAAGTCGTCCTCGAGCAGGACGCCGAAGTCCCGGAAGGCGTCGCGCCAGCCGGCCTCGGCCTCGCGGCCGTACAGCGACCAGGTGAGCGGCGCCACGACCGTCGGGAAGACCTCGCCCACGTTGCCCCGGGTGTACAGCGGGTAGCGGCGGCTGGGTCGGTCGTCGACGATCCAGGTCTTGCCGGCGGCGTCGGTCACGCCGGCAACCTACCGCCGGGCGGGTCCGCTCACGCGACCTGGCCGCGCGCTAGTCCGCCTCCGTGTCGATTGCGTCACGGAGCGTGGCGACGAAGGTGGCGGCGTCGTCCGGCCCGCCCCCGTCCAGCAGCCGCCGGAGCAGCGCCGAGGCCACGATCACGCCGTCGGCCCCCGCCCCCCGGGCCGAGCACACCTCGACGGCGTGCTGGGGTGTGGAGACGCCGAACCCGACCAGTACCGGGGTGTCGGTCAAGGCCCGGATCCGCCGAACCAGCACCCCCGCCGACTCGGCCACCGAGGCGCGCTCGCCGGTGATCCCCATCCGGCTCACGGCGTAGACGAACCCCCGGGAGCGCTCGCAGATCCGCCGCAGGCGGCCGTCGGGGGTCACCGGGGCGGCCAGCAGGACGGGCTCGATGCCGGCGGCCGCGGCGGCGGACTCCCATCCCTCGGACTCCTCGAGCGGCAGGTCCGGGAGGATGGCCCCGGCGATGCCGGCCTCGGCGAGCGAGGACGCGAACCGGTGGTGGCCGGCCCGGAACGCCAGGTTGTAGTAGGTCATGACGACGAGCGGCACGCCCACGTCCAGGCCGGCACGCCCGAGCTCGGCGAGCACCCCCGGGGGCGTGGCCCCGTTGGCCAGGGCCCGGGCCGAGGCCTCCTGGATGGTCGGGCCGTCCATGACCGGGTCGGAGAACGGGATGCCGATCTCCACGGCGTCGGCGCCCGCGGCGGCCACCGCCGCCAGCGTCTCGAGCCAGCGGTCGTCGAGGCCGGCGGTGACGTACGGGACGAGCAGCTTGCGGCCCTCGGCCCGCCGGGCCCGGAGGTGGGCCTCGAGGGCCCCGTGGTCGGTGCGCACGCCGGTCACGCCGTCACCGCAGCAGCCGCTCGACCTCGGCCACGTCCTTGTCCCCCCGGCCCGAGAGGTTGACCAGCACGGTCCGGCCGCGCAGCGACGGCTCCCGGGCGACCCACGCCAGGGCGTGGGCCGACTCGAGTGCGCAGATGATGCCCTCGGTGCGGGCCAGGAGCTGGAAGGCGTCGAGCACCTCGGCGTCGGTGACGGCCTCGTAGCGGGCGCGGCCGATCGTGGCCAGGTGCGCGTGCTCGGGCCCGACACCCGGGTAGTCGAGGCCCGCCGAGATCGAGTGGGCCTCGGCGACCTGGCCGTACTCGTCCTGCAAGAGGTAGGACCGCATGCCGTGGACCACACCGGGCACGCCCCGGCCGATGGCGGCCCCGCCGGCGGGCTCGACCCCGACGAGCTCGGCGCCGGTGTCGACGAACCCCGCGAAGATGCCGGCGGCGTTCGAGCCGCCACCCACACAGGCGACGACGACGTCGGGGTCCGCGCCGCCGAGCAGCGCGTGGCACTGCTCGCGGGCCTCGGCGCCGATCACCGACTGCAGCTCGCGCACGAGCCACGGGTAGGGGTGGGGGCCCATCACCGACCCCAGGCAGTAGTGGGTCGTCTCGACGCTGGCGACCCAGTCGCGCATGGCCTCGTTGACGGCGTCTTTCAGGGTGCGGCTGCCGCTGTCGACCGGCACGACCTCGGCGCCGAGGAGGCGCATGCGGAACACGTTGAGCGCCTGGCGCTCGACGTCGATGGCGCCCATGTAGACGACGCAGTCGAGCCCGAACAGGGCCGCGGCGGTGGCCGTGGCCACGCCGTGCTGGCCGGCGCCGGTCTCGGCGATCACCCGGGGCTTGCCCATGCGCCGGGTCAGCAGCGCCTGGCCGAGGACGTTGTTGATCTTGTGGGACCCGGTGTGGTTCAGGTCCTCGCGCTTCAGCAGCACCCGCACGCCGAGCTGCTCGGACAGCCGGTGGCACTCGGTGACGGGCGACGGGCGCCCGGCGTACTCGCGCAGCACCTGGTCGTACTCCTCACGGAACGCCGGGTCGGCCCAGGCGGCGCGGAACGCCGCCTCGAGCTCGAGGCACGCGGGCATGAGCGCCTCGGGGACGAACCGCCCGCCGAACTCCCCGAAGCGCCCGTCGTCGCCGGGCTCGATCACGCGGTGGGGTCCTCCTGCCAGTCGTACGGAGCGTTGGCGTCGCCCTCGTAGGGGCGGGGTGCGGCCGCCTTGGCCGCCGCCACGAACGCCCGCACCAGGCGGGGGTCCTTCTTGCCCGGCCGGGACTCGAGACCCGACACGGCGTCGACCCCCCAGGGCTGCACCCGGGCGATGGCGGTGGCCACGTTGTCGGGGCCGAGGCCGCCGGCGAGGATCAACCGGACGCCCGTGGGCGCCTCGCCGGTGAGCGACCAGTCGAACACCTGGCCCGATCCCGGGTTCGGCGAGTCGACGAGGATGGCGCCGGCGCCGAAGTCCGCGGCTCGGGGAAGGGCGGGGTCCCCGGCGGCGAACGCCTTGATGACGAGCGGCACCCGGCTCGCCACGTAGGCGGTGTCGTCGGCCGTCTCCCGACCGTGCAGCTGGGCGGCCCGCAGGCCGCACTGGTGCACGACCTCGACAACCCGCTGCGGGTGCTCGTCCCGGAACACACCGACGGTGATGATCTCGGGTGGGAGGCGACGGACGATGTCGCGCACCCGGACCGGCGCCACCTGGCGGGGCGAGGGGGCGAAGATGAACCCGACGGCGTCGGCGCCCATGGCGACGGCCAGGAGCGCGTCGTCCTCGCTCGTGGTGCCGCACACCTTCACGAACACCGCGGCACCCCCAGCGCGCGCACCGCCGCGCCCGGGTCGGCGCTGGTGACGAGGTGCTCGCCCACCAGCACGGCGTGGTAGCCGGCGGCGGCCAGGGCCTCGGCGTCGGCCGGGCCCCGGATGCCCGACTCGGCGACGGCCACGACGCCCGCCGGGAAGCGCTCGGCCAGGCGGACCGCCCGGGCCTGATCGACCTCGAAGGTGCGCAGGTCCCGCTGGTTCACCCCGACGACCGTCGCGCCGGCGGCGAGGGCCCGGTCGAGCTCGGCCTCGTCGTGCACCTCGACGAGCGCCGCGAGGCCCAGGTCGGCGGCCCGGCGCGCGAGCGACGTGAGCTCGCCGTCGTCGAGGACGGCGGCGATCAGCAGCACGGCGTCGGCGCCCATCAGGACCGCATCGTGCACGTCGCGCTCGTGCACCGTGAAGTCCTTTCGCAGGGTGGGCAGGTCACAAGCGGCCCGGGCGGCGGCGAGGTCGCCGGCGGACCCGCCGAAGTGGGGCTCGTCGGTGAGCACGGACAGGGCGGCGGCGCCGCCCGCCTCGTACTCCTCGGCGAGCCGGGCGGGATCGAGGCCCGGCGCCAGGTCGCCCTTCGACGGCGAGCGCCGCTTGACCTCGGCGATCACCGCCAACCGGTCCCCGGCGGTGAGGGCGGCGACCAGGTCGCGCCGGTCGCCGGCGGCCGCCCGCTCGGACGCCTTCGCCTCGGCATCGGCCGCGAGGCGGCGCAGGTCCCGGCCGTCGGCGGCCGCGTCGGCGCGGTGGGCGGCGACGATCTCGTCGAGGTAGGTGCCCACGCCGCCGGAGCCTACCGCCGGCGCCCTCCCCTCCCCGCTCCGGGGCCCTCGGGGTCAGCCGTGGCGGCGGGCCTCGGAGAGGGCGAGCAGCGGGAGGATCACGAACCCGAGGACCCCGAGGACGAGGAGCACGGCGGCGACGGCGACGAGAGGCGGGATCCGTACGATCGAACCGACGGCGCCGAGCACGACGGCCAGGCCGAGGCACAGCGCCGGCGCCACCGCCAGGACCCGGCGCGCCCGGCCGCCGATCGGCGGCGCGTACGGGACATCGGGCGCGAGGCGGGGATCGGGCTCGTCGTCGTCGTCGAAGGGGACGAAGCCGGGGTCGGGTCCGCCCCGGGCGGCGCGCTGGCGCTCGCGGTCGTACCGCTGGCGGCGGGCCGGGTCGCCGAGCACGGCCCAGGCCTCGTTCACCGCCCGCATGCGGTCGGCGGCCGCCGCCCGCTCCTCCGGCTGGTCTCCGGCGTGGAAGTCGGGGTGGTGCTCCCGGGCCAGCCGCAGGTACGCCCGCCGCACCTCGTCGGCCGGGGCGTCGACGCGCACGCCGAGCACGGCGTACAGGTCGACCTCCGGCGCGCTCACCCCTCGTGACCCGGTCGCTCGAGCAGCCGGCGGATCACGGCGGCCAGCTGGGCGGGCCGCTCCTCGGGCACCAGGTGCCCGCAGAACGGCAGCAGGTCGAGCTCGCCGGCACCCGGCAGGTCCTCCACCAGGCGCAGCCCCCACGACGGCGAGAGGAACACGTCATCCGCGCCCCAGACGACCGCCGCGGGCCCCGGGTAGGCCCGCAGGCCGGGCACGCACTCGAGGGTGTAGCGGGCGTCGCCGGCGAGCAGGAACCGCCGGGCCCGCTCCCGGCCCTCCACCGTTGTGAGCGGCCGGACGTACTCGTCGATGACGTCGCCGGTGAGGATCGAGCGGTCGTACACCGCCCGGGCGAACCCGATGCGGGCGTGCGCCACCCGGCGCGGCACGTCGAGGGCGTAGCCGACCACGTCGAGGCCCGGTGTGCGGGCCAGCCGCATGGCGCGGGTGACCAGCGGGACCGGCCAGCTGTCGTAGGCGACCGAGTCGACGAGGCACAGGTGCGAGACCCGCTCCGGGTGGTTCGCCACGAGCTGCTGGGCCACCGCCCCTCCCTGCTCGTGGCCGACGACGGCGACGCGGTCGAGGCCGAGCACGTCGAGCCACTCGAGCAGCAGCTCGGCCTGCATGGGGATCGTGAAGTCCTCGTACGGGGAGACCCTCGTGTCCCCCAGCCCCATCAGGTCGGGCGCCCAGGCGCGCACCTCGCCGTCGAGCTCGTGGAGCACGTGGCGCCACAGGTACGAGTGCGTGGGCATGCCGTGCAGGAACAGCACGGGCGGGGCGCCGTCGGGGCCGGCCTCGACCACGGCGAGCTCGGCCGGGCCCACCCGGTGGTAGCACTTCAACGGCTGGCCGTGGACGACGGTCATCCGTCGTCGCCCCCCTCGTCGCCGCCGTCCGGCACGGTCGTGGTGGTGGCCGTAGTGGTCGTCGTCGCCGCCGGGTCACCGCACTCGGGCACGTCGATGGGCAGCTGGTCGACACCGTCGAGCACGACGGCGAGGGGGTGCAGGCCCGGCGCGCGACACTCGAGGCGCCAGCGGGCGGCGCCGTCGTCCTCGGTGGTCACCGGGTTCGGGCTGAGGGCCTGCCAGCGGGCCGATCCCCGCAGCTGCACCTCGACCCCCGGCTGGGGCACCTCGGTGACGACGCCCTCCTCGTCCACCGCCCGGGCGGCGACCCGCACGGCGAGCAGCACGGTGTCACCCGCCCACGGCCGGCTCGGCGCCCAGCTGGCCTCGACGGTCGTGCCGCGGAACTGCGAGACCTGCAGCGCCGTCTCGCGCTGCTCGCCGGCGTTCAGGAAGAAGATCTGGGGCTCGACCAGGGCCAGGTCGGGCGCCCGCCACGCTCGCACCCGGTAGCGGCCACCGAGGACGCCGGGCACCTCCCACGTGCCGTCCTCGGCGGTGAGCACGTCGAGCTGGGCGACGCCGTCACCGACGATCCGCTGGATGCGCACGGTTGCGCCCGCCACCCGGCCGTCGGGCCCGTCGACCCACCCGAACAGCCGGGCGCTCCCCGGACCCAGCGCGACCGTCGTGGTGGTCACCCCCTCGACAGGGGGCAGGACGACGGCGCTGAAGTCGAAGGCCTCGGAGGTCGTGGTGGTCGGCAGGGGGGCGCTCGTGTCAGGCGCCTGGAGCTCGCGGACCCGCACCTCGGCGCACGCCGCGGCCAGGAGCGCACCGAGCACGGCAGCCACCAGGAGCCCGGCGGCGCGGCGCCGCCGGCGTGGCGGGTGGGAGGACCCGGATGGACGGGCCCCGCGCCGTGAGGGACGGTCGGGCACGGCTGTCAGGTTACGAGCGGGAGGGCCTCGATCCGAGCCGGGGCCTCGCCGCCGTCCCACACCACGGTTGCCTCGGCCGGCGGCTCCACGGCGCGCCGCACGTAGGCCAGGGCCACCGGGGCGCGCCGGTCGAGCGACTCGGCCACGCTCGTGAGGGCGCCCACGTCCTTGCCGTCGACGACGAGGGTCGCGCCCACCGGAGGCCGGACGTTGCGGGCGACGAGGACGCCCCGCAGGTGCCGGGGGACGTTGCCGCCGCGGGCGTCGATGCGGGCGACCAGCTCCTGCCCGGTGAAGCAGCCCTTGGTGAAGCTGACGGCCCGCTCGACGATGCCGGCCTCGGCCGGGATCGTGTCCTCGGTGAGCTCGGCGCCGACCAGGGGCACCCCAGCCTCGATGCGCACCGCCTCGTAGGCGTCGAGCCCGCACCGCCGCAGGCCCTCGGGTGCGGCGGGATCGGCGCCGAGCCGGTCGAAGCCCGGCAGGCCCGGCCAGTCGGCCGGCGCGTCGAACCCCTGGTCGGGCGGGGGCGGGGTGAGGCGGGCCCGCACGGCGGCGGCGGCGGGACCCCGCACCGCCAGGCAGCGCCAGTCGAGGGGTTCGAGGTCGCAGCGGGTGCGCAGCTTGAAGCGCTCGAGCCGGGCGATCAGGGCCTCCCCGGCACCGGCGTCGGTGTCGAGCACGAAGGTGTCGTCGGCCGTGCGCGTGACCCGCGCGAACCCGTCCACCTTGCCGTGCGGGGCGAGCACGAACGTCCACGCCGACGCGCCGGCGGTCAGGGCGGCCACGTCCTGGCTGAGCTGCCCTTGCAGGAACGCCTCGGCGTCGGGCCCGCGGGCCCGCACCACGTCGCGGGGCAGGTCGACCACCCCCGCCTCGCGACGCAGCGCCAGGTAGTCGGTGGCGAAGTCGGGTCCGGGCTCGCGCCGGGTCATGGGGCCGACTCCTCGCCCCGGCGCTGGCGGCGCATCCGCCGGGCCGCCGGCACCGCCGCGAGCAGCGCGGCCGCCTTGGCCTGGCACTCCTTGTCCTCGGCGTACGGGTCGCTGTCGGCCACGATGCCCGCACCCGCCTGCACCGACGCCCGCTCCCCCGTCACCACCATGGTGCGGATGGCGATGGCCGTGTCGATGTTGCCGGAGAAGTCGACGTAGCCGACCACCCCGGCGTAGGGGCCCCGCTTGGTGGGCTCGAGGCTGTCGATGATCTGCATGGCCCGCACCTTGGGGGCGCCGCTGACCGTGCCCGCCGGCAGGGTGGCCCGCAGCACGTCGATGGGCGTCCGGCCCTCGGCGAGCAGGCCCGAGACCTGCGAGGTGAGGTGCATGACGTGGCTGTAGCGCTCGAGGACCATCAGCTCGTCGACCTGCTCGGTGCCGAAGCGCACCACTCGGCCCACGTCGTTGCGGGCCAGGTCCACGAGCATGACGTGCTCGGCCACCTCCTTGGGGTGCTCGCGCAGCTCGGCGCCGAGCTGGCGGTCCTCCTCGTCGGTGGCGCCCCGGCGCCGGGTGCCGGCGATGGGCCGGGAGATCACCCGCCCGTCGAGCAGCTGCACCATGGGCTCGGGCGACGAGCCCACCAGCGTCACCTCGGGATGGCGCACGAAGTACATGTAGGGGCTCGGGTTCACCTGGCGCAGCACCCGGTACACGTCGAAGGGCTCGGCGTCGAGGTCGAGGTCGAAGCGCTGCGACAGCACGATCTGGAAGGCGTCGCCGTCGAGGATGTGCTCCTTGGCCGCCTCGACCGCCCGGGCGTAGTCGTCGCTCGTCACCGTCCGCCGCACCTCGGGCGGCGGGTCGGCGGCGTCGGGCGGGTCGACCACCGGCTCGTCGAGCGGTCGGGCGCCGGCGGCGGCCAGGTCGTCGAGGCGGGCCGCCGCGCCGTCGTAGGCGGCGTCGAGGGCGTCGTCGTCGGCCCCCGGCTCGACGATCACGTTGTCGATGAGCGCCACCCGCTGGCGCCAGTGGTCGAACGCCGCCAGCTGCCCGATCACCGACAGCACGGCGTCGGGCAGCCCCTGGTCGTCGCGGGGCACGTCCGGGAGGCGCTCGACCTCGCGCACCACGTCGTAGCCGAGGTAGCCGACGACCCCGCCGTGCAACGGGGGGAGGTCGGGCAGGCTGGGCGAGCGGTAGCGCCCGAGCAGGACCTCCAGGGCCGCCAGCACACCCCGGTCACGGGGGATGTCCGGCGGCAGCGCGCCATCGATGTCGAGCCGGCCTCCCCGGGCGACGATCGTGGCCGACGGGTTGCGCCCCACGAAGCTGAACCGGCTCCAGCGCTCCCCGTGCTCGACGGACTCGAGCAGGAAGCCGGGGCCGTCGCCGACCACCCGGGCGAACGCGGCGACCGGGGTGATGAGGTCGGCGAGCACCTCCCGCCACACGGGTACCACCGTGTGCTCCCGGGCAAGGGACCGGAACTCGTCGCGGCTGGGGCGCAGCACGGCCGGCGCCGGCTACGAGCCGGTGGCGCCGTCCGGGCCGAAGGCGCGGAAGAAGCAGGTGCGCTCGCCGGTGTGGCACGCGCCCCGCCCCTCCTGCTCGACCACGAACAGCAGGGTGTCGCCGTCGCAGTCGTAGTACGCCTCGCGCACGAACTGGCGGTCGCCGGACGTCTCGCCCTTGCACCAGTACTCCTGGCGCGACCGGCTCCAGAACCAGGTGCGGCCCGTCTCGAACGTGCGGCGCAGCGCCTCGTCGTTCATCCACGCCATCATCAGCACCTGGCCGGTGCCGTGCTCCTGCACGATGGCGGGGACGAGGCCGTCGGCGTTGAAGGCGACGGCGGCGAGCTGCTCCTCGGTGACGTCGATGGGGGTGGTGACGGGCATGGTTCGAGCCTAGAGCGCCGGCGGCCGATCGACGGCGGTCACAGGTACAGACCCGTCGAGCCCTCCTCCAGGCGGGGAGCGGCCACGGCGTGGATGTCGCGCTCGCGCAGGATCAGGTAGTCCTCGCCCCGCACCTCGACCTCGAAGCGGTCCTCGGGGTTGAACAGCACCTGGTCCCCGGCTTCGATCGAGCGCACGTTGGGTCCCACCGCCACCACCTCGGCCCAGGCCAGGCGCTTGCTCATCTGGGCGGTGGCCGGGATGAGGATGCCCGACCGGGACCGGCGCTCGCCCTCCTTGTTGGGCAGCTGCACGAGCAGCCGGTCGTTCAGCATCTTGATGGGGTGCTTGTCGTCCACCTCGCGACCGTCGGGCACCTCAGCGCACCTCCTCGACCGGCCGGACCGCCACGCCGGCCTCGGCCATGCGGGCCTTGGCTTGGGCGACGGTGTGCTCGCCGAAGTGGAAGATCGACGCCGCCAGCACGGCGTCGGCGCCGCCCTCGACCACCCCGGCGACCAGGTGATCGAGCGTGCCCACCCCCCCGCTGGCGATCACGGGGATGCCCACCGCCGAGGTGACCGCCGCGGTGAGCTCGAGGTCGAAGCCCTCCCTGGTCCCGTCGCGGTCCATCGAGGTGAGCAGGATCTCGCCGGCGCCCAGCTTCTCGACCTCGGCGGCCCAGGACACGGCGTCGAGGCCGGTCGGCTTGCGCCCCCCGTGGGTGTACACCTCGAAGCCGACCTGGGCCCGGCGGGCGTCGATGGCCACCACCACGCACTGCCGGCCGAACTCGCCGGCCAGCTGCTCGACCAGGTGGGGCTTGGACACCGCCGAGGTGTTCACCGACACCTTGTCGGCCCCGGCCCGCAGCAGGCGGCGGGCGTCGTCCACGCTGCGGACGCCCCCACCGACCGTGAGGGGGATGAAGACCTGTTCGGCGGTGCGGGCCACCACGTCGACGATCGTGTCGCGGGCGTGGGAGCTGGCGGTGATGTCGAGGAAGACGATCTCGTCGGCGCCCTCGGCGTCGTAGCGGGCGGCCAGCTCGACGGGGTCGCCGGCGTCGCGGAGGCCCACGAAGTTGACGCCCTTCACGACGCGACCGGCGTCGACGTCGAGGCAGGGGATCACCCGGGCGGTGCGCATCGGTTCGAGGTTACGGCACTACGCCAGCGAGACCAGATCGAGCAGCTCGTCGCTGAAGTAGTCGACGGTGCCGTCGGGCATGAGCAGCACCCGGTCGGGCTCGAGGGCGGCCACGAAGTCGGTGTCGTGGCTGACCAGCACCATGGCGCCGCCCCAGCCGCCGAGGGCGGCGGCGACGGCGTCCCGGGACGGGGGGTCGAGGTTGTTGGTGGGCTCGTCGAGCAGCAGCAGGTTGTGGCTGCCGGCGGTGAGCTGGGCGAGGGCGAGCTTCGTCTTCTCGCCGCCCGACAGGGTGCCGGCGTCCTGGAACGCCATGTCGCCGGGCAGGCCGAACATGCCGAGCAGGTCCCGGTGCTCCTGGTCGGTGGCGGTCACCTGGGCGCGCATGTGGTCGAGCAGGGTGCGACCCGACTCGATGCCCTCGTGCTCCTGGGCGTAGTAGCCGGTGGACACGCCCACGCCGAACCGCACGTCGCCGGCGTCCTGGCTGGTCTGGCCGGCGAGGATGCGCAGCATGCTGGTCTTGCCGGCGCCGTTGAGGCCCAGCACGAGCAGGCGCTCGCCCCGGCCGACGTCGAACGTGACGTCCTCGAACACGGGCGGACCGCCGTAGCCCTTGGCCAAGCCCTCGACCTCGAGCACCGTGCGCCCGGCGTGGGGTGGGTCGGGCAGGCGGACCCGGATGCGCCGCTGCTTCTTCGGGCCCTCGACGGCTTCGGCCCGCAAGCGGGCGACCCTGGTGTCGAGGCTCTTGGCGATGCGGGCCCGCTTCTCGGTCTGGCCCCGCATCTTGTCGGCCAGCGTCGAGAGCCGGCTGATCTCGGCCTGCTGGCGGGTGGCGAGCTTCGCCCGGCGCTGCTCGTCCAGGCGGCGCGCCTCCAGGTACTGGCTGTAGGTGCCCCGGTACTCGTCGACGGCGGCGTCGTCGAGGTGCAGCACCCGGGTGATGGCCTCGTCGAGCAGGGCGAGGTCGTGGCTCACGACCAGCAGGGCGCCCCGGTAGGTGCGCAGGAAGCCCATGAGCCACTGCTTGGCGTCGACGTCGAGGTGGTTCGTGGGCTCGTCGAGCAGCAGCACGTCGCTGCGGGCGAACAGGATGCGGGCCAGCTCGACCCGGCGGCGCTCGCCGCCGGACAGGACCCGCAGCGGCAGGTCGAGGCGGTCGCTCGCCAGGCCGAGCCCGGCGGTGATGCGGCGCACCTCGGCCTCCGCCGCGTAGCCCCCCTCGCGCTCGAACGTCTCCTCGGCCCGGGCGAAGCGGGCGACGTTGCGCTCGGAGGGGTCCTCGTCGACCCTGATGCGCAGCTTCTCGACCCGCTCGGCGAGCTCGTCGAGCCCCCGGCCGGCGAGCACGTGGCGCAGTGCCGTCGACTCGGCGGCGTGGCGGGGGGTGCGGGGGTCCTGCGGCAGGAAGCCCAGGTTCCCCCGGCGCATCACCGTGCCGGCCGCCGGGGGGTCGTCGCCGGCGAGGACCCGCAGCAGGCTCGTCTTGCCCGCACCGTTGCGACCCACCAGCCCGACCTTGTCGCCGGCGCGCACGGCGAAGCTCGCCTCGACCAGCGTGAGGCGCCCGCCCACCTCCACCGACAGCTCCTTCGCCGACAGCACCCACCCATGCTGCCAGCCTCCCCACCGAACTCCCCCACCGGTTTCCGTCCGCCCGGTCGGTCCGGTCGGCCCGGCGTCTGCTCGCTTTCCGGGCAGTTCACCCGTGTATCGCCGGTCAAGTGCCCGGAAAGGCCGTCAGGCGGAGGCGGATCGTCCGCCGAGCTCGAAGAGGGCCGCGACCGCCTCGATGAGCTCGGCGTCGGTGGTGCGGGAGGTCACGGGGATGATCCGCCAACCCGCCGCCGTCAGCAGCCGCCACCGTCCCCGGTCGGCGTGGAACGCCTCGTCGTGGCCGTGCGCGTCCACGCCGTCGTACTCGATGCAGCCCTTGAGGTCGGGATAGGCGAGGTCGAGGTAGAAGAGCCGGGTTCCGATTCGGACCGGGTACTGCTGCTCCGGGCGCGGGAAGCCGGCGCGCACGAGGGTGTGGAGAGTACGCATCTCGGCCTCGCTGTCGCCGGGATCGAAACCGGGAGCCCGCTGGGCGAGCACGGCCGCCATGGTGCGATGGGGCCGTCGGCCGCTCCCGGCGGCGAGGCGGTCGTGGGCGGCGCGAAGGCGCTCGAGCCTCACGGTGCCCCGGCGCAACGCATCGTTCACGGTGATGCCCAAGGTGCGCACGGTGAACATGCCGCCCACGTCGCAGAGGGTACGGGCGGCGGTCGTGGCCGGGATCCCGCGAACGACGGTCAGATCGCTGCGTGGGAGCAGGTCCGTCCGGTGGTGCACGACGCCCGGGAGCCGGATGCGCCCGCTCGGCTCGGTCAGCAGGTCGATGCCCTCGGGTCGCGGTGTCCGTAGGCCGTGCAGGCGACCGGACGTGAGGTGCGACGCGACACCACTGGCAGCGGCCAACGTGGCCGCCCGCACGGTCTGCTCCCACGACGGTGGCGTCCCGGCGATGCAGTACACGCCCCGACGGACCTTCGACCACTGGCCACCGGCGAGCAGTCGCTCGATGTCCCAGCGGGCCAAGCCGCTGTCGAGCGCCTGCGCCCGCGTCACGAGGCCGTGCTGACGCCGGGCGAGCTTCATGAGTCGGCGGTAGGGGTTCATGGGCCCGGCAGTCTGACGCGAGGGTGTATCACTCACCCGGTCCAGACGGCTCGCTTTCCGGGCAGTTCACCCGTGTATCGCCGGTCAAGTGCCCGGAAAGATCGGCCCGCGACGAGGCGGGCAGGCGGCGGGTCAGTGGGGGGTGAGGCGGGCGAGGGCTGCGGCCACGTCGACGGTGCCCTCGTAGATGGCCCGGCCCACGATGGCGCCGGCGAGGCGCCGTCCGCCGGCCTCGAGGGCGGCGAGGGCCTCGAGGTGCTCGACCGTGCCGACGCCGCCGGACGCGACCACCGGTGTCTCGGTGACGGCGAGGACGCCGGCGAGGCCGTCCAGGTCGGGGCCCTGCATGGTGGCGTCGTGAGCGATGTTGGTGACGACGAAGGCGGCGGCGCCACCGAACTGGGGCCAGCGGAGGGCGTCGTGCAGGGAAACGCCGGACCCGGCCTCCCAGCCCCGCACCCGGACCTCGCCGTCGCGGTGGTCGAGACCGATCACCACCCGGCCGGGGTACGACTCGATCAGCGCGGCGGCGCGGTCGGGCTCGGCCATCGCCAGGCTGCCCAGCACGACCCGGGCGACGCCGGCGTCGAGCAGCGAGCCGTCGCGCACGCCGCCACCTGCCTGCACGGGCACGTCGACGGCGCGGGCGACGGCGAGCACGAGGTCGCGGTTGTCTCCCTGGCCGCGGGCGGCGTCGAGGTCCACCACGTGGATCCACGGCGCGCCGGCGCCGGCGAAGCCGCGGGCGACGGCGACAGGATCGTCGCCGTAGACGATCTCCCGGCCGTAGTCGCCCTGGTAGAGGCGCACGCACCGGCCGCCGCGCACATCGATCGAGGGGTACAGGTCCATGCCGTCCCGCCAGCAGCTCACCCGGCCCGGCCGGCGCGCCCCACCGCCAGGGAGGTCACGAACGTCCCGAGGATCCGGAGCCCGGCGGCGCCGGACTTCTCGGGGTGGAACTGCGTGGCCCACAGCCCGCCCCGCTCGACGGCGGCCGCGACAGGGCCGCCGTAGTCGCACGTGGCCACCACGCCCTCCCCGCCGGGCTCGGCCGCGTAGGAGTGCACGAAGTAGACCCACACCGGGTCCTCGACCTCAGCGAGCATGCGGCTCTCGGCGCCGGTGCGATCGAGCGTGTTCCACTGCATCTGCGGCACCTTCACCTCGTCGGGCAGGCGGCGGACGGCGCCGGGCAGCACACCGAGGCCGGGCACGTAGGGGTCCTCGTCGCTCGACTCGTACAGCATCTGCATGCCCACGCAGATGCCGAGGAACGGCCGGCCCGCCTCGATGGCCTCGAGGGCCGCCCGGTCGAGCTCGGCGTCGCGCAGCGCCTGCATGCACCGCCCGAACGCGCCCACGCCCGGGAGCACGACGCCGTCGGCGGCGGCG
>SIRW01000097.1 GCA_004366205.1 Actinomycetota bacterium | reverse complement strand
GCCGTCGAGCACCGCGACCGTGGCCCGCACGGCCGCCTCGGCCGTGTAGGGGTTGCGCGCCTCGTCGCCCTCCCACGCGGCGCGGGCGGGACGGGCGGAGCGGCCGAACCCGATGCGGTCGAAGGCGACGACCCGGCGCTCCCCGGCGAGTGCGGGCGCGAGGTGGCGCCAGGTGAAGGTGGACGCCGCGAAGCCGTGGAGCAGCACGGCCGGCGTACCGGCGCCGGCGCCGCTGACCTCCACGTGGAGCGCGTGCCCGTCGACCTCGATCGCCGACACGTCAGGCCATCGGCCCACTCGACGCCGAGCCCAGAGCCCGGTCGACCGCCAGCCGCTCGACCTCCATGGGGGCGTGCTCGACGGTGACCTCCTCGCCGAGCACGAGGGTCGGCCGGGTGGCGGGGTCGTGCGCGGGCCAGCGGACCGGGAGCCCGTCGCTCGGATCGCCGGTGCGGGCGAGGGCGAGCCAGGCGTCCATCATCCGCTCGGCCAGGGCATCGGCGGCCGGGCCCGTGCCGGTGAACGCCGCCAGCTCGTCGCGGCCCTGCGTGCCGAACACGAAGGCGATCTCCAGGCCGTGGCACGCCCCCAGCCACCCCTTCATCGCCGGTGAGCCCCAGGTGAACAGGTAGGTCCAGGTGCGGGGCTCGTTGGCGGCGAGGGCGTCGGCGAGCGCCAGCGCGGGCACCCGGAACACCCGGTCGCTCTCGATGGCGAACCACAGGTCGTTGGCGGCGGTGCTCTCGCCGCGGGCGCCACGTTCGCGGCGGTAGGTCTCGATCACCTCGTCGGGATCACCGTCGAGCCGCCGGGCGAGCCGGCGCCGGAGGCCCTCGTCGTCGAGGTCCCGGGAGCGCGGGTCCATGGGCGCCCACAGCTTCCACTCGTCCCGGTTCGTGCCCACGATGGTGGGGATGCCGGCGGCCGCTCCACCCGCGAGGAGCTCGAGCGGTGGGGCGTCGAGGAGGTGACCGTCGACGACGGGCCCGAAGGCGAAGCCGGCGCCGGTCTCGAGGGACGCCTGCGCGGCCACCACGCGCTCGGCGGGCACCGACCGCAGGGCGGCCACGCCGTCCACGCCGACCGCCGCGGCGAGCCGCTCAGCGGTGCGGGCGGCGCGGTCGAGGTCGCCGGACCAGGGGGCGCCGCTCTGCACCACCGCCTTGTGGAACAGCCCTCGGGCCGCGGGGGCGGCGAGGAGCAGGGCGACCGAGGCGGCGCCGGCGGACTCGCCGAAGAGGGTGACGTTGCCGGGGTCGCCACCGAAGTGGCGGATGTGGTCCTGCACCCATCGCAGGGCGGCGATCTGGTCGAGCAGCCCCCAGTTGCCGGCGGGACCGTCCGGCCCGGCGCGCAGGTCCGGGTGGGCGAGGAAGCCCAGCGCACCGACCCGGTAGTTCACGGTCACCACGACCACGTCACCCCGGCGCGCCAGGTGCCGCCCGTCGTAGAGGGGGCTGCTGCTCGCTCCCTGCCGGAAGGCGCCGCCGTGCAGCCACACCAGCACGGGCCGGGCCGGACCGGCGCCCGCGGGTGCCCAGACGTTGAGGGTCAGGCAGTCCTCGCTCTGCTCGGACCGGGGCGCCACGAAGCCGGCGCCGCCCGGCACCTGCGGCGCGATCGGCCCGAAGGCGGTCGCGTCGCGCTCGCCCGCCCAGGGCTCGACCGGTGCCGGCGGCGCGAAGCGGCGCGGCCCCACCGGCGGGGCGGCGTAGGGGATGCCCTTGAAGGCGCGCACCCCCGCTTCCTCCCTGCCCCGCACGGCCCCCAGCCCGGTCTCGACGACGACGCTCACGGTCCCCCTCCTTGGTCCGGGCATCTTGCCACCACCCGGGCGGCTGACGGCGCGGACACCGGATCAGCGACCGTTGTGGGAGAAGTGCATGTAGTCCTTGGCCGACCCCCAGTAGCCGCCCCACTTCCAGCCGATGGCCGCGAAGGCCTGCACCACCACGTCGCCGGCGTGGATCATCCCGGGCCGCCGCCAGTCCCGGTTCACGTAGGCCGAGGCGAGCTCGGGCAGCACGATGTCGCCGCGCACGTACGGGTTCTGGAACGGGTTGAGGTCGACGGCGAGCCCGTAGGCGTGCTCGGACCACGCCGAGGAGCCGGCCCGGCTCTGGCGGCAGGTGAACGACCCCGTGTTGTTGCCGTCTCCGGTGGGGTGGGCGTCGAGCTCTGCGGGGGTGGTGATCCGCATCTCCTCGATCGGGAAGCGGGCCTCGTGCAGGCGCCGGAACACCTCGACGATGCCGCCGGCGACCCGGGCGTGCACGAGCAGCTCGCCGGTGTGGGGCCGCTCGTCGAAGCCCCAGAAGGCCACGGTGACGTACCGCAGGTCGTCCACGTCGACCGGGCAGGCGGGTCCCCAGGTCGAGCGGGCCAGCACGGCGTCGGGCACCGGCTCGACGGTGGCGACGAACTCGTCGGAGGGGGGCGGCGGCAGGTGGTCGACGGTGGGCAGGCGGCGCACCTCGAGCTCGGGCGGTGTCGGCTGGATCTCGCCGAGCCCGTCGGGCCGCAGGGGCAGCAGCCGGGTGCCCAGCCAGTCGGGGCGGACGAGGTCGGGACCTGCCTCGGCCACCGCGGGCGGCTCCTCGGCGGCGCCGGCGTCGGGGTGCTCGCCCTCGCCGGGCGGGAGGTCGCCGGCCAGCTCCGCCGCTCGCTCCGCCCCGCCCCCGCCGGCGCTCGGGGCGGAGACCTCGGCGAGGGTGCCGCCCCCGCAGCCGGCGGCGAGCGCGAGCGCCAGCACCGGCGCGAGGACCCGGCGCGCCAGCGCCGCTGCCGCCGAGGGGAGGGCCACGACCGAAACGCTACCGGCGCCCGGAGGCGGCGCCTCGGGCACCCGGCCCGCGAGGCTTTCCGGACGCTCGACGCTCGCATGGCGCGGTGGGCGCCCGGAAACGTGGGCACGCGGCGTCCCGCAGGCCGCGGGCGCCGGCGATCAGTAGTACCAGGGGAACCGGGACCAGTCGGGTGGGCGCTTCTCGAGGAACGCGTCGCGGCCCTCGGCGGCCTCGTCGGTCATGTAGGCCAGCCGGGTCGCTTCGCCGGCGAACACCTGCTGGCCGACCAGGCCGTCGTCGATGAGGTTGAGGGCGAACTTGACCATGCGCTGGCCGGTCGGGCTCTTCTGGTTGACCCGGCGGGCCCAGTCGAGGGCGACGACCTCGAGCTCGGCGTGGTCGACCACGGCGTTCACCATGCCCATGCGGTGGGCGTCGGTGGCGCTGTACTCGTCGCCCAGGAAGAAGACCTCGCGGGCGAACTTCTGGCCGACCTGGCGGGCCAGGTACGCCGAGCCGAAGCCGCCGTCGAAGCTCGCCACGTCGGTGTCGGTCTGCTTGAAGCGGGCGTGCTGGCGGCTGGCGATGGTGAGGTCGCACACCACGTGCAGGCTGTGCCCGCCCCCCGCCGCCCAGCCCGGGACGACGCAGATGACCACCTTGGGCATGAACCGGATGAGGCGCTGCACCTCGAGGATGTGGAGCCGCCCGGCCCGGGCCGGGTCGATCGACTCGGCGGTCTCGCCCTCGGCGTAGCGGTAGCCGTCGCGGCCGCGGATGCGCTGGTCGCCGCCCGAGCAGAACGCCCACCCGCCGTCTTTGGGTGACGGCCCGTTGCCGGTGAGCAGCACGCAGCCCACGTCGGGTGTCTGCCGGGCGTGGTCGAGGGCGGTGTACAGCTCGTCGACGGTGTGCGGCCGGAAGGCGTTGCGCACCTCGGGGCGGTGGAAGGCGACGCGCACCGTGCCGTGGTCGACGGACCGGTGGTAGGTGATGTCGGTGAAGGCGAACCCCTCGACGGGCCGCCAGGCGTCGGGGTCGAACAGCTCGGAGACGGAGGTGCCGGCCACGCCCGCAGCATAGGGAGCGGGCCGCACCGGGCGTTTCCCGGGCCCGCCGGCGGGTACGCCGTGACCACATGGGTGCATTCGTCCGCCTCGCGTACCCGGGGTACCGCGTCGCCGAGCGGCTGGCCATGCTCGTCCCTGAACGGGCGGTACCCGCCCTCACGTGGGTGGCCGGCACCGTCGCCATGCGCGTGTCCCGCCGGCGCGCCCGCATGGTGGCCCGCCACCTGCGGCGGGTCCGCGGGCCGGAGCTGCGGGGGCGGGCGCTGCGCCGGGCGGTGCGGGCCACGTTCGTGTCGTACGCCGCGTACTGGCTCGACACGTTCCGGCTGCCGCTCGCCACCGCCGAGGACCTGGACCGCCGGGTGGAGGCCGAAGGCCTCGAGCACCTCGACGCCGCCCTCGCCGCCGGACGGGGCGCCATCCTGGCGACGCCCCACCTCGGGAGCTGGGACCTGGGCGGCGCCTGGGTCGCCTGCCGCGGCTACCCGCTCGTGGCGGTCGTCGAGCGCCTGAAGCCCCCCGAGCTCCTCGACTGGTTCGTCGGGATCCGCCAGCGCATCGGCATCGAGGTGATCGTCCGCGGCCCGGAGGTGTGGGAGCAGCTCGAGAAGGCCTTGCGCGCCAACAAGGTCGTCGTGCTCGTCTGCGACCGGGACCTGAGCGGGCGGGGCGTGCCCGTGCGGTTCTTCGGCGAGGAGACGACCCTGCCGGCCGGTCCCGCCCGCCTGGCGCGGACCTGCGACACCCCGGTGCTGCCCGTCGCCGTGTACGGCCTGGCCCGGTGCTGCCACCGGGGGGTCGTCCGCCCACCCCTCGACATCGAGCGCACGGCCGACGAGGAGGCCGACATCACCGCCGCGTCCCAGGCACTGGCGGGCGCGCTCGAGGAGCTGATCCGGGCGGCGCCCGAGCAGTGGCACCTGATGCAGCCGAACTGGCCGAGCGACCGCGAGGCCACCGGCGGCTGAGGCGGCAGACTGCCCGGATGCGGCGCACGATCACGGGGTTCCACCAGGACGTCGAGGGCGACTGGGTCGCCGAACTCGACTGCCTGCACGGTCAGCACGTGCGGCACCGGCCCCCGATCTGGCCCCGACCCTGGACCCTGACCGAGGCGGGTCGGGGCGGGCGGATCGGGACCGTGCTCGACTGCCCGTTGTGCGATCGGGCCGAGCTGCCCCAGGGGCTCACCCTCGTGCGCACCGCTGGTCCGTTCGACGAGGTGACCCTGCCCGCGGGGCTGCGCCGCCCCCACCGGGTGGCCGCTGCGACCTGGGGGCGCCTCCACGTACGGGCGGGCTCGGCCCGGCTGCGCATCGACACCGACCCGCCGCTCGACGTGCGCCTCGGGGCGGGCGACCGCCAGCCCATCCCTCCCGAGGTGGCGCACCGCCTCGAGCTCGGCGAGGGCGCGGTGGTCGAGGTCGAGCTCCTCGTGCGCGCTGATCCCGGCAGCGACCGGTAGCGACCCGCTCGGCGGCGCCGGGTCCCGGCCGGCGCGGGGCCCGGTCGGGCGTGTTCTCGAGGCCGGGCGCGGCGGGATCCGGCAGGGTCAGCCTCGAGAACGTGCTCGCGCGGCGGCGCGCCCGGTCGCGCCGGTCGGGGTGCGCCTCAGGCGGCGGTCTCCTCCAGCTCGCGGCCTCGGGTCTCGGGAAGGAAGGCGAAGGCGACGGCACCCAGCGCCGCGGGTGCGAACACGACCAGCGCGGCGGTCCCGAAGCGGTCGCCGAGGTCGGCCACGGCGCCGAACGCGACCAGGCCCCCGACGGCGCCGAGCACCCCGAACGCCACGAGCCAGCCGGCCACGGCCGCCCGCACCGAGGTTGGGAACAGCTCGGCGTGCATGGCGCCCACGGCGGGCGCGAACGTCGAGCCCGCCAGCACGGCGAGGAGGTACCCGGCGACGACCGCGGGCGTGGAGCCGCTGTAGGTCAGCACCCCGAAGGCCGCGACCCCCACGAGCCCGGCTGCGCCCGTGAGCCGGCGACCGACGGTGTCCGCGGCCCAGCGGCCGGCGAGCAGGCCGAGCAGCCCCGAGGCGCCGGCACCGACGACCATGGCGGCGGTGGCCGCGGCGGGGAGGCCCAGGACGTTCTCGGCGTAGACGAACAGGAAGCTGTTGGCGGGACCGGTGACGGCCGAGATGGCCACGACGACCACCACCAGCAGGGCGAGGCGACCGAGGTGGGGCCGGCGCACGGCGCCCAGCACCGGCAACGGCCGGGCTCCGCTGGCGCGCAGCGCCCGGAAGCGGTCCGGCTCGACGACCCCGCGGGCGACGAGCAGCACGAGCGCGAGCGGCACCAGCACGGTGAGGAACACGGGCCGGAAGCCCCACGCGTCGCCGGCGACGCCCCGCACCAGGGCGATGAGGCCGGCCCCGACCCCGAAGGCGGCGGCCACGAGGGCGACGGCCCAGGCGCGGTCGTCTTTGTGGGTGTGCTCGGCGACGGTCACCTCGGCGACGGCGTTGGTGGCGCTCAGCAGGGGCCGCCCGAGGGCGAAGATCGCCACGAACCACCAGTACGAGGGGCTGGCGGCAACCGCGGCGGTGAGCCCCAGGCCCAGTACCGCGCAGGCGATCATCGTGCGGCGCCGGCCGAGCCGGTCGGCGGCACCGGCCAGCGGCAGGCTGCCGAGCGAGGCCAGGCGGATGATCGCCAGGCCGACGCCGAGGGCGGTGCCCGACAGGCCGGCCTGCTCGGCGAGCGTCGGGCCGTCGGCGACCTCGCCGAACTCGCGAGCGACGTCACCGAGGGCGGCCACGGCACCGAACTGCCCGAAGCCGGCAGCCAGCACCAGGGTGCTGGTGGCCAGGATCGGCCCGTCCCGCCAGCCGTGCAGGCGCAGGCCCCCAGCGTCGGCTCCGCTCCCTGGTTCAGGCACCTGCTCCCCTCGGTCGTCGACGTCCCAGGCGTACCCCGCCCGCCCCACCGTTAGCATCCCGGCCATGAAGGAGACGCTCGCTGAGGGGATCGAGGGCGCCGCGACCTACGCCGTCACCGCCGAGATGGCGCCCCCGCACCTGCCGATGCCGGTCCTGTCGACCCCGTCGATGATCCAGTTGATCGAGGGCACCTGCCTGGCCACCGCCCAGGACCACCTCGACGACACCGAGACGACCGTCGGCACCCACGTGTGCGTGAGCCACGAGGCCGCCGCCAGCGCCGGTGAGGAGGTCGAGGTCACCTGCCGGCTCGACACGATCGAGAAGCGACGCCTGACCTTCCAGGTCAAGGTCACCTGCGGCGACCGCGTGCTGTCCGAGGGCACCCACCAGCGCGCCGTGGTCGACCTGTCACGCTTCGGCTGAGGTGGCCCCGGGGAAGGGTCCCCACATGACGCGGACCACGGCCAGCTACCTCGAGCAGGGCGAGTACCAGCGCGACACCGACTACCTCACCACCCGCATCACCGCGGACGGCCGTGACGGCTATCCCGTCGAGCCCGGCCGCTACCGCCTCGTCGTGAGCCGGGCCTGCCCGTGGGCGAACCGCTCGATCATCGTGCGCCGCCTGCTCGGGCTCGAGGAGGCGCTGCCCATGGGCGTGACCGGGCCGACCCACGACGCCCGCAGCTGGGTGTTCGACCTCGATCCGGGCGGGCGGGACCCCGTGCTCGGCATCCACTTCCTCCGGGACGCCTACCTCGCCCGCGATCCCGGATACGACAAGGGCATCACCGTGCCCGCCGTCGTGGACGTGCCGAGCGGCGCGGTGGTCACCAACGACCCCCAACAGATCACGCTCGACCTCGCCGTCGAGTGGCGCGCCCACCATCGTCCCGGCGCGCCCGACCTGTACCCCGAGGACCGGCGGGACGAGATCGACGAGGTCATGGACCGCGTCTACCGGGACGTCAACGACGGGGTCTACACGTGCGGGTTCTCGAGCGACCAGGGAGCCTACGAGCGGGCGTTCCGCCGGCTCTTCGACACCCTGGACTGGCTGTCGGACCGGCTGGAGGACCAGCGCTACCTCGTGGGTGACACGATCACCGAGGCCGACGTGCGGCTGTTCACCACGCTCGTGCGGTTCGACGCCGTGTACCACGGTCACTTCAAGTGCAACCGCCACAAGCTCACCGAGCTGCCGGTGCTGTGGGCCTACGCCCGGGACCTGTTCCAGACCCCCGGCTTCGGCGACACGATCGACTTCGACCACATCAAGCGCCACTACTACGAGGTGCACACCGACCTGAACCCCTCGGGCATCGTGCCGCTCGGCCCGGATCTTTCCGGTTGGGTCACCCCCCATGGCCGCGAGGCGCTCGGGGGCCGCCCCTTCGGCGACGGCACCCCGCCCGGCTCCCCGCCGCCCGCCGAGGTCGTGCCCGCCGCCCACACCCCGCTGCGCTGATCCGCCCGAGGCGGCCGGCTCAGCCCCCTGTGTACGAGAGGCGGCGCCGCGAACGCCCCGCGGCCATCGACGAGCGCGCTTTGCGGACCCTCGACGTCGCATGTCGACGTTCAGGGTCCACAAAGTGCGGGGGAGGCCGGATACCGCGCCCTTTCCGGACCCTCGACGTCGCATGTCGACGTTCAGGGTCCACAAAGTGCGGGCCGCACCCAGGGCCTCAGCCCCTGCCCGGGCGTGCACCTGGCCGCTCGAGCCAGCTGAGCACGCGCCGCCGGACCTCGTCGCCGAGCCCGGGCACGGCCGACACCCGCTCACGTAGCGTTCCGGGATCGACGTGCCCGTCGGCGAGCAGGGCGTCGCAGAGCTCGGCGTCCTTCGTGCGGCCTGCGACCGCCTTCGCCACCCACAGATCGTGCAGCTCCAGGCACCAGGCCGTCACGCCGTTCGTCCCCGGGGAGCAGTAGCGGACGAGGCGCTCCCGCCAACCGTCCGGCAGCACCGCCGTGGTCGCCGACACCCCCTGGGCGTAGAACCCGAACGTCTCGTGGAAGAGCGATGCCTCGCCGATGGAGCCGTCGACGAGGTCGGCGAGGTGGCCATCGGGGTCCTCGGGTGGCACGACGTCGACCTCGACCGAACGCTGCACCGCCTCGGGCACCGGCTCGTCGAGCGAACCGTGCACCGCCTGACTGCCGATGACGATCACCTCGTCGACCCCGAGCACCGCAGCCGCGGCGCGCACCGCGTGGTCGAAGTGCTCGCGCTTCACGCCGACTCCGCCCGCTGGAACCGGCGGTAGACGACCGCACGCTCGCGGGCGGACAGCACCCCGGCGAACGGTGTCACCTGGCGGAGCTCGCGGGCCTGCGGGCGAGCGTCGGTCAACACCGCCACCAGCTCGGGGAGCGGACCGTCGACAAGCCGTTCCCACTCGTCCAGCAGCGCCGCGGCCGAGGGTTGCACCGAGCGCATGCGCCGGAGGGTGCGCCGGGCGCGGTGGATGACGGCCGCCGGATCGTCGAGCAGGCGAGCCGCGATCTCGGCGTGCAGCTCCAGGCTGCGACGGTCCTCGCGGGTGAGAGGCGGCACGAAGTCGACGACCACCTCGACGGCGCAGGCCCGGGCGAGCCGTTCGAGGGTCCGGAGCGTCGGACTCTTGCGGCCCGCCTCGTACGCGGCGATCGCCGGCTGGGATGTCGCCCCCCGGGCGGCGAGCTCCTGCTGGGTGACACCGGCGATCAGCCGAAGGCGCCGGACGGGATCCACCGGCCCTAGTATATCCGTTCAAATATGTTCTCGCGATGACCCGGCTGCTGACGCGGGTGTCAGCAACGCTGTCGACGCGTCAAGATGGCGGGCATGGCCGACTTCTCGATCGACCTGGCCGCCGCGGACGACGAAACGATCCGCTCCGCCCTCGCGCACGCCGAGGTGCCGGCGCTCCTGCCAGCGCTGGCGTGGGCGAGCGGCGACCTGTCGCTCGTCCCCGACCACCTCCGCCCCGACCTGTCGGTGCTGATGGACCCCACGGCGGGGCTCTCGCCCGACCAGCAGGCCGAGGCCCGGGAGCTGGCCTTCGCGGCCCTGCGGCGCCTGCGCGCCGCCGGCCCCTCGGCGCCCGCCCCTCCCGATGCGGGGACCCTCCGGCGGCTGCTGACGTTCACCGCCGGCGGCGCCGACATCGAGCCCTACCTCGAGCTGCTGCGCGAGGAGCTGAACCTCAGCGAGGACCTGCGGACGCCCACCTGGCGCAAGGAGGAGCTGGCGCCGGACCGGCCGTTCCGCGTCGCTGTCATCGGTGCGGGCATGTCCGGGCTGGTCGCCGCCCACCGCCTGCGCCAGGCCGGCGTCGAGGTCGTGGTGCTCGAGAAGAACGACGACGTGGGTGGGACGTGGTGGGAGAACACCTACCCGGGCTGCCGCGTCGACGTGTCGAACCACTTCTACAGCTACTCCTTCGCCCAGCGGCCCGACTGGCCCGAGCACTTCTCGTCCCAACCGGTGCTTCTCGACTACTTCCGCCGGGTCGCCGACGAGTGCGGCCTGCGCCCGCTCATCCGCTTCGGGACCGAGGTGACCTCGGTCGAGCTCGACGAGTCGACCATGACCTGGACGCTGCAGGTCGTGACCGCCGCCGGCGAGGAGGACACGGTCGAGGCCCACGCCGTCGTGAGCGCCGTCGGCCAGCTGAACCGCCCCAACCTGCCCGACATCCCGGGCCTCGAGCGCTTCGAGGGCCCGGCGTTCCACTCTGCCCGCTGGGACCACGACGTCGACCTGACCGGGAAGCGGGTGGCGGTCATCGGCACGGGGGCCAGCGCCGCCCAGTTCATCCCCGAGGTGGCCGAGGTCGCCGCCGAGCTGACGGTCTTCCAGCGTACGCCCGCCTGGTTCATCCCCACGCCGAACTACCACGACCCGGTCGAACCCGGCGCCCTGTGGCTGTTCCGCAACGTGCCCGGCTACGCCAACTGGTACCGGTTCTGGATCTTCTGGCGCAACGTCGAGGGCCTGATGCCGGCGGCGACCGTCGACCCCGACTGGCAGGGCGAGCAGTCGGTCAGCCAACTGAACGAGCTCGTCCGCCAGCTGCTCGCCGGCTACCTCCAGGCCGAGTTCGCCGACGCGCCCGAGCTGCTCGAGCACGTGATCCCCGACTACCCGCCGTTCGCCAAGCGGTTCATCCGCGACAACGGGGTGTGGGCCCGGACCCTGAAGCGGGAGGACGTGCACCTCGTGACCGACCCCATCGAGGAGATCACCGCCGACGGGGTGCGGACGGCCGACGGCACCGTGCACCGCGCCGACGTCATCGTCTACGGCACCGGGTTCAAGGCCTCGGAGTTCCTGACGCCGATGAAGGTGGTCGGCCGGGGCGGAGTCGACCTGCACGAGCGCTGGGCCGGCGACGCCAGGGCGTACCTGGGCATCACCCTGCCGGGGTTCCCCAACTTCTTCCTGATGTACGGCCCGAACACGAACATCGTGGTGAACGGCAGCATCACGTACTTCTCGGAGTGCGAGGCGCGCTACATCGTCGGGTGCATCCGCGAGCTGCTGGCGACCGGCCACCGGGCGATCGACCCCCGCCCGGAGGTGCACGACGCGTACAACGAGCGGGTCGACGCCGCGAACCTCAAGATGGCGTGGGGCGTGTCGTCGGTGAACAGCTGGTACAAGAACGCAACGGGGCGCAGCGCCCAGAACTGGCCCTTCAGCCTGCTGGAGTACTGGCAGCAGACCCGGGAACCGGACCTCGACGACTACGAGCTGCTGTAGGCGCGGACGAGGGCCGGTCCGCCTGGACCGACCCTCGCCGCGGGACGGGGTGACCTACGGCAGGTAGACCTCGAGCACGCTCGTGATCACGTCGCCGGTGATCGTGATCTCCCAGACGGCGAGCTCGCCGCCGTAGGGCTCGACCTCGTGGCGCAGGAAGGCGCCGAGGTCGACCTGGACCTGCTCGCAGCCGGCGGTGCAGTCGTAGACCCAGACGAGGGCGTCGGGGTCGATGGTGAGCCGCTCGGTGGTGGCGTCGGTGTCCCGGAGCCAGACGTCGTTGGGGACGTTCTCGCCGGGCTCGATCTCACCGGCCTCGATGGCGGCCTGGCGGGCCTCCTCACCGGTCAGGATCTCAAGCTCGTCGAGCTCGATCGACGCGCTGGCCGTGTCGATCTCCTTGATCCTGGCGGTGACGACCCGCTGGTCGCCCTCGGCCGGAGGCTCGGCCGTGGGGGCGGGGAGCCTGCTGCCCGCCGCCAGCCGGTCGAGCACCGGTGCGAACGCCTCGAGGTCGGCGACGCTCATCTCGTTGAGGTGGTCGAGGCACGCGCCCTCGTCGAGCCCACCCGCCACGAGCAGGTAGAGCGTGTCGCCCTCGATCACCGCGTAGCTGATCGAGCGCTCGACCACCCGACCGTCCAGGCTGACCGCGAAGCCGTACCGGAGGCCGGGCTTGCCGGCGACGGTGACCCGGGCGGGCTCGTCGGCGGCGAACTCGTAACCCGCACCGCACCCGTCGGCCCGGTCCTTCGCGAAGTGCTCGGCGTGGCCGGCGGCGAGCGCCTCCAGCGCCTCGAGCTCGGTCGCGCCGCCCGCCAGCGCGTCACGGAGCACGTCGTAGCTGCCGACGGGCAGGTCACCGAGCTCGATGGCGCCGATCACCTCGCCGTCCTTCTCGACGCAGAGGAAGGGGCCGTCGCCCTCGCAGAACCGCACGCGGTACTCGCCGGTCGCGTCCGGCGTGGTGCGTGAGATCCAGTCGACGAGGATCGGGGTGCCCTCGCCCGGCGGATCGCCACCGGCGGCGGTGTCTCCGGTGCCGCAGGCGGCGACGAGCACGATCACGACGAGCAGGACGCCGAAGGCGAGGAGCCACGGGAGGCCGGTTCGTCGGTTGGTGGTGGCTGTCGGGTAGGTGTGCACGGCTGCTCTCCTTGGGGTCGCCCGTCGGCGACGGGTCGGGTGGGTTCGATGGAGTGGTGGGTGGTGGGTGCTGGCTGCTGGTGCGTCCGCCGGGCCGGGTTCAGGCGGCGGCGTCGGGGCGGGCGACCATGAGGTCCCCGGCTCGGGGTGCGAGCACGACGACGGGAGCGGACGGTCGACGGTCGAGCCGGCGGGGCACCCAGGCGCGGCGCCCCCGGCGGTCCTCGGACCGGATGCGCCGGCGCTCGGCGAGCGCCTGCATGCGGGCCTGGCGGTCCCGGACGAGCTGGTGGTGGGCGAAGGTGTGCATCGGAGTCCTCCCGGGGTGTGGGGATTCGACGGTGGCGCCGGGGGGTTGGTTCCCGGACAGGTGTCACGGTGCGGGACGCCGCTGGGCACCGGCTTGGCGATCGCTTGGCGGGCGGCTTGGCGGTGCCGCCGGAGCCGCGACGAAGATGGGCCGCGCCGGTACCGACGAGGGGAGCGAGCCGATGACGCAGCGGGTGCAGATCGACGTGGAGGACGGGGTCGCGGACGTCCGCCTCTCCCGGCCCGACAAGATCAACGCCCTCGACGGGGCGATGTTCAGTGCGCTGGTCGAGGCCGGCGAGCGACTGAAGCAGGACACCTCGGTGCGGGCGGTCGTGCTCTCCGGTGAGGGGCGGGGGTTCTGCGCGGGCCTCGACTTCGGCAGCTTCCAGGCCATGGCCGGCGGCGGCGCCAGCCGCGATGATGGTGGCGGCGCCCCGGGGGACGGTGGTGGGCTGGCGGGCATCGCCAGCACCGACGGCCGCATCACGCATCTGGGCCAGCAGGCGGCCTACGTGTGGCAGGAGGTGCCGGCGCCGGTGATCGCCGCGGTCCACGGGGTGGCGCTCGGCGGCGGCGCGCAGATCGCGCTCGGCGCCGACATCCGCATCGTGGCGCCCGACGCCCGTATCTCGATCCTCGAGATCCGCTGGGGGCTCGTGCCCGACATGACCGGGACCTGGATGCTGCCCCGCCTGGTCGGCCTCGACGTGGCCAAGGAGCTGACGTTCACGGGTCGCATGGTCTCCGGTGAGGAGGCCGTGCGCATCGGCCTGGCTACGCGGGTGAGCGACACACCGCTCGACGACGCCCTGGCGCTGGCCCGCGAGATCGCAAGGAAGAGCCCCGACGCCGTGCGGGCGGCCAAGCGGCTGCTGAACGCCTCGCCCGGCCGGGACGCGGCGGCCCAGTTCGCCGACGAGCGGTCCGAGATCGGCGCCCTCATCGGCAGCCCCAACCAGGTCGAGGCGGTCATGGCGTACTTCGAGAAGCGCGAGCCCGAGTTCAACGCCTGACGCCCGGACCGGCCCGACCCGTCACGGTCGGGCGAGCGACAGCAGCGCCGGGTACCCCCCTGCCCGTTCGGTCGCGACGTCGGTCCAGCCCGCGGCGCGCAGGACGTCGCCGGCCTCCTCGGTGGTCACGGTCGTCACGATGCGCTCGCCCACCAGCACCGTGCCGAGCCGCACGACGCCCAGCACGGCCCGGCGCAGCACGTCGGCCCGGGGCCGCTCCTCGGCCCAGTCGACGGCGAAGGTGCTGCCCGCCCCGGCGCAGGACCGCAGCGAGGTGAAGGTGGCGTGCAGCGCGTCGAGCGGGATGTAGGGGGTCACGCCCTCGCACATGAAGTGGGTGGGCCGGTCGGGGTCGTGACCGGCGCCGGCGAGCACGTCCGCCGGGGCCTGGTGGCCGAAGTCGATCGGGACGAACCGCACGTCGCCCGCCTCGACCCCGAGCTCGGCGAGGCGCCGGCGCTTGTCCTCCTGGGTGACGGGGTGGTCGAGCTCGAAGAACGTCACGCCCGGCTGGCGGTACCGCAGCGCGCGGCCGTCGTACCCGGCGCCGACGACGACCACCTGCTGGACCCCCGTCCCGCAGGCGCGCAGCAGGGCGCGGTCGAAGAAGCGGGTGCGCGCCTCGATGTAGGCCCGCAGTCCGGGGAGCTGGGTGGGCAGCACGGGGCGCATCGACCGGGTCAGGCGGTCCTCGGCCTCGGCGTCGCCGGTCGGGACTTCGGGCCGCTCGATCCGGGAGCGGACCTGGGCGACGTTGCGCGCCGTCAACGAGACCCGGACCCGGGGTGGCATCCGTCCAGCGTGTCCCGCCCGTCGCCGGTTGTCGACCGCGGCGGGGGCGGCGCCGCGCGCCCGGCTGCCGGGTGGCCAGGGTGGTGGCGCGCGCGGGACGATGGTGGCATGACCGAGCGGGACCGCCCCTGGTTGATGCGCACCTACTCGGGCCACTCGTCGGCCCGGGCGTCGAACGAGCTGTACCGGAGCAACCTGGCCAAGGGCCAGACCGGGCTGTCGATCGCCTTCGACCTGCCCACCCAGACCGGCTACGACCCCGACCACCCGCTCGCCCGCGGCGAGGTCGGCAAGGTCGGGGTGCCTGTGGCGCATCTCGGCCACATGCAGCAGCTGCTCGACGGGATCCCGCCGGGCGAGATGAACACGTCGATGACGATCAACGCCACCGCGGCGTGGCTGCTCGGCCTCTACGTGGCCAACGCCGAGCGCCAGGGCGTCGACAGCACGGCGCTGCGGGGGACCACCCAGAACGACATCGTGAAGGAGTACCTGTCGCGGGGGACCTACATCTTCCCGCCGCTGCCGAGCCGGCGGTTGATCGTCGACATGGTCGCCTACTGCTCGCGCCACATCCCCAAGTGGAACCCCATCAACGTCTGCAGCTACCACCTGCAGGAGGCGGGGGCCACGCCCGTGCAGGAGCTGGCCTACTCGCTGGCCACGGCGATCGGGGTGCTCGACGCCGTGCGCGAGTCGGGCCAGGTGCCCGAGGACCGCTTCCCGCAGGTGGTGGGCTCGATCAGCTTCTTCGTGAACGCCGGCATCCGCTTCATCGAGGAGACCTGCAAGATGCGGGCCTTCACCGAGATGTGGGACCGCATCTGCGCCGAGCGCTACGGGGTCGAGGACCCCAAGCTCCGGCGGTTCCGCTACGGCGTGCAGGTGAACTCGCTGGGGCTCACCGAGGCCCAGCCCGAGAACAACGTGCAACGCATCGTGCTCGAGGCCCTGGGCGTGACGCTCTCGAAGCGGGCCCGGGCCCGGTCGATCCAGCTGCCGGCGTGGAACGAGGCGCTGGGCCTGCCCCGCCCGTGGGACCAGCAGTGGTCGCTGCGCATCCAGCAGGTGCTCGCCTACGAGACCGACCTGCTGGAGTACGACGACATCTTCGACGGCTCGAGGGTGGTCGAGGCCCGCACGGCCGAGCTGATCGAGGCGGCCCAGGCCGAGCTCGACGAGGTGCTCGAGCTCGGCGGCGCCTTCGAGGCCATCGACGAGCTCAAGGGCCGGCTCGTGACCAGCCACACCGAGCGCACCCGTCGCATCGAGTCCGGTGAGCTCAAGATCGTCGGGGTCAACTGCTTCACCGAGACCGAGCCGTCCCCGCTGGGCGGCGAGGGGTCGATCCTGCGGGTGAAGCCCGAGGTCGAGGCCGAGCTGATCGCCGACGTGCAGGCGTGGCGCAGCCGCCGGGACCAGGACGCCGTCGACAAGGCGCTCGACGAGCTGCGCCGGGTGGCGGCTACCGACGAGAACATCATGGCGGCCACGATCGCCCTCGCCCACGCCGGCGGCACCACCGGCGAGTGGGCGGGCGCCCTGCGGGAGGTGTTCGGCGAGTACCGGGCGCCCACGGGCGTGGCCGCCGCCGCCGGCCGGCGGGGTTCGGACCTGGCCGCCGTCGGCGAGCGGGTGCGGGCCCTGCCCGGCGGGCCGCCCCGCTTCCTCGTCGCCAAGCCCGGCCTCGACGGGCACTCCAACGGCGCCGAGCAGATCGCCGTGGCCGCCCGGGACGCCGGCATGGAGGTCGTCTACCAGGGCATCCGCCTGACGCCCGAGCAGGTGGCGGCGGCCGCCCGCGACGAGGACGTCGACGTGATCGGCCTGTCGATCCTGTCGGGCAGCCACCTCGAGCTCGTGCCCGAGGTGCTGCGCCGCCTGGAGGAGGCGGGCGTGGACGCGCCGGTCGTCGTGGGCGGCATCATCCCCGAGGACGACCGGCCCGCCCTGCTGGATCTCGGCGTCACCGCTGTCTACACGCCGAAGGACTTCGAGCTGGGGCGCATCATGAGCGACATCACCGACCTCGTCGCCGCCCGCAGGGCGAGCTGACCGGGCGCCGGGGGCGGGGGGATGTCGGACCGGCTGCGCGATCCCGACTCGGGCCTGCTGAACGGCGCGTTCTTCGAGGCGGAGCTGCCCGTGCGGGTGGCCGCCGCCCGGCGCCTGCTGCGGCCCGTCTCGGTCGTGCTCGTGACCCTCGGCGACGAGTCGCCCCGCACCGTGCGGGCGGTGGGTGACGTGCTGCGGCGGCGCATGCGCGAGGCCGACACCGTGTGCCGGCTCGACGACGGCGGCATCGGGCTGGTGCTGGAGGACACGCCCGAGACCGGGGCGGTCTGGTCGGTCGAGCGCATCCGGCGCGCCCTCGCGGCCGAGGGCGTCGACGTGGCGCTGTGGGCGGGCGTGGCGTGCTACCCGGCCCACGCCCTCGACGCCGCGACCCTCCTCGCCCGTGCCGGCGAGGCGCTCCGCACGGCGCGGGAGTGGGGCACGAACCGCATCGAGGTCGCCACCTCCGACTGATGGAGCGGCCCGGCCCGGCCCGCCCCGGCCCGCCCGGCCGCCACTTTCCGGACCGCGGACGCTGCATACGCACGCCCAGGGTCCGGAAAGCGCCGTGGGCGGGCGGGTTGGTCAGAGGGCGGGCGGTGCGGGCGGCTCGGCGTCGAGGCCGAGCTCGGCTTTCACCGCAGCGGTGTCGGCGCCGACGGGGCGGCCGGCCCATCGCAGGGCCCCGGGAGTGGCGGACAGCCGGGCGATCAGGCCCTGCATGGGCACGCCGTCGAGCTCGACGACCGAGCCCCGGGCGACGAAGTGCGGGTCGGCGGCGATCTCCGACATGGTCAGCACCGGCGCGATGGCGGCGTGCGCTTCCTCGAAGGCGGCCACCACGTCCTCGAGCGGCCGGGCCCCCACCCAGGCCGCGACCAGCTCGTCGAGCTCGTCGCGGTGGGCGACGCGGCCCTCGAACGTCCGGAACCGCTCGTCGTCCCCGGCCCCGATGAGCGCCATGACCCGGGCGGCGACGGAGTCCGTGGAGGTGCTGATCGCCACCCACCGCCCGTCCGCGGTCCGGTAGGTCCCGCGCGGCACCGAGTACGGCAGCCCCGAGCCGAGCCGGGGCTGCTCGTAGCCCAGCAGGTGCCAGGCCGACACGAGCGGCCCCATGAGCTGGAAGAGCGACTCGAGCAGGTTCACGTCGACGACCTGGCCCACGCCCGAGCGCACCGCCACCAGGGCCGCGAAGGCGCCGGCCAGGGCGGTGACCTCGTCGGTGAGGGCGATGGGCGGGAGCAGCGGCGGGCCGCCGGGCTCCCCGTTGATGGCGGCGAACCCGCTCATGGCCTCGGCGAGGGTGGCGAAGCCGGGCCGCCCGGCGTAGGGGCCGTCCTGGCCGAAGCCGGTCACCCGCACGATCACGAGCTTCGGGTTGCGGGCCAGCAGCACGTCGGGCGCGAGGCCCAGGCGCTCGAGCGTGCCGGGGCGGAAGTTCTCGACGAGCACGTCGGCGCCGTCGCAGAGCCGCAACATGACAGCGCGGTCGTCGGCGCGCTTGAGGTCGAGCGCCACGCACCGCTTGTTGCGGTTCACCAGCTTCCACCACAGCGTCTCGCCGTCGGTTGGGTCCCTCCACCCCAGCGAGCGGGTGGTCTCGCCGTCGGGGTGCTCGACCTTCACCACGTCGGCCCCGAAGTCGGCGAGGTAGCGGGCACAGCCCGGCCCGGCGATCACGGTGGCGCAGTCCACGACCCGCAACCCGGCCAGCGGTCCGGGCCCGGGCCCGGCCGCCGGCCCCGCCGCGCTCACGTGCGGGGCCAGATCGGGAAGCACCGGTCGCTGAGCTCCCCGAAGGCGTAGTCGTGGTACATCCCGCCGAACATGTGGCGGGTCTTCTCGCTCCACGCCAGGGCCTCGGGCGCGGCGATCCGCCGGAACACCTGGAGCACGCCGCCTTCGAACACGCGGTACTCGGCCCAAGCGCCCGGGTAGTCCTTGACGCAGGCCACCTCGACCCACGGCACGTCGCCGGTGACCGCAAAGCGCCGGCACCGGTTCCGGTGGGTGTGGCCAGCGAAGTACCCGATCAGGGCGGGCCGGCGGGCGACCACGTCGATGAGGCGCTCGGAGTGGTCCGGGTGGATCCCGAAGTAGGTGTCGGGCCGCTGGCGGGACTGGGGGCTCCACACGTGGTGGTGGCCGAACACGAGCACGGGCCGGTCGGCCCGGGCGCCGAGCTCGTCGAGCCACTCGAGCGTCTCGGCGGTGACCTGCCCGGTGGCCGAGTGGCGGATGCTGGTGTCGATGACCGCCAGCACGACGCCCGGGAGCGTCACCTCGAAGGGCGCCTCGTGGCCGAAGTCCTCGTCGGCGGCGACGTCGTGGTTGCCCCGGACGACGTGAAGGCGGTCGCCGAACGCGGGGCGGTAGTGCCGCTCGAAGTCGGCGAACTCCTCCTGGGTGCCCCGGCAGGTCATGTCGCCCTTGACGACGACGGCGTCGGGGACGAGCGCCCGGATCTCGTCGATGGCGGCGCGGTTCATGACCTCGGGGTAGGGGTCCTCGCCAGGCTCGCTGCGGAAGATGGGGCCCATCTCGAAGCCGCTCAGCACGCCGCACTCGGTCTCGCCGAAGTGCACGTCGTTGACGGTCGCGATCGTCGCCAGCCGCTCGCCCGGCGGGCGGGGCAGGGTGCGGAACGACAGCCCGTCGAGGTCGTGGTCGGCATCGGGCTCGAGCTCGGTGTAGTGGCGCACGTCGGTGCCAGCGAAGGCCACGGCCTCGTCGTCGGCCACCGTCGTCAGCTCCCAGGCCGTCACGGGCAGCGATGGTAGTGGCGTCCTCCGGGGCGTCCCGGCCGCCCGCCGGGCCCGGCTCGTCGGCCGGGGCTCACCACCAGGGCCGGTCGCGCCGGGCGGGCACGGGCCGGGCCCACCAGCGTCCGGAGAACCGCCAGACCGGCGGACGGCGCGGTTCGTCGGCGACGACGACCCGGCGGGGCCAGGCGGCCTCGACCGCCGCCACGATGGCCGCGACCTCCTCGTCGCTGGGCGTGGGCCGCACGTCGCCGGCGGCCGGCGGGGCCGGGGCGCCGGTGGTGTGCTCGCCGGGCCTCACAGCGGCACGTTGCCGTGCTTGCGCTTCGGCAGGTCCTCGCGCTTGGACCGCAGCATGTGCAGGCCGGCGATCAGCTTGGGGCGGGTCTCGGCCGGGTCGATCACGTCGTCCACGTAGCCCCGCTCGGCCGCGACGTAGGGGTTGGCGTAGCGCTCGGTGTAGTCCTCGACCAGCTCGGCGCGCCGAGCCTCGGGGTCGGCGGCGGTCTGCAGCTCGCGCCGGTAGAGGATCTCGACCGCGCCGGACGGGCCCATCACCGCCAGCTCCGCCGACGGCCAGGCGAAGGCCAGGTCGGCGCCGATCGACTTGGAGTTCATGACCACGTAGGCACCGCCGTAGGCCTTGCGGGTGACGACCTGGATGCGGGGCACCGTGGCCTCGCAGTAGGCGTAGAGGAGCTTGGCGCCGTGGCGGATGATGCCGCCGTACTCCTGGTCGACGCCGGGCAGGAAGCCGGGCACGTCGACGAACGTGATGAGCGGGATGTTGAAGGCGTCGCACGTGCGCACGAAGCGGGCCGCCTTCTCGGACGACTCGATGTCGAGCACGCCGGCCAGCACCTGGGGCTGGTTGCCGACGACGCCGACGACGTGGCCGTCGAGGCGGGCGAACCCGCACACGATGCTGCGCGCCCAGTGGGGGCTGTACTCGTAGAACTCGCCGTCGTCGACCACCGCCTCGATGACCTGCACCATGTCGTAGGGCTGGTTTGGGCTGGCCGGCATGAGCTCGTTGAGCTCGGGCGCGAGCCGCTGGGGGTCGTCGGTCGGGGCGAAGTAGGGCGGCTCCTCCAGGTTGTTGGCCGGGAGGAACGACAGCAGGTAGCGGACCTGGTCGAGGCAGGCCTTGTCGTCGGGGGCGATGAAGTTGGCGACCCCGGACTTGCTGGCGTGCGTCATGGCGCCGCCGAGCTCCTGCTGGGTGACGTCCTCGCCGGTCACCGTCTTCACCACGTCGGGGCCGGTGATGAACATGTAGCTCGTGTCCTCGACCATGTACACGAAGTCGGTGAGGGCCGGGCTGTACACCGCGCCACCGGCACAGGGCCCCATGATCACCGAGATCTGGGGGATCACGCCCGACGAGTTCACGTTCCGGTAGAAGATGCCCCCGTAGGCGGCCAGGCTGACGACCCCTTCCTGGATGCGAGCACCCGCACCGTCGTTCAAGCCGATCATCGGCGCCCCGACCGACTGGGCCAGGTCCATGACCTTGTGGATCTTCTCGGCGAAGACCTCGCCGAGGGCGCCGCCGAACACGGTGAAGTCCTGGGAGAAGACGAACACCTTGCGGCCGTCGACCGTGCCCCACCCGGTGATGACGCCGTCGGTGTAGGGGCGCTCGGTGAGCCCCGAGTCGTGCGCCCGGTGCCGGGCCAGCAGGTCGAGCTCGTGGAACGACCCGGGGTCGAGCAGGTACTCGACCCGCTCGCGGGCGAGCATCTTGCCGCGCTCGTGCTGGCGCTGGACGGCCCGCTCGGAGCCGGCGTGCAGCGCCTCTTCCTTGCGCTTGGCGAGCTCCTCGAGACGTTCCTTCATGGGATGGTCGGCCACGACGCCAGGCTAGTTCGCCGCCGGCCAGGACCCCGAAGCCCGGTCGGGGCTCCCGCGGGCGACGCTATTGGGCTCCTGCCAACAGGCAGGAGCAAGGCTCCTCTGCCCCCCGCCTCGCACGGCGCCCGGCCCGCCGCGCGGCTCCGCTCCGGGTCGCGCGGTGACAGCCCGCGGAGCGTCCGGCCACCCGGCAGTGAAGACCCGGACCGAGCACCGGGACCAGGCTGAGGCGATCCCGTGCGGTGGCAGCCCGCCCCGCGGACGGTCACCCCGCCGGAGGCCGGCCGGTGCGCACGGGCGTGGCGGCCAGAGGCACCTCGGGCGGGTGACGGCCTCCGAACCCGCCATGCGGGCCCGGTGTCCGAGCAGCTCGCTGACCGCGAGGCACGCCAGGCGGGGGGCCGCCTCCGCCTCCGCCGCCGGGCGGATCGGGCGGGTCGTCGCCGGGGTGGTCGGGATGCCCGGGTGGGACCATGGGGCGCTTGCCGGTGCCGTCGACCAGCCGCCACCCCTGGTGCGACTTGAGGTCGTGATGGTGCGGGCAGAGCCGGTCGGACCAGTCGAGCAGGGTCAGCTTCGTCTTCGACCAGTCGTGACGGTGGTCGTGCTCGAGGCGGAGCGTGGCCGCGCAGCCCTCCACGACGCACATGGGGTCGCGCCAGGCCATGGCGGTGCGCTGGTGGGCGGTGTGACGCCGGCCGAGATGGGCGACGTTGACCACGTCCCGGCCCTTGGTGACGACGGCAGCGAGGAACGGGTCGCCGGACCGCAGCAGCTCCTCGACGACCGAGACCGGCACGGGGCCGACGCCGGCGATCTCGCACAGCTCGCCTTCGATGGGATGCCCCCGCACCAGGGCGTCCCAGTCGATGCGCACGATCAGGGTCGTGGGGACCGGACGCCGGTCGGGGCGGGCAGGAGGCGCCGCCGGGTCAGGCGCCGCCGGCGGGGCCGGCGGGTCGCCATCCGCCGTCGGGTCAGGCCGGGCCTGCGGGTCGGTGCCGGCGTGGACGTCGCCTGCCCGAGCGGGACCGGCGGCCGCCTCGGCCATGGCGGCGAGCGCGTCGGCGGCGTAGGCGTCGGTGTGCTCGTGGCGGCCCTCGGCCTTGGCCCGCTTGAACGCCCGGTCGGCGAAGCCCTGCAGGACCGCCCAGATCCTGGCCATGTCGTCGATCGTGGCGCGGTAGTGGATCTCGCCGGCGCCGTCGGGCGTCGTGCGGCGCCGGCAGAACCGCTCGGCGTGGATCCGGCGCCGGCGAGCCTCGAGGTCCTCCACCGCTGCTTTGGTGCGGGCGCACTCGTCGCGCAGCTCGCCGAGCGAGGAGCGCTTGGCCTGCTCGACGAGCCGGCGCTCGGCGGAGGGATCGGCGCTGGCGGCGTCGGCGATGGCCTGCGCCTGCTGCGGCGAGAGCTCGCCGGCCCGCGCCGCCGCGCTCGCGATCGGCAGGTCCCGGAGCTGCTCGCCCGTCCGCAGCGCGTCGCGGGCGGCGCCGACACCCACGCCGGTGCGCTTCGCCAGGTCGTGGGCCGCGGACCTGGCTCCGTTTCGACGCCACAGGTCGGTCTCGGCCACCCGGGCGGCGGCCAGCGTCTTCACCGAGGCGGCGATCCGCTCGACCGCCGAGGCCACCTCCACGATCCGCTGGCAGTCCGTCGCCGGGTGCAGGGCCGGGTCGAAGGCGCCGGCCGCCCCGCTGAGCGCCTCCTTCGCCTCCCTCAGCGCCTGCAACATCATGTTCGAAGTGTACCAAACGCCTGTATCACTCACCCCGGACGATTCGGGTCCACTCGGCACCCGGCGGCGTCGGCGGCCGGGGAGCTCAGCGGTCGTCGACGGCGGCCTGCACGCGCGCGGCCAGCTCCGGAGCGGCGAGGCGCTCGGCCCATGCGGCGAAGGCGTCGGTGGGGCCGCCCCAGCGCCAGTCGTCGACGGTGCCGACGTCCACGTCGCGCTCGAGCTGGGCGAGGCGCCGGAACAGGTAGGCGTGCTCGCGCTGGTCGACGAGGGTGGCGGCCAGCGTGCCGGCACCCCGGACCCGCACCTCCCAGGCAGTGGGGTCGGCCGGGATCCGTTCGAGGTGGCCGTAGTGCGCGAGGAGGGCCGCAGCCGTCTTCTTGCCGAACCCCGGCAGGCCGGGGAAGCCGTCGGCGGCGTCGCCCACCAGAGCCAGCCAGTCGGGGATCGACGCCGGCGGCACGCCGTACTTCTCGACCACCCCGGCTTCGTCGGTGACCGTGCCCGAGCGCCGGTCCAGCTGCACGACCTTGCCGCCCACGCACTGGGCGAGGTCCTTGTCGGGCGTGCAGACGAACACCCGCTCCACCCGATCGTCGGCCGCGGCGACCGCGGCCGCGGAGGCGAGCGCATCGTCGGCCTCGCACTCGACCATCGCCCAGACCGTCACCCCGAGGGCCTCGAGGGCCTCCTCGAGCAGCGGGAACTGGGCGAGCAGCGCCTCGGCAACGCCCTCCCCCGTCTTGTAGCCGGGCCACAGGTCGTTGCGGAACGACTCGATGACCCGGTCGGTGGCGACCCCGAGGTGGGTGGCGCCGCCCTCCAGCATCCCCACCACGCTGCCCACGACCCCCCGGACGGCGCCGATCTCCTCTCCCGCCTCGTTCTGGCGCTCGGGCACGGCAAAGAAGTGACGGAACAGCTCGTAGGTGCCGTCGACGAGGTGGACGTCCATGGCATTGCTCCTGCTCAGAGGCGGTTTTCGTGTCGCCGACGGCGAAATCGACACAACCAGCGTGACACAGCGTGCGGCGATTGCCGTGCCAGAGGGCCTCCGGACGGTCAGGGCAATGCTGACCCAACCAGAGCAGACCCACACCAACCCATCCGCCACCTTCCTCGACACCGAGGGCCTCGCCCGCCGGTGGAGCATCGGGACCACCAAGGTCAAGGAGATGGCCAAGGACGGCCTCCTGCCGGCCTCCATCGTGCCCGGCATGGCTCCGGTTCCGTGACCATGCCCGCCATGCGGGTCCGCTTCGTCGTTCCCGATCACCTCGATGCTCGGGGAGCTGCCGCCCGTTCATGTCGCCCGGCCGCCCCGGGGCTCCCGATCACCGTCTTCGAGTTCCGCTTGGGGGCTGGGTTGCGCCCGAAGGGCGCCAGCGGGACGGCCGGAGGCCGGCCCGCCTTGATCCCGTGACGTGCTGATTCTGACAACGGACGCTCCGGCGTCTCGCTCACCGCCGAGGCCGTCCACGTCGACGGTGCCCCGAAGGTCACCGGTGGCGCTGGCCGCCGCCGCACCGTGGTGGGATCTGGCCCCCGCCGATGGTGGACGCTGGACCCTGCTGCTCGACGCGTCGGACTGGTCCGAGTCGGCTGGTCCTCCGCTGCGCCGGTGCGACGAGGTCCTGGTGGTCCCGATCGGTGAGCATCCCGACGGTGATGCGGTGTGGGACCTGCATCGGTCCCCGCACATGCTCGTGGCTGGTGCGACCGGATCGGGCAAGTCGTCGCTGCTGCGCACGGTGATGGCGGCGCTGCCGTTGGGCTGGTGCTGGCGGGTGGTGGTGATCGACCCGAAGGAGATCGACTTCGCCCCGGCCCGCTACGAGGTCGAGGTGCACGGGCTTGCCGACGCTGCTCCGGTGCTTATGGGGCTCGTCGACGACCTCGGGCACCGGAAGGATCGGCTGCGTGAGGATGAGTGCGACCACTGGCTCGCCCTGCCGGAGCGTCTGGCCCCGGTCCGGCCGACGCTGTTGGTGCTCGACGAGTCGGCCGACCTGCTGGGCGGGGGTGGGCCTGTCCAAGCCCGAGGCGCGGCAGGTGCGGGACGCCGTGGGAACGCTGGTCCGCCAGGGTCGGGCGTGTGGCATCCACGTGGTGGCCGCCTTCACCCGTCCGGATGCCGATGCGATCCCGGGCGCGGTGCGGGACCAGTTCGGCGCTCGGGTGGCGCTCGGTCCGCTGAGCCCCGACGGTGCTCGGATGTTGTTCGGCGCACACCGGGTGCCGGCGCTCCCTGACGGCCTGGCGGGAACCGGCCTGTCGCTGGCCCTCGACGGGAGCCAGCGAATCCGCCGGGTACGGGTCCCCTGGGTGACCCTCGACCAGGTCCGTCACCGCTACGGACTGAACTTCTGGAATTGACCAGCGGTGGGCCAGATCTGGCGTTACGGCTGGTGGCCCTCGCCGTCATCAGCGGCCTTCAGGTCCCGGCAGCAGCACTGCGGATAGCGCTCGCAGGCCCGAGCGACGACGCCTCGCTCCACGACGCACCCGCATTCGGCGCAGCCCATCTCCATGCCGTGGAGGCTACCAACCGGCAGGCGGTCAGTAGTCGGTTGCGTGCTCGCCGCCGTAGAGGGTGGCGGTGTCGGTGGCGTCGGCGACAGCGGCCCGGACCGACGGTTCGGTGAGGTCGAGCACCCGCAGGGTGTCGCCGATCTTGGCGACGGCGTCGATGCGCTGGAAGTGGTCGCCGTGGCGTTCGGCGTAGTCGGCGAGTCCCCGGAGCTTGGGGAGGGCGTCGCCGAGGTGGTGGCCGTGGGGGTCGACGATCGAGGCCCCGATGGTGCCGTCGTCGTGTTCGGTGAAGAACACGAAGTCGGGCCGGACGGTGCGGATGCGTCCGCCGTGTTCGTAGACGACGGCGAGGGAGTCCTGGCTGGACCGTGAGGGGTTGCGGTACCAGCCGACGAACCCCGCTCGGTCGTGTTCCCGGTCGAGGACCTCGGCTTCCCATTCGTTGCGGTCGAGGGGGAAGGTGCCGTCGGTGTCGGCGAGGAGGTGCATCCGGTACCGGGGCAGCGGGGCCTCGGTGTCGCCGTGGCGTTCGGTGGTGGGGACGAGCCACGAGGTGGGCTTGGCCAGGTCGAGGTCCTGGGGCTCGGCGCTCATCTCCCGGAGCTGGCGGTAGACGTCCTGGCGTTCGTCGCTGAGCGCCTTGATGGCGGCCCGGTGCTCGGTGAGCCATCTGCGGGCGAGCTTGTCGGCTTCGTCGTCGAGGTAGTCCTTCACGTCGGGCACCATTCCGAGGGCGGCGACGGTGGCGTGGGCGTCCAACAGGGCGTCGTCGATGCTGTCGGCGTCCTGGTCGGCGTCAGCGAGGCGCTCGGCGTAGGTGCGGGCCACGTCGGGGCTGAGCACCCGGGCGGCGCGCCGGTAGGCGTCGTCGATCACGACGTGGTCGGCGTCGGCGACGAACTGGTCGAAGGTCTTGGTGCCCGACGCCAGGTCGGCGGTGAGGGTCTTGCCCTCGACGGTGAGCACCGACGAGCGGGCGGCGGCGATCTCGCTGGCGTAGCGGGCCTGGGCTGCGTCGAGGACCTTGTGCAGCTCGGCGTGGGCCAACTTGCCGGCGTCGGGGAGCAGGCCGTCGACGGCGAGCTCGTGGGCCAGGGCGGTGAGGCGCTTCACCGGCTTGGCGGTGCGCTGGGGCAGCGACTGCGACGGCAGCGACAGGAGCTTGTCCCACACCGCCTCGGGGATCGCCTCGTTGGGGGTGACCTCGATCGGGTTGACGAGCACCCGCCGAACCGGGGGTGTGTCGTCGGTGCGGTCGTCGCTGGTGCCGTGCATGAGGGCGTCGGCGACGGCGGTGACGGTGCGGGTGTCGAAGAACGGGAGCAGGCAGTCCACGGCGTTGAGACGTTCGTTGCCGGGGATGCGTCGGGCGAGTGGGGTGCGGACCATGCGCCCGAGGAGCTGGGTGATGTGGGTGCGGTCCTTGGCCGGACGGAACGACACCATGACCTCGGCCCGGGGGCAGTCCCACCCGGTGCTGATGGCGTCCTTGGCGATGAGCACCCGCACCCAGGTCGACTCCTGCACCCGTTCGGGTGAGATGTGGGGAACGCTGAACGCTCCGAAGGTCTGGGTCGTGTGGTCGCCGAGGACGTGGGCGACGGCGTCGGTGGGCAGGTCGGGCCAGGTGTCGAAGATGGTGGCGAGGGCCTGGCCGACGTCGTCGGGTTCGGGCGTGTTGGGCACCTGGAGCACCATCAGCGGGCACACCTTCTCGACCCCTTGAGCCTGGGCGTAGTCGGCCCACGCTTCGGTGGCCTCGCGCAGCTTCTCGGTGCCCCGGCGAACCAGCACGGTGTCGAACTGGCCGGCCTCGTCGGGGATGTCGAGGACCACGGTGTCTTTCAACAGGCCCGACTCCTGGACCCGGAGGGTGTCGACCTCGACGTCGGGGAGGGTGCTGCGCCCGTCGGCGTCGGCCATCGCCGCCCGGAACCGGTCCACGGTGGCCGAGATCCCCCACACGATCGGGATCGGGGGCACGGTGCCGTCGCCGTTGATGAGGCGCTTGACGATGGTGGAGCGGGCGTCACGGGCGGCTCGGCCGCTCGACCCCATGCCCCGGTGAGCCTCGTCGAGCACCAGGTACAGGGTGCGCTCGGGGTCCTCGATGGTGTTCCGGATGGTGTCCCAGATCGTGTAGGTGCGACCGTCGGGTCGCATCTCGGGCAGGGTGTCCTGGCCCCGCTCGGCGGCTTCCTCGTAGGCGTCGTGGCCCCGGGTGAGGAGGCTGTTGCGGCCGAGCTTCTGGGTGTTGAGGAAGTAGACCTTGCCGGGGCTGAACGTCTCGGCGTTGAACGTGTTCTGCACCACCACCAGGTCCGAGTAGTTCAACCGGTCGGACGCTTCGAGCAGTCGGAATCGGGTCTGTTCGTTGAGGCTGGGGTCGTCGGAGAACCACAGCACCACTGCGGTGGGGTCGGGTTCGGCGTCGTAGCTGTCGTCGCCGTGGAACAGGGCCTCGAAGGTCGCAGCAGCCATGACGGTCTTGCCGGCGCCGGTGGTGGCCGACAGCGAAAAGGCGTGCAGGTCGCCGTCCTCCCGCCAGCGGCGGGCCGCCTTGCGCAGGTTGGAGAGCACGTCGAGGACGGCTTCGTCCTGGTAGTCCTTCAGCGTGAACTTCACGGCTCGCTCCCGGTGAAGCGGAAGTTCGACAGATACGACTCGTACAGCCGGACCACCTCGACGCCGTCGGGGAGCTGGCGGGCCACGGACTGGAATCGGCGATCGTCGTCGGTCACCACGTAAGCCAACCTCACCCGCTCACCCTTCTCGACGGCCTGGGCGAAGTCGCCGGCCTGGTCGAGGTCCCAGCAGATGCCGTAGGTATCGGCCACGTCCCAACCACCGTCTGGCACGGTGTCGATGCGACGACCTTCGGCGCCAGCCCGGAGCCACAGCAGCGGGGCGACCCGCTCGAAGGCCCGGTTGTGGCCGATGGCCACCGGGTTCTCGTAGGTGAGGGTGAAGAACTCGGCGTTCTCCTCGAACCCGTCGGCCATCGGGAACTCGTCGGTGAACTTGTAGTCCCCCTTGATCGGCTCGCCGTCCGGCGTGCGCCCGGTGATCGCCGCCTCGATGCGGGGCTTGGTGATGTACTCGCAGATGCCGAGCGCCTCCCACTCGGGATCACCCGGACGGAGGCCGTCCTGCCGGAGCCGCCGCTGCTCGTCGGCCGATACCTCGTTGTTCGTCACCGAGATGCACTGCCGCCGACCCCCGTCCTGCTTGTTCAATCGCATCACGGCGTGGGCAGTGGTGCCGGAGCCGGCGAAGAAATCGAGGACGACGGCGTCCGGCTTGTCGCTCACGAAGAAGCGCAGCGTGTCCTCGACCGCATACAGCGACTTGGGGAAGGGAAACTTGCGGCCGGGAAGAAGTTCTGCCAGCAACCGGGACCCGTACTGAGTCGAGTCGTGTGAGCCGACGCGCCACTGGCTACCCGGAATCGCCAGCACAGTGGTGGTGTCGACGTCACCGACGATGATCGAGCCGTCGGGATTGTGGCCGACGACATCGAACTCGCCCCGCTGCACCTTGGCGAACTCGCCATCCTTGAGGATCGACACTGTGAAGCCTCGATCCTCGGATCCAGTGATCCGGACCCGGCCCTGCTCCAAGCGGCTACGCAATGTCGTCGATGTCCACTGCCACCGGCCCTCGGATCCATCCCTGCGAATCGGCAGCACCGCCACGGCACCCTCCATCTGCTCCGCCTCGTGGATTCCGGCGGGAAGTGCGTCTCCAACCGCTGCCACCCTTGGTCCGACGGGATCGACGTAGATGGCGTAGAAGCCCCCTGGGGAGTCCGCACGAGTGGCGCCCGGCCCGGACCTTCGGAGGAGGTCCCACCGGATGTTGCCTGTATGGGTTCGGCCACGACCCGACACCCACTCTCGGTCCAGCCTTACCCGGCGTGGTCCAGCGTCTCCCTGCATCACGAAGAAGAGGTACTCATCGCTTCTGCCGAAACCGGCTCTCGGTACGTTGGCCGGATTGACGAGGGTGCTCACCATCTGGATCCGGGCCTCCGGGAAGGTCTGCTCCAGCAGCAGCCCCAGGCGCAGGTACTCCTTCTCGTCGATGGTGACGATGAGCACCGAGTTCTCGGGGTTGAGCAGCTCCTTGGCGAGCAGCAGGCGGCGCTCCATGAAGGCGAGCCACTTGCTGTGGCGGTACAGGTCGTCGCCCTCGACGTAGTCGTTGTTGTACTTCCAGTCCTTCGCCCCCGTGTTGTACGGCGGGTCGATGTAGATCGCGTCGACCTTGCCCCGGTGGGTGTAGGTGAGCGCCTTGAGCACGTGGAAGTTCTCGCCGTTGATGACGGTGTGGGCCGGCTTGTCGCCACCCCGGTGCACGCCGCCGGTGGGCACGAGGCCGGGGTGGATCGGGTCACGGAACTCGGCGACCACCACCAGGTCGTCGGCGGCGACGGTGGTCGACTCCCGGTCGTCGCCACCGAGGGGTTCGAGGTGGGCGAGACGCTCGCCGTCGGCCTTCTCGATGCGAGCCACTCGCCACAGGCGCTGGTCGCCCCGGTCGGTCGACCCCCGGGGCGGCAGGACTCGCACCTTGTCGCCCCGGCGCACCGGGCGGCTGGGCAGCTCGACGGCCTCGGGACGGTGCCGCTCGAAGTTCAGGCCGAACGCCCGCCGGCCCGACAGGGTGCGGTACTCCCGCTCCAGCTCGGCGCCGAGGGCTGGGTCCTTCTCCTTTGCTTGACGGATCAGCTCCGTGAGCCTCGACATGCTTGCGGTCCCACCCCAACTCGCTCGTTCGTCCCCCCATCCTGGCATCCCCGGAAGTGCTCCCCGGGGAAGCGGGCGACGGTCCTACACTGGTCGCCATGTCCACCGTCGAGTTGCCTCCGCAGGTGGCCGCCCGGTTCGAGGCCGAGGCGGCCCGCCGTGGCGTGTCGGTGGCCGACCTCCTGGCGACCCTCGCCGAGGACCTTCCAGCCACCGAGCGGACCGCACCGGGACGACCGGGCTTCGTGGCCCTCGGAGCCTCGACGTCGGGACGGACCGCCCGAGAGGCCGACGAACTGCTGGCCGACGGCTTCGGTCGCTGAGTGCTGCTCGTCGACACCGGCGTGCTGCTCGCCGCCGCCGACCTGAGCGACCCGGACCACGAAGCCTGCGCCCGGCTCGTCACCGACGAACCCGGTCCGTTGCTCACCACCCGCTGGGTGATCGCCGAAGCCGGCCACCTGATCGACCGCCAGCCCGGCCCAGTGGCCGAGGCAGGCTTCCACCGTTCGCTGGCATCCGGCGAGCTGGTGGTCGAGGGGATGCGGGCCGAGGACTGGCAGCGCATCGCCGACCTGGTCGAACGCTACGCCAACCTGCCCCTCGGTGACACCGACGCCAGTCTGGGGGTCCTCGCCGAGCGGCACTCGCTCCGACGCATCGCCACGCTGGATCGGCGGCACTTCTCGGTCGTGCGCCCGGCCGACGGCTCGCCGTTCGAGCTGCTGCCCGGCTGACAAACTCGCTGACACAACTCGGTCCGAAACGGCGTCTCGGAGCGTCCGGTGGCGCCTTCCCACGACCCCCGGCGACCCGAACGCACAGGTAGCGTGGGGATCGAGGCCCTGGCCTGCATCTACGGGGACAGCTCGTAGGTGCCGTCGAGGAGGTGCACCTGCAACCCCATCGGTGCATCCTCGCAGACCGAGCGGCAAGAACGCGCCGGGTTGCTGTCACGGTCGGGGCGGCTGTCTCGTCGAGTGGGCATGACGAGGGACAGCTGGGACGTGATCGTGGTGGGTGCAGGGCTGGCGGGATTGGCCGCGGGCGTCGCCGCCCGGGCTGCGGGTGCCTCCGCGGTGGTGCTCGACACCCACCAGCCCGGCGGGAGGGCCCGGACCGCCGAACGGGACGGGTTCGTGTTCAACCTTGGCGCCCACGCCCTGTACCGCGGCGGGCCCGGCATGGCCGCCCTGCGCGCCCTGGGCATCGAGCCGAAGGGCGAGCGACCACCGCTGCACCGGTACCAGGCGTCGTACGCGGGCGAGCTGCATCCCCTCCCCACCTCGGCGGCGGGCCTGGTGCGCTCCCGGCTGCTCTCGGCCCGCGCCAAGCTCCGGCTCGCCGCGCTCCTCGCCCGCCTGCCCCGCATGGACGCCACGGCGCTCGCGGGGACGTCCGTCGAGGCGTGGATCGCCGACCAGGACCTGCCACCCGAGGCCGAGGCGCTGCTGCGGGGCGTGCTCCGCCTCAACACCTACGCCGGGGACCTGGCCGACCTCGACGCCGGCGCGGCCGTGCGGCAGGTGCAGATCGGGGTGGCCCAGCACGTGCTCTACCTCCACGGCGGCTGGGCCCAGATGATCGAGGCCCTCGGAGCCCGGGTCGAGGTCCGTGCGGGCGCACGCGTGCACACGGTCGAGCCGGTCGGCGGGCACGTCGAGGTCGTCGCCGGCGAGGAGCGGCTGCGCGCCCGGCGCGTCGTGCTCGCCGTCGGCACCCCGGCGGCAGCCGACGGGCTCCTGCCGGGTCCACCGCCGTGGGCCGACCTCGGCGGGCCCGTCACGGCCGCGTGCCTCGACGTCGCCGTGCGCGGCGTTCCCGATCCCGGCTGGGTCGTGGGCCTCGACGAGCCCGTCTACGCCACCCTCCAGAGCCCCCCCGCACACCAGTCGCCCCCGGGCGACGCCGTGCTCGCCGTGCACCGTTACGGCGCGACCACACCCGACGAGGACCGGGCACTGCTCGACCGGCAGCGCCGGCGGGCCGGGGTGACCGACGACGCCGTGGTCCACGAGCGGTTCCTCGCCCGGATGACCGTGACGGGCGCCCAGCCCCGGGCGACGCTCGGCGGGCTGGCGGGCCGCCCGACGATCACGGCGACGGGTTCGCCCGAGCTGCTGCTGGCCGGCGACTGGGTGGGTCCCGACGGCCTGCTGGCCGACGCCGCCCTGGCGAGCGGTCTGCAGGCCGGCCGGGCGGCTGCCCGTGCGATCACCGACGCGGGCACGATGGTGCGGTGAGCACGGCCCGACGTCGCCAGGCGGACGCCGCCCTCGACACGTTCGAGGCCGAGCGCCCCCGCCTCGTCGGGCTCGCCTACCGCATGCTCGGCACCGTCGGGGACGCCGAGGACGTGGTGCAGGACGCCTGGCTGCGGTGGTCGGCGGTCGAACCCGACGACATCGACAACCCGCCGGCGTGGCTCACCACGGTCACCGCCCGCCTGGCGCTCGACCGGCTTCGCAGCGCCCGACACCGCCGGGAGCAGTACGTGGGCCCGTGGCTCCCGGAGCCCGTCGTGACCGACCCCGGGCCTGACGAGGCGGTCGAGCTGGCCGAGAGCCTCACCCTCGGCTTCCTGCACCTCCTCGACCAGCTGGGCCCGGTCGAACGGGTCGTGTTCCTGCTCGCCGACGTGATGGGCCACCCCTACCGGGAGGTGGCAGCCGTGGTCGACCGGTCCGAGACGGCCTGCCGCCAGATCGCCAGCCGGGCCCGGCGCCGGCTACGTCGGGTCGGCCCCGTCCGGGCACCCCGGCGCCGTGATCGGCAGGCCGTCGCCGGGCTCCTCAGCGCCGTGCTCGGCGGTGACGTCGACGGCGCCCTGGCCCATCTGGCGCCCGACGTCGTGCTCACGAGCGACGGAGGCCGGGACCGCCGGGCCGCCCGCCGGCCCGTCGTCGGCGCGCAGCGTGTGGCGCGGTTCCTCCTGAACCTCGCCAAGCGCTACGTCGGCGCCGGCTTCCGGGCCGAGGCGGTCACGCTGAACGGGGACCCCGGTGTCCTCCTCACCTACCAAGGCCGCCCCGACGTCGCCGTCGCCTTCGAGACCGAGCAGGGCAGGGTCGTCGCCATCTGGATGGTGCGCAACCCCGCCAAGCTCGGTCGCCTGCGCGAGCCGGTCGCGCTCGCGTGAACCGCTCGGTCAGGCCCCGGGTTCGCCCTCGAGGTCGACCATCCAGTTGACGCCGAACCGGTCGACGCAGGTCCCGAAGCCCTTCGAGAAGAACGTCGGCTGGAACGCCATGAGCACTTCGCCACCCTCGGCGAGCGCGTCGAAGACCCGCTTGCCGGTCTGCTCGTCGGCGGCGAGGTAGGTCACGGCCACGCCCACCTTGGGGCCGCCGTCGCCGGTGGGGTCGTCGGACCCCATGAGCAGCCCGGTGCCGAGCTGGATGGAGGCATGCAGCACGTGCTCGGGCGCCGCGCCTGGCATGGCCTCCTCGCCCTCGGGGAGCTCGGCGTTGGTCATCACCTGGAGCTCACCCCCGAAGATGTCGTGGTAGCGGCGGAACGCCTCGGCGCACTGCCCGTTGCTGAAGAAGAGGTAGGGATGGAAGCTCACGGGTCGCTCCTTTGCGGGATGGTCGCCCGTCCGGGCGTCACCGTCGCCGGTTCGGACGTCGACGGCGCCCGGTTCTCATCGCGCCGGGACCGCGGCCCGGGAGCGCGCTACCGGCCGGTGCGCTCGCGGTGGGCGCACCCGGGCCAGCAGCAGGGGCGGCGCTGGCCCTCCTCCAGCTCCTCCCGGGTCCGCCGGATGCGGCGCGCCCGGGTCGCCGCCTGCTTGGCGTCCTCCACCCAGCAGATGAACTCGTTGCGGGCCAGGGGCGTGATGTCGCGCCAGGCGTGCATCGCCGTGGGGCTCCCGATCAGCTCGGCGCGCAGGTCCCGCGGGAGGCGGTGCACCACCCCGCCGGGCAGACGTGGACCGCTCACCGCGCCACCGTAGCCGCCGGGCGGCGGTGGACGGAGACGGCGTAGTCGCCGCCGGCGACGAACGCGTCGCCGTCCCAGGTGGCGTAGCGGGCCTCGAGGACGAGGCCGGCGGCGGCACCCCTGCATCCTCGCCCACACGACCGCAAGACGCGCGCCCGCACGGCGTTGTGTAGGCGACGTTCCGCTCCCCCGACCAAGGAGGACCATCGTGCGACGACGGCTCACCGGTGCGGTGATCGCCGCGCTCGGCCTGCTGGCGTTCGGCGCCGCCACCGCCCAGGCCCAGCCCAGCCTGACCATCTGCCACGGCCTGCACGTCACGATCGCCGGCGAGACGATCGTCGACGACGCCGGCTGCAACCGGGTACCGCCCGAGGACGGCGAGGAAGGCTGAGCGGGAAGGGGCCCGCGTGCGTGACGGCGGGCCCCTCCTGCCGTCGGACGGTCCCGTCAGCGGCAGGCGATGACGAGCATGGCGAGGTCGTCGGCCCGGCGGGTGTCCCGGAAGTCGAGGACGGCCTGCTGGATCGCGGACGCCACCTGCTCGGCGCCCCCACCGGCCGCCACGACCTGGACCAGGCGGTCCTCGCCGAACTGCTCACCGTCGGGGGCGCGGGCCTCGATGACGCCGTCGGTGTAGAGCACGACGAGGTCGCCGGGCCGCAGCCGCACCTCGGTGGTGACGAACGTGGCGTCCTCGAGCACGCCGAGCAGGGTGCCGCTCGCCTCCACGAACGAGGTGGACCCGTCGGCGCGGCGCACGAGCGGCGCCGGGTGGCCGGCGGCGACGAGCTCGAGGACCATGCCGTCGCCGCCGTCGCAGAGCTTGCCGTACAGCGCCGTGCAGAACCGGTCGGGGTCGCCGTGGTCCAGCAGCGCCTGGTTGAGCAGCTCCAGCACGGCGGTCGAGTCGTCCTCGAGCACGGCGGCGGTCCGGCCGGTGTGGCGGGCAAGGGCGGTGAGCGACGCCGCCTCGGTGCCCTGGCCGCACATGTCGCCGATGAGCACGCCCCACTCGTCGTTGGCGAGGGGGAACACGTCGTAGAAGTCACCGCCGACGCTGGTGGTCCCCGGGTCGTAGCGCGCCGCCAGGTCGACCCCGTCGATGCGCGGCAGGTGCGGCGGGAGCAGGCTGGCCTGGAGCACCGCCGCGGTGCGGGCGCTCTGCTCGTAGAGGCGGGCGTTGTCGATGGCGATGGCGGCGTAGCTGGCGATGCCCTCGACCAGCCACACGTCGTCCTCGCTGAACCGCCCGGGATCGGGGTGCCCGAAGAACAGCCCGCCGACGACCTCGCCCGAGGACAGCACGACGGGCGTGGCGAGGTAGCTGCGCACGGGCAGGTGCCCGGGCGGCATCCCGTGGTACGGGGCGTTGCGCCCGAAGCGGGGATCGGCCGTGACGTCGTCGCTCACGACGGTGGGCCCGCCGTTGAACGTGGGGGCGAAGATCTCGGTTGCCCGGGGGTTCGGGAAGCCCTCGAAGTCGGCCAGCTCGGCCCCCGAGATCGTGTACAGCAGCAGCGACTCGCCGTTGGCATCGACCTCGTTGTAGAAGAACGCGCCGTACGCGGCGGGGGTGAGCTCGGTGGCCTCGTCGGTGACCAGCTGGACGATCTCGTCGAGGCGCAGCCGGGACGTGATGGCCTGGCCGACCCGGTGCAGGGTCTCGACGACCCGCTGGCGGCGCCGCTCCCGCTCCTCGGCCAGCCGGCGCTCGGTGACGTCGAGGCACATGCCGGTCATGCCCGTGTAGTCGCCGTTCACGTCGAAGACCGACATGCCGGCGCCCTCGATCCAGCGCACCTCGCCGTCGGGGCGGACGATCCGGTAGGTGTAGGTGAAGCGCTCGCCGGTCTCCCGGGCGCGGCTGATGCGGGCGACGACGGCGTCGCGGTCGTCGGGGTGGACGGCCGCCACGTAGGCCTCGAACGTGCCGGGGAAGGTGCCGGGCTCGTAGCCGTAGATGCGCTCGAGCGTCGGCGACCACGACACCGCCCCCGTGGCGCCGTCCCAGTCCCACGTGCCCGAGCCGGTGGCGTCGAAGGCCATGCTGAGCCGGGTGAGGGTCTGCTCCAGCCGGCCCACCAGCTCGACGTGCTCGAGCGCGGCGCTGGCCATGTGGGCGAGCTGCACCAGCACGGCCTCGTCGGCCTCGTCGAAGGGCGTGCCGTCGACCTTGTCGGCGAGCTGGATGAGCCCGATGTTCGTGCCGTCCCGGCTGATGAGCGGCGCCGCCAGGTAGTCGGGCAGCGGGGGGTGCCCGGGCGCGTCGCGCAGGCCGCGGTACTCGGGGTGGGCGCGGAGCTCCTCGGCGGTGAGCCGCAGGGACCGGTTCTCGCGCGTCACCACGTTGAGCACGCCGAGGCCCTTCGGCACCTCGTCGTAGTCGCGGTACTCGGCGTACTTGTCCGACAGCGTCACGTACGTCGACGCCGCCTCCCAGCCCCTCGTGAGGCGCGTGGTCACGCCCTGATGGGTCCCGACGAGCGAGACGGCGGCCTCGGTCACCACCCGCAGGAGGTCGTCGAGCGAGGCCGCGCCTGCGATCGCCCGTGCCGCCTCGGTCAGGCCGGTGAGCTGGTGGTGGAGCGCCTCGACGACGATGCGGGCGTCATCGCGGCTGGAGGCACCCCGCGCCGTGTCCACCCGCCGGATACTACGACGATCGGGGGCGGTTCCCCTCCCCGGGGCCCGGTCACGCGACGCTCGACGCCGCGGCGCGCAGCTCCCTCGCCAGGCGCGCCACGCTGACCCGCTCGGCGGTGCCGAGGTGCTGGGCGAACAGGCTCACCCGCAGCTCGTCGAGCAATCGGCGCAGCCGCCGCTCGTCACCCGGCTCCAGCTGGCCCGCCGCCACCAGCTGGTCGAGCTCGTGCTCCAGCAGCCGCACCTGCTCCTGGCGCTCGCGGTCGCGTGCGGGGTTGCCGGGGAGCTTGTCCAGCCGGTGCTCGACCGCCCGCAGGTAGCGCAGCAGGTCGGGCAGGCGGCGGGCGCCGGTGGCGGTCGCGAACCCGGGGTGGACGAGGCGGTCGAGCTGGGCGCGCACGTCGGCGACGGCGGGCAACAGCGCCGGGGCGGTGACGGCGTCGAGGCGCCCCTCGATGCGCCGGCGGTGCTCGAGGATGCGGCCGACGGCAGCGACGACCCCGACGGCCCGGTCCCCGAGCTCGGCGGCCACGGCCGCCCGCAGGCGCTCGAACGACTCCGCGTCGCGGACCGGCCCGCCATGGGCGGCCAGCAGCTGGTCGGCGGCGGCGCCGACGCAGTCGTCGAGCAGCTCGGCGTAGCCGGCGTGGGGGGCGTGGGCGAGGCCGAGCTTGGTGCGGGTCGTGAGCCGGTCGCGCAGCACCCGGCGCACCGACGGGACGGTGAGCAGCAAGAGGCGCCGCGTGCCCGCCCACATCGACCGGTGCTGGGCCTCCTCGTCGGGGAGCACCCGAACCGCCACCCGGTCGCCCTCGTCCACGAGTGCCGGGTAGCCGGTGAGCGTCACGCCGTCGCGGTCGACGGTGACGACCGACGGGATCGTACCGAACGCCCACGCCGTGGCGCCCGGGTGCTCGATGCCGGCCGCGGCCTCCGCCAGCACGGCCTGCACGTGGGCGCCGAGTGCGACCTTGAGGGCATCTGGGTCGTCGCCCTCGCCGAGCACCGTGCCGTCCTCGCCGATGACCCTGAAGTGGACCCGCAGGTGGCCGGGCAGGCGGTCGGGACGGAACGCCCCGGCCGGCACGGGTGCGCCGGTGAGGTTCGAGAGGACGCGGGCCATGGTCGGGACCAGCGGACCGTCGCCGGGCCCCGCCCGGTCGAGGAAGGCCCGGGCGTGGTCCGGGGCGGGGGCGAGCGACCGCCGGAGGTCCTTGGGGAGGGTGCGGATCAGCGCCGTCACCAGCTCGTGGCGGCGCCCCGGGATCTGCCAGTCGAACCCGCCGGCCCGCACCCGGTTCAGCACGCCGAGGGGGATCTCGACGGTGACACCGTCGGTGGGCGAGGTGGGGTCGAACTCGTAGCGCAGCGGCAGGGTCAGCTCGCCCTGGTGCCACTCGTCGGGGAAGTCGTCGGGGCTGACCCGCCCGGCGCCGGGCAGCACGAGCACCTCGGTGGTGTAGTCGAGCAGCGCCGGGCGCTCGCGGCGGGCGTCGCGCCACCACCGGTCGAAGTGCCGGGCCGACACGACACCGGCGGGGATCCGTTCGTCGAAGAAGTCGACGAGGGCCTCCTCGTCGACCAGCAGGTCCCGCCGGGCCCGGGCCTCCAGGTCGCGCAGGTGGCCGATCAGGCCCCGGTTCCGGTCGGCGAAGTCGTGGTGGGTCACCCAGTCGCCCTCGACGAGGGCGTGGCGGATGAACAGCTCGCGGGCGAGCGGCGGGTCGATGCGCCCGTAGCCGACACGGCGGCGCTCGACGAGCGGCACCCCGTAGAGCGTGACCCGCTCGTGGGCCATCGCCTGTCCCCGACCGGCGTCCCAGTGGGGCTCGCTGTAGGTGCGCTTCACCAGGTGACCGCCGAGGCGCTCGGCCCACTCGGGCCGGATGCGAGCGTTCGTGTGGGCCCACAGGCGCGTGGTCTCCACCAGCTCCGCCGCCATCACCCACCGGGGTGGTGTGGCGGCGAGGCCGGAGCCGGGCGACAGGCGGAAGCGGGCGTTGCGGGCGCCGAGGTAGTCGCGCCCCTCGCCCTCGCGCAGCCCGACGTGGGACAGCAGGCCGGCGAGCAGCGCCTGGTGGAGGGCGTCGCGGTCGGCGGCCTGGCGGTTGATCCGCAACCCCATCCCGCGGGCGACCTCGCGCAGCTGCCGGTAGATGTCCTGCCACTCGCGGACGCGCAGGTGGTGCAGGTGCTCGGCGTGGCACAGGCGGCGGAACTGGTTGGAGGACAGCTCACGCTGACGGTCCTGCAGGTACTCCCAGAGGTTGAGGAGCGCCACGAAGTCCGAGTCGGGGTCGGCGAAGCGGGCGTGGTGAGCCTCGGCGGCGACCCGGTCGCCGGCCGGGCGCTCGCGAGGGTCCTGGATCGACAGGGCGGCGGTGACGACCAGCACCTCGCGCACGCAGCCGAGGCGGTCCGCCTCGAGCACCATGCGCCCGAGCCGGGGGTCGAGCGGCAGCCGGGCCAGGCGCCGGCCGAGCGGGGTGAGCCGCGGGCGGCCGTCCCGGGCGGTGGGGTCGAGGGCGCCGAGCTCGGTGAGGAGGGCGACGCCGTCGCGGATGTTGCGGGCGTCGGGCGGGTCGACGAACGGGAAGGCGGCCACGTCGCCCAGGCCGATGGCCGCCATCTGCAGGATGACCGACGCGAGGTTCGTGCGCAGGATCTCGGGCTCGGTGAACTCGGGGCGCCCGAGGTAGTCCTCCTCGCTGTAGAGGCGGGTGCAGACACCGGGCGCCACCCGCCCGCAGCGCCCGGCCCGCTGGTCGGCGGATGCCCGGGAGATCGCCTCGATCGGCAGGCGCTGCACCTTGGTGCGCCGGCTGTAGCGGGAGATGCGGGCGGTGCCCGGGTCGACCACGTAGCGGATGCCGGGCACGGTGATCGACGTCTCGGCCACGTTGGTCGCCAGCACGATGCGCCGGCCCCGGTGGGGTGCGAACACCCGGTGCTGGTCGGCGGCCGGCAGGCGCGCGTACAGCGGGAGCAGCTCGGTGCCGGGCAGCTGCATGCGCCGCAGGGCGTCGGCCGTCTCCCGGATCTCCCGTTCGCCGCTCAGGAACACGAGGATGTCGCCGGGCCCCTCCCGGCACAGCTCCTGCACGGCGTCGCACACGGCGTCGGTCTGGTCGCGGTCGTTCGTGCCGTCGACGACCGGCCGGTAGCGCACCTCGACGGGGTACGTGCGCCCGGACACCTCGACGACGGGGGCGCCGCCGAAGTGACGGGAGAAGCGCTCGGTGTCGATCGTCGCCGACGTGACGATCACCTTCAGGTCGGGCCGGCGTGGCAGCAGCTGGCGGAGGTAGCCGAGGATGAAGTCGATGTTGAGGCTCCGCTCGTGGGCCTCGTCGACGATGATCGTGTCGTAGCGGCGAAGCTCGCGGTCCCGCTGGATCTCGTTCAGCAGGATGCCGTCGGTCATGACCTGTACGAGCGTGTCCTCGCCGACCCGGTCGGTGAACCGCACCGTGTAGCCGACGGTGGCGCCGAGCGGTGTGCCCAGCTCCTCGGCGACCCGCTCGGCGACCGCCCGGGCGGCCAGCCGGCGCGGCTGGGTGTGGCCGATCATGCCGTTCGTGCCGCGACCGGCCTCGAGGCAGAGCTTGGGCAGCTGGGTGCTCTTGCCCGAGCCCGTCTCGCCCGCCACGACGACGACCTGGTGGTCGCTGATCGCCGCCAGCAGCTCGTCGCGCCGCGCGCTGACCGGCAGCTCGGGCGGGTAGCTGATCGGCGGGACCGGGCGGCGTCCGCGTCGCACCGCCTCAGGATGCCCCGCCCCCCTCCGTTCTGTGAGGAGCATTGCACCGCACAGGGCAGAAGATCCTCACAGTTCGGGGCGTGGGGCCTCGGGTAGCGTCGGCACGGTGACGAGCAGCGACGCCGCCGTGCCGGCGATCGAGCGGCCCCGCGTCGTGGTCGACTGCGACCCGGGGCACGACGACGTGATCGCCATCGTGGTCGCAGCCGTCGAGTGCGAGCTGGTCGGCATCACCACCGTGTCGGGCAACGCCCCGCTCGAGCACTGCACCCGCAACGCCCTGGCCACCGTCGAGCTGCTCGGCATCGGCGTGGAGGTGCACCCCGGCGCCGACCGGCCGATCGTGCGCGAGCCAACGCACGACGCCGCCGTGCACGGCGAGGACGGCCTCGGCGGGGTGGCCGTTCCCGCCCCGGCCAGGCAGCCGGCGGCCCCGACCGCGCTGGAGTGGCTGCTCGAGGTGAGCCGGGCGGTCGAGGGCCTCTGGCTGGTGGCCACCGGCCCGCTCACGAACGTGGCCCTGGCACTTCGCGCCGACCCCGGCCTGGCCGGACGCCTGGCCGGCATCTCGCTGATGGGCGGCGGCGTGACCACCGGCAACGTGACCCCGGCGGCTGAGTTCAACTTCTGGTGCGACCCGGAGGCCGCGGCGGTGGTGCTCGACAGCGGCGTGCCCATCCGCATGTGCGGCCTCGACGTCACCCAGCAGGTGCTGATCGACCGGGAGGACGCCGAGCGGGTCCGCGCCGTCGGCGGCGGGCGCCTCGGGGGGTTCCTGGCCGGCGTGCTCGACGCCACGGTGCGTCGCGCCGAGGCGACCGCGCTCCCCGCCCGCGCCCCGCTGCACGACCCCTGCGCCGTCGCCGCGCTCACCCACCCGCACCTGTTCGAGTTCGAGCACCTCCACGTGGCCGTCGAGACGGCGGGCCGGGACACCGCGGGCATGTCGGTGGCCGACCGGCGTCGGGGCACGCGGGGCTGGGCCGGCCACCCCAACGCCCACGTCGCCCTCGGCGTCGACGGCGCCGCCGTGGTCCAGCTCATCCACGGGGCGATCGAGCGCGCCGGGACGCTACCGTGACCTTCGCCGACCCGACCGAGCACCCCCGTCCGCAGCTGGTGCGCGAGCACTGGTGGTCGCTCGACGGCACCTGGGACCACCATGCCGATGGCGGCGCCGAGCTCGGCCGGCCCGCGGACGTGCCCTGGGCCGGGACCATCACCGTGCCCTTCGCGCCCGAGACGCCCGCGAGCGGCGTCGGCGACCCGGCCAAGTGCCGGGCGCACTGGTACCGGCGGCACCTCGACGTGCCCGCCCTGGCCGGCGGCGACCGCCTGCTCCTGCACTGCAACGCCGTCGACCACGCCGCCACCGTGTGGGTGGACGGCCACCGCGTCGCCGACCACGAGGGGGGCTACACGCCCTTCACCGCCGACATCACCGACGCGGTGGCGCCCGGTGGCGCCGGCGAGATCGTGATCCGGGCGTTCGACGACCCCGACGAGCTCGACAAGCCCCGGGGCAAGCAGACCTGGCGCGACGAGCGGCACGGCATCTGGTACGACCGGACCAGCGGCATCTGGCAGACCGTGTGGCTCGAGCGCGTGCCCGGCTCCTCGATCGCCGGCCTGCGCTGGACGGGTGACGCTGCGCGCCTCGAGGTCGGCCTCGACGTGCACCTGGCGGGGCCGGTGCCCACCGGCGCGACGCTGCGGGTGCAGCTGGCCCTCGGCGCCCGGACCCTCGTCGACGACACCGTCGCCTGCACGGCCGAGCGGATCACCCGCCGCTTCGGGCTCGCCGACACCGGCCAGTTCGACCGCGACGAGCTGCTCTGGTCACCCCACCGGCCGAACCTCATCGACGCCGAGCTCACCCTGTCCGCCGCCGGTGGCGAGACCCTCGACCGGGTGCGCAGCTACACCGGGCTGCGGTCGGTCGAGCTGCGCGACGGGCGCTTCTGGATCAACGGCCGGGTCACCCGGCTGCGCCTCGTGCTCGACCAGGGCTACTGGCCCAGCACCGGCCTCACCCCGCCGGACGGCGACGCCCTGCGCCGCGACCTGGAGCTGGTGCGGGCGCTCGGGTTCCACGGGGTCCGCAAGCACCAGAAGGTCGAAGACCCCCGCTTCTACGCGTGGGCCGACCGCCTCGGGGTGCTGGTGTGGTCGGAGCTCCCGTCCGCCCACACCCACTCCCCCCGCTTCGCCCGGCGCGCCCTCGCCGAGTGGGCGGCGATCGTCGAGGCGCACCGCGACCACCCCTGCGTGGTGGCGTGGGTGCCGGTCAACGAGTCGTGGGGCGTGCCCGACGTCGCCCGCCGGGCCGACCAGCAGGCGCTCGTGCGGGCCCTCACCGAGACCGCCCGGGCCCTCGACGGCACCCGGCCGGTGGTCGCCAACGACGGGTGGGAGACCGTCGGCGGTGACGTGGTCGCCATCCACGACTACGACGGCGACGCCGGGCGGGTGCGGGCCCGGTACGCCGACCGGGCCAGCGTGGACGCCCTGCTCGCCGGCACGGGCCCCGTGGGGCGCACGCTCGTCGTGCAGCCACCCGACCGGCCCGACCCGCCGGTGCTCGTGACCGAGTACGGCGGCATCGGCCTGGCCACCGACGGCGAGGCGTGGGGCTACCACCGGGCCGCCGACGGCGCCGAGCTCGTCGCCCGCTACGCCGAGCTGACCGGCGCCCTGCGCGCCAGCCCCGTGCTGGCGGGCTGGTGCTACACGCAGCTCACCGACACCTACCAGGAAGCCAACGGCCTGCTCACCATGGATCGAGAACCCAAGGCGCCGCTGGAGGACCTGCGCCGCGCCACCCGCGGCCGCTGACCGCCGGCGTCACCTGCCGGGCAGGGTCCGGCGGAAGCGGTCGGGTTCGGGGAGGAGGCCCACGTCGAGGAAGCGGCGGGCCGCCTCGACGAACGCCGGGGCGCGGCGGTCGAGCTCGCCCATGATCCGACCGGCCTCGGCGTCGTCGCCGGCGAGGGCGTGGACCACGGCCCGCCACACCGCCTGGTCGGGATCGGCGGCGACGTCGGCGGGGCCGACCGCCTCGAGCAGCTCCACGCCCCGGCGGGCGTTGCCGTTCAGCGCCGCCTCGAAGGCCTCGACCGTGTGGTGGTACCGCTCGCTCTGGGCGACCAGCCGGGTGAGCTCGGCGACGGGATCGGGGTGGTCGTCGACGCGCAGGTCCACCACCTGGTCCCGCCACGGGCGGCCGGTGCGCTCGGCCCGGACCACGAGCACGGCGGCCGATCGCCTGCCCCGCAGGTCCCCACCGGCGTCCTCGGCGGCGGCGAGCGCCGCCATGAGCCGCTGGGCGAGCGAGCCTGTGGCCGCTTCGAAGCCCTCGATCATCGCTTCCCACACCCGTGGGGAGGCCACGAGGTTGGCGAGCGACGCCCAGCACCCGTCGCCTACCTGGTGCCCCGCCTCGGCCACGCAGGCCTCGCCCGTGTACACGTCGAGCGCGCCGGTGGCGTCGAGCATCGCCACCTGCCGGCGCTCGGGGTGGGGGTCGATGCTGCGGAGGGCGGCCAGCGCCTCGGGGGCGGTCAACCCGCCCTTCAGGAGGTCGAGCCCGAGCTGGCCGTACATGGGCTCCCCCATCGACTGGGTGGCGATCACCCCGTGGCCGGGTTCGGCCCACGGCACGCTGCTGCCCACGGCGAACGCCTGGGACTGCGAGGCCAGGCCCATCTCGCCGGTGTCGGGGTCGCGGGCGATGATCGAGTAGGTCACGAGGGGCCATTCGAGCACACGCGCCGGTGGCCGCCGGCCGGCGGGCTGGCAGGATGCGCGGATGGTCCGGGCCCTGGCACGGGGCGTGCGCGCCCTGCGGGAGAACGAGCGGCTGCTCATGATCACGGCCTCGACCGTGCTCGTGATGGCCGGCCAGGGCGTGGTGGCACCGGTGCTGCCGCTGTTCGCCGAGAGCTTCGGCGTGGGCGTCGCCACGGTGGGGCTCACCCTCACGGCGTTCGCCCTGGCCCGCCTCGTGCTCAACGTCCCCCTCGGGTCGCTCGCCGACCGGCGGGGCCGGCGGGTGCTGCTGGTGGGCGGCCCCGTGGTCACGGCGGTGGGCATGGTCGGGTCCGGCCTGGCGCCGGGCATCGAAGCGCTGCTGGCGTGGCGGGTGGTCGCCGGGGCCGGCTCGGCCATGTACATGACGGGGGCGTACATCTACCTGGCCGACATCTCCACCGCCGCCAACCGGGCCCGGTTCATCGGCACCAACCAGGGCGGGCTGCTGCTCGGGGTCGCCATCGGCCCGGCCCTCGGCGGCTTCCTGGCCGAGGGGTTCGGGCTGCGGGCGCCGTTCTATGTGGTGGGCGGCCTCGCGCTGGCAGCCGGCCTGTACGCACACCTGCGCCTCCCCGAGACCCGCCCCGCCCAGGCCGTCGACCCCGGCGCGCCCGGCGACCCCGAGGCCGCACCCGCCGCGCCGGCGCCGGGGAACCCGGTCGCGCCCGCTGGGGCACCGCCGGGGCCCGGCGCCCCGCCCGAGAGCACGGCGAGCAGCGCGGACGGGCCCACCCGCCGCTGGCCCCGCCTGCGCCTCGTCGTGACCCTGGACTTCGTCGCGGTGTCGGTGCTGACGATGGTGATCTTCGTGACCCGCACCGCGGGGCGGCTCACGCTCGTGCCGCTGCTGGCCGTCACCCAGCTCGGCTTCTCGATGGGCGGGCTCGGCCTGCTGTTCACGGTGATGGCGCTGATCAACCTCGCCGGCATCGCCCCCGCCTCGTGGCTCGCGGACCACGTCGGGCGCAAGCGGGCGATCGTGCCCAGCGGGCTCGTGACCGCCGCCAGCCTCGCCCTGCTGGCCACCGCCACCACCCAGACCGCGTTCGTGGTGGCGGCGGTGGTCATGTCGATCGGCACGTCGATCGCGGGCCCCGCCCCGGCGGCCTACGCGGCCGACATCGCGCCCGAGCGGGTGCGGGGCCTCGCCCTGGGCCTGTACCGGTCGGCCGGGGACGCCGGCTTCGTGCTGGGCCCGCCGTTGCTGGGCGCGCTGGCGGACGCCACCTCGATCGGGGGCGGGCTGTGGGCCAACGCCGGGCTGGTGGCGGGCAGCACGCTGCTGTTCGCCCTCGTCGCCACCGAGACCGTGCCCCGCCGCCCGGCGGTCGCGCTGCGGGCTCCCGGGCCGGGCGGCCCGTAACGCTCAGGGCGCGGTGGCGGTCTCCGCGACGAGCCGGTCGCGCAGCTCGCGCTTGAGGATCTTGCCCGAGGCGTTGCGGGGCAGCTGCTCGGCCTGGAGCAGCACCCGGGTGGGCACCTTGAACTCGGCCAGTCGGGCCCGCACGTGGGCCTGCAGCTCCTCGACGGTGACGGTCTCGCCCGACCGGGTCACGACGGCGGCGGCCACCTCCTCGCCGAGCCGCTCGTGGGGCACGCCGAAGACGGCGGCCTCGTACACGGCCGGGTGCTCGTAGAGGACGGCCTCCACCTCGGCGCAGTACACGTTCTCGCCGGCGCGCAGCACCATGTCCTTGGCGCGGTCCTGGACGTAGACGAAGCCCTCCTCGTCGACGCGGCCGATGTCGCCGGTCCGCAGCCAGCCGTCGACGATGGTCTCGGCGGTCGCCTCGGGCTTGTTCCAGTAGCCCCGGATCAGGTTGGGGCCCTTGAACCAGATCTCGCCCCGCTCGCCGGTGGGGACGGGGTTCCCGTCGGGGTCGCGGACCTCGATCTCGAGGATCGGTGTGGCCCGGCCGGTGCTGGTGGGGTGCTCGATGTAGTCGACGCCTGAGTTCTGTGGGCCGTAGGCGTTGGTCTCGGTCATGCCGTAGCCGATGCCGGGCCGGGCTTTGCTGAAGCTGGTGGCGACCCGGCGGACCAGTTCCGGTGGCGCCGGCGCACCCCCGCCTCCCACGGAGACGAGGCTGGAGGTGTCGAAGTCGCCGAAGCGAGGCGACTCGAGGAGGTCCCAGCTCTGCGTGGGCACGCCCACGAAGTTGGTGACGCGCTCGCGCTCGATCAGCTCGAGGGCCCGCTCGGGGTCCCACTTGTACATGATGACCAGCTTCATGCCGGCCGAGAAGCACGAGAGCATGACCGGCACGCACCCCGTCACGTGGAACAGCGGCACGACCAGGATGAACGCCGGTGGGTGGTCGGGGGTGGGCTGGTCCTCGGGGCGGCGCAGCCGGCCCACGGCGGTGCGGCACCCGAAGCCGAGCAGGGCCTGGACGATGGCCCGGTGGGTGGACACCGCGCCCTTGGGACGGCCGGTGGTGCCGGAGGTGTAGAGGATGGTGGCGTCGTCGTCGGGGTCGATGTCGACGTCGGGGAGCTCGGCGCCGAGCGGCAGCACCTCCTCCCAGCGGTCGACACCGCCGGGCCCGTCCTCGCCGAGGCGCACCCCCAGGATGCGCACGGCGCGGCCCGAGGGCGTGGCCAGGGCCCGCTCGACCCGCTCCCGGTCGGCGACGAGCACGGTCGCTCCGCTGTCGTCGAGGGCGTAGTCGAGCTCGTCCTCGGTCCACCAGGCGTTCAGCGACACCGACACCGCGCCGATCGAGGTGATGGCGGCGAAGGCGATGACCCACTCGGGGTAGTTGCGCATGCCGATGGCGACCCGGTCGCCCTTCTGCACGCCGTAGCGGGTGACCAGCAGGGCGCCGAGGGCGTCGACGTGGCGCATCACCTGCTCGAAGGTCCAGCGCTCGTCCTCGTAGACGAGGAACACGTCGTCGCCACGCGACCGGGCCGTGTCGAACACGGCCCGCAGGTGCGGCGGGGCGTTCCTGAACACGGTGTAGGTGACGCCCCGCACCTCGACCTGCGTGGTCTCGAAGCGCTCGCCGGGCGCCGTGACGCGCGCGGTCGCCTCCTCGTAGGACATGGTCATGGTGGTCAGGCTACCGGTGGGGGCCCGCCGGGCCCGCCGGCGGTCAGACCGGCTCGGGCTCGGGGCGCTCGGGCCGCACCGCCCGAGCCGCCTTGGCGCGGTAGAGCTCGCGGTCGGCCCGCTCGAGCAGGGCCTCCGCGTCCTCCTCGCCGTCCCAGCACGCCACCCCGAAGGAGAACGCGACCTGCGGGGGCATGACCGTGCGGAGCCGGTCGACCACCCCGCCGCACTCCTCCATGCCGGTGTCGGGCATGACGAGGGCGAACTCGTCGCCGCCGTAGCGGCAGACGACGTCGCCTTTGCGCACGGCGGCGCCGAGCCGCCGGGCGACGTCGGCGAGGACGGCGTCGCCGGCGTGGTGGCCCCGCTCGTCGTTGACCTGCTTGAAGCCGTCCAGGTCGAGCACGGCGACGCACAACGGCCGCCCGTAGCGCCGGGCCCGGGCGAGCTCGCGCGGGATCAGGTCCTGCCAGGCCCGCCGGTTCGGCAGGCCCGTGAGCACGTCGGTGACGGCGAGGTGCTCGATCTGGCGGTTCCGGGACCCCACGACCACGGCGGCGACGACCAGGGTCCCTCCGACCACGAGCCACTGGGCCGGGTAGGCGGGCCCCTCCTGGAGCACCAGCACGACGGCGTAGGCGGTGAGGACGAAGCCGAGGTGCGCCATCCCTTCCCGTACCGACAGGAAGCCGAACGCGTACAGCGCGACCCACACGAGGATCACCGCGCTGGCCGTGCCGGTCGGGCCACCCCGGCCCAGGTACACGCCGACGGTGACGATCAGCGTGCCGCCCGCCAGGAACACGTTGAGCAGCCAGCGGGGGGTGCGCTCACCGAGGACGAGGAGGATCGCCGCGGTGGGGTAGCCGAGCGAGATCGCCGCAGCCGTCTGGGCGACCAGCGTCTCGGGCCCCCGGGGCAGGAGCAGGCCGAGGTAGCCGATCGTCGTGCCGGCCGCGAACAGCAGCGCCAGGGCGTGCGCCTGGTGGCGCCGCTCGCGTGCCGAGCCCCAACGGTCCTCACCCATGCACCACAGCATCGGTCCCCGGGAATGTCCGATGAAGGCCCATTTGCCGGATGAACCGAACGTCCTAGACCCGGGCCACGCGCGCCATGCCCCGGTCGTAGGAGCCCGCCACGACCGGCCAGGCGAACCGGGCGACGGCCCGCGCCACCTCCCGGGCGACGGCCGCGGCCTCGGCCCGATGGGTGAGCGCCCACGCCAGGCGGGCCACGAGCCCGTCGGGGTCGTCGTAGAGGCAGGTTCCGTGGTGCTCGGCGGGCACGAGCTCGGGGTAGCTGAGCCGGCGGGGCAGCACGGGGAGCGCGCCGGCGCCCATCGCCTCGACGACGGCGACGCCGAAGAACTCGTGGCGGGCGGTGCTGAGCACCACCTCGGCACGCCGCAGGAGCGCCACGTAGTCGGCCTCCGGCGCGAAGCCGGCGTGCACGACGCGGTCGCCCAGACGGGCGATCCCCTCCGCGAAGCCGGCCGGCTGCTGGGCGAAGGTCTCGCCGCAGAGCGCGACGCGGAAGTCGTGGCCGGCGCCGGCCAGGGCACCCAGGGCCCGGAACAGCGCGGCCGGGTCCTTGTCGTACTCCCAGCGCTGGTTCCAGAGCACGAGCGGCGGGGCGGCGAGGTCGGGCTCTGCCGGTCGGCCCAGCCGGTCGAGGTCGACCCCCACGGGCTCGACGCGGCAGCGGGCGGCCACGGCGTCGAGGTGCGGCAGGTGCGAGTGGTCGGGGAAGTGCTTGAGCAGGCGGGGCAGCTCGTCGAGCAGCTCGTCGCGGTGGTACGCCGAGTTGCACCACACCTCGTCGGCGGCGGCCATGCTCAGCCAGTTGGTGACGGCGTAGGTCAGGTCCCGGGTCTCGCCCGGCGGGAGCGGGTAGGTGAGCTGGTTCTCGTGCAGGTACAGGACCACCGGCACGCCGGCGAGCGCGTCGCCGGCGAGGCCGAGGAGGGCGGGCAGGTGGACCATGTCGCTGACGAGCAGCACGTCGGGCCGGCCCCGTTCGGCCACGCTGGCCCGGATGTCGTGGGCGAGCGTGAGCGCCGCGCCCTGCATGCGCCACTTCCAGAACGACCCGTGGTGGGCGACGACCTCCACGTGGTGGCGGCTGTGGCGGGCGTAGCCCTCGGCCCACGCCCGGTGCGATCCCGAGCAGTAGGGCTCGACCAGCAGCACCCGTAGCCGGTCGCTCACGGCGGCGGCGTCGCGGCGGGCGTGGGCCGGGCCTCGAGCACCTCGATCCGGTGGATCTCACGCAGGTCCGCATCCCGCGGGTGGACCTCGAGCACGGTGGTGCCTGCGGCGGCGTCGGTCATGAGCTCGAGGGCGACGTCGAGCCGAAGCGTCGGGGCCTCGGGGTGGTCGGGGTCCCCGTCGAGGGGCACCCCGGTCACCAGGTGCTGGAGGCCGGTGAGGGGCTCCAGCGCCTCGATCGGGAAGTCCGATCCGGTGACCACCCGCGCGCCCGCGGCCAGCAGCTCGTCCCAGCGGTAGGCGTGCTCGAGGCGGTCGGGGCCCAGCCCGGCCCGGGCGGCTTCGGCGTCGGACACGGCGAACGACGGCTGGATGCACGCCACCACCCCCAACGTGGCGATGCGCTCGACGAGGTCGGCGCGCAGCACCTGGGCGTGCTCGACGCGGGGCGCGGCCACCCGGCAGTCGCTGCCGTACAGGCGCTCGTAGCCGTCGAGGGCGGCCTCGATGGCGCGGTCCCCGATGGCGTGGGTGGCGATCGCGAACCCGGCCTCGGCGAAGGGGTCGGCCCGCCGGGCGATGGCGTCGGCGTCGAGGAAGAGCACGCCGGCGTCGTCCCGGTCGGCGAACGGCCGGCACAGCGCGCAGGTGCGCGGGCCCAGCCAGCCGTCGGCGTAGAGCTTCACGCCCTCGACCTCGAGCCACGGGTCGCCGGTGCGGGTCATGCGGCCGGGCTCGGCGATCCCGCTGGCGACGAAGAGCCGGACGGCGAGCGGCAACGGCCCGCGCTCGCGCAGGTCGCGCAGGGCGTCGAGGTAGGCCCAGTCGGTGATCCCGGCCTCGGTGAGCTGCACCAGACCCACCGCGGCGGCCCGCTCGAGGGCGCGCTCGAGCCGGCCCCGCAACCGGTCGTCGACGGTGAGCGGCGGGTCAGGCTCGTCCATCGGGGTGGACCAGCGCTCGGCCACCCGCCGGTGGTAGGCGGCGACGGCGTCGACGTCGGAGGGGTCGCCGCCCCACGGTGCCGGCGCGCCGGCGGCCACGCGCAACAGGTGGGCGTGGCGGTCGACGAAGCCGGGGAGCTCGACGGCCAGCCGGCCTACTCCTCCACGAGCTCGATGAGGGTGCCGAAGCTGCCCTTGGGGTGGACGAACGCCACGGTCGTGCCGCGCGAGCCCGGGCGGGGCGCCTCGTCGATGGGACGGCCGCCCGCGTCCTTCACCGCCTGGAGAGCGGCGGCGCAGTCGTCGACCCGGTAGCCGACGTGGTGGATGCCCTCGCCCCGCTTCTCGAGGTAGGTCGCAACCGGCGAGTCGTCCCGGGTCGGGGTCAGAAGCTGCACGTAGCTCTCGGCCACCTTGAGCAGCGCCTCCTCGACGCCGTCGCTGTCGACGACCTCGCGGTGGGCGACCTCGGCCCCGAACGCCCGCCGGTAGTAGTCGATGGCGGCTTCGAGGTCGCGCACCGCGATGGCCACGTGGTCGATCTCGGTGAGCAGCACCGCGCCCCCCTACGACTCGCCCACGATGCCCGACACGGCGTCGGGCAGGTCCTCGGCCACCCGGATGATGGGGATGCCCGTCTGGGTGTTCTCGTGCATCTCGTGGAACGCCCGCGGCACGTCCTCGAACGAGTAGATCTCGTGGTGGATCGTGGGCTGGAACACCCGGCCGTACAGCTCGGTGGCGGCCCAACACCCCTGGATCGTCTCGTAGTGCGTGTGGTCGAGGGTGATCTGCTTCACCGACAGGATCGTGGTGTTGTACTCGAGGACCTGGCTGAGCTGCCAGCCTGCGCTGGTGTTCACACCCTGGCGTGCCGAGGCCGCCAGGCCGGCCGCAAAGACCGGGCCGCGCAGCATGTCGCACACGATGTGCATGTCGCGGCCGTCGGTGATCTCACGCACGTGCTTGCGGAACGCCTTGACGTCGTCGTCGGAGGCGAACCGGTTGAACGCCTTCTGGTCGATGCCCACCACGCCGAACTTCTCGAGAGCGGCGCGCCGCTCGGGGCTGCCCGAGCAGAAGAAGGCGTTGTGGCCCTCGGCCCGGGCGAGCTGGAGGAACAGCTCGGACACGCCGCCGCCGAAGCCCAGCACGTTGAGCACGGCCTGGCGCTCCCGCGGCACCTTGAGCCGGTACATGCCGAGCGCCCGGCGCCACATGTGGTACGCCGTCGGCGCCCGCAGGGGCAGCGCGGCGATCTCCCACAGGTTCAGGCCGCAGTTCAGCGGGGCGGGGATGATCTGCCAGTCGCCGACGACGGCCTCCTCGGCGTACCAGCCGGTCGACTCGGGCATGTCGTAGGCCCAGATCCGCAGCGGGAAGCCGTACTCGTCGGGGTCGCCGTTGCAGTGGGTGATGACGATGTCGCCTTCGCGAAAGCGCGTCACCTGGTCGCCGACGGCGATCACCTCGCCCAGCGCCGAGTTGCCGGGGAAGATGCGGCCGCCGCGCATCTCGGCGATGTTCACGGTGTCGGCGGTGGCGGCGTGGTCGATGTTGTGCTCGGCCGACGCCGCCAGGATGCGCAGGTGGACGTCGCGGGGCCCGAGGTCCCGCAGCTCGAGCTCGTCGAGCTTGACGACGTTGGACACGTCCATCTTGGCGGGGTCGCCGCCGACCCGTTCGCGCTCGGCGGCGATCGACTCGGCGGAGATGGAGTAGGCGCGGGTGGTGCGAGGCATGGCCGCGACGCTACCCAGTCGCGAACTTCCGCGACCACTCAGCGGGCGGGGTGGAGGGCCGGTGGGGGCGGGTCGTAGACTCGGGGCCACCGCCAGATTGGGAGGACCACATGCCCGGCTCAGTCATCATCGCCGGCGCCCGCACGCCGATCGGCAAGCTCTCGGGCGCTCTGGCCAGCTTCACGGCCATGGATCTCGGCGGGATCGCCATCGGCGCCGCCCTCGAGCGGGCCGGGGTGGCCCCCGACCAGGTCGACTACGTGATCATGGGCCAGGTCCTCCAGGCCGGGCAGGGCCAGATCACCGCCCGCCAGGCGGCGGTGAAGGCCGGCATCCCGATGACCGTGCCGGCCACCACGATCAACAAGGTCTGCCTGTCGGGCCTCAACGCCCTGTACCTCGCCGACCAGATGGTGCAGTCCGGCGACGCCGAGGTCGTGGTCGCCGGCGGCATGGAGTCGATGACCCAGGCGCCCTACCTGCTGCCCGAGGCGCGCGCCGGCTACCGCTTCGGCGACAAGACCGTCGTGGACGCCATGGCCCACGACGGGCTGTTCTGCGCCTTCGACCTGTGCGCCATGGGTGAGGGCACCGAGAAGTACTCCGCCTCGGCGAACCTGCCCCGCGAGGCCCAGGACGAGTTCGCCGCCAGGAGCCACGAGCGGGCGGCCGCGGCGGCCAAGGACGGGCACCTCGCCGAGGAGATCGTCCCCGTCGAGGTGCCCCAGCGCAAGGGCGACCCCGTCCTCGTCGAGAGCGACGAGGGCGTGCGCCCCGGCACCACCGCCGAGTCGCTGGCGGGCCTGCGCCCCGCGTTCGCCGCCTCGGGCGCCATCACCGCCGGCAACGCCAGCCAGATCTCCGACGGTGCCTGCGCCCTCGTCGTCACGACCAGGGAGCGGGCCGAGCAGCTCGGCGTCACGCCCCTGGGCGAGCTCGTCGCCTACGGGCAGGTCGCCGGCCCCGACCCGTCGCTGTTGCACCAGCCGTCGCGGGCCATCAAGGCGGCCCTGGAGAAGGCGGGCAAGCAGGTGGGCGACGTCTCGCTGTTCGAGATCAACGAGGCGTTCGCCGCCGTCGGCCTCGCCTCGATGCAGGACCTGGGCATCACCGACGAGGTCACCAACGTCAACGGTGGCGCCATCGCCCTCGGCCACCCCATCGGCATGTCGGGCGCGCGCCTCGCGCTCACGGTCCTCCACGAGCTGCGCCGCCGCGGCGGCGGCCTCGGCGCGGCCGCCCTGTGCGGCGGCGGCGGGCAGGGCGACGCCGCCCTGTTCCAGACCATCTCGTAGCCGACCCGACGAGTCGGTCGGCGGGCACCGGTTCCGGCCGGCGCCCGACCCACGTGATCGGGCAGGTCAGCCGTCGCCCGGAGCGCCGTCGCGCCGCCCGCGGCCGCCGGTCGACCAACCCCGGCTGTCGCCGGCGTGCAGGCAGGCGTCGAGCTCGGCGTGGATGCGCTCGATGTCGTCGGGGCCGGCGCCGTCGGGCTCGTCACCGAGGGCCCGCTCGTACTCGTCGAAGCACTCGGCCCCGGGCGGTCCGCGATCGTCGGGAGCCACCTCCCAGCCCTCCTCGGCCCAGCGCTCCTCGGCCCAGGCTTCGTCGTCGAAGTCGAAGCCGCCCAGCCCGGCACCGAGGAAGAACATGCCGAAGTCCGACACGAGCTCGGCCACGTCCTCGACGTGCTCCCGCTCGAGCAGGCGGAGCAGGTCCACGGAGCCGTCGAGCGCGCTGCGCACGGGGCTCAGGTACCAGGCGCCGTCGACCTCGACCGCCGTCACCCGGAGCATCGACTCGAGCGACCCGGTGACCGAACGGGGCAGGCCCTCGTCCTCGAGGTCGTCCAAGCACTGCCGGTCATGGGAGTACCGGTCCCGCCACTCGAGGCACTCGCCGTCCCAGCTCAGCGAGCCGTCCTCACCGTCGACCGTTCCCGAGATGGCGAGGCCGGTGACGGCGACGCGGGCGCTGGCGCCCCGCCGCTCGACGACCTCGGTCTCCAACCGGTCGAGCGTCAGGTCGGTGTGCCGCCGGGCCTCGACGGCCTCGGCCTCGACCTCGTCGAGGAACAGCGGTGCGTAGTCGTGCAGGGCCCGCATCTCGTCGGGCGGGGTGAGGGCGATGACCGCCCGGAGGTCCAGGTCGAGGGCGGCGTCGAGCATCGCCCGCACCGCCTCCTCCGGACCGTCCGCTCCCTGGGGCTGAACTCCCTGCCCGAAGGCGGGCAGCGGCTCACCGGCATCGCGGCGCCACTGCTCGGCGATCGTGTAGCCGAGCGAGACGTGCCAGCCGCCCGCCTCCTCGATGGCGACGATGACGGCGTCGGGCTCGGCGGCGAGGTCCGTGGACTCCGAGGTGGGTTCGAGTCCGGCCTCGAAGGCGTCGAGCAGGTCCCGCGCGACCGGCCCCAACGGGATGTCCGCCGGACGCACGTCGGCGTGCAGCGTGCCGGCCACGATCCGCACCTCGGCGACGCCGGGCCCCAGCTCGGCGCTGGCCAGCTCGAGGCCCTCGACCCGCAGGTCGAACCCGTGCACCCCGCCCAGGTCGAGCTCCTCGCCCAGCACGCCAAGGCGCTGCAGCTCGGCGGTCACGGCGCGCACGGGGTCGAGCACGGCCCGGCGCTCACCGGGCGCGAGGGCCTCGAGCAGACCGATGACGTCTTCGTCGGCGAGGGCGTCGAACAGCCGCTCGACGGCCGCCTCCGGCGTGTCCGCCCCGTCGGTGCCGGTGAGGGCGACCACGGCGAACACCCCGGCGGCGAGCAGGGCGACGACGCGCGCGACGCCCCCGGCGACGACCCCCCGGGCCGGTCCCGAGCGGACCGGGGGGACGTAGTCGGGAAGGTCGGCGTCCCAGTCGACGGGCCGCCCGCCCCCCTCGCTCCCACCGGTCGCCGCCTCGCCCCCGTCGCTCACCGCTCGCCCCTTCGCTCGATCACCATCCACGCCACGCCCGCCAGGGCGGTCGCCGCCGCTGCGACCCCCCACACCAGGCCCGGCTCGGTGCGGACCGGTGAGGACCGCACCACCACCGCCAGCGCCAGGCCGAGGGCCGCCACCGACGACGCCAGGGTACCGGCCATGACCGGGCGGCGGAGGACGGCCGCCAGCCACACCCCGGCGACGGCGGCGGGCACCAGGAACCAGGCCAGCGCGCCCACGCCGGCGAGGGCGCCGTCGAGCAGGTCGAGGCGCTCGGCCGCCTGCACGAGCTCGAAGCTGTTCCGTCGGGCCGTGCCGCTGCGGCCCCACGGGAGGAAGGCGGCGACGCCGAGCCCGACCGAGCCCGCCGTGGCGACGAGCATGCCCGCGCCCCGGCCTGGCCGGCCTGACCCCCGAGGGTCGACCTCAGGCCTCCACGTCGCGCCGGCCCTCGAGCGCCCGACCGAGGGTCAGCTCGTCGGCGTACTCGAGGTCGCCGCCCACCGGCAGGCCGCTGGCGATCCGCGTCACCCGCAGCCCCAGGGGCTTGAGCAGGCGGGCGAGGTACATGGCGGTGGCCTCACCTTCGATGTTGGGGTTCGTGCAGAGGATGGCCTCGGTGATGCCCTCGGGCTCGATGCGGGCGAGCAGCTCGGCCACCTTCAGCTGGTCGGGCCCGATGCCCTCGATGGGGCTGATCGCCCCCTGGAGCACGTGGTAGCGCCCCCGGTACTCCTGGGTGCGCTCGATGGCCACGACGTCGCGGGGCTCCTCGACGACGCACACGACGTGAGGGTCCCGGCGAGGGTCGGCGCAGATGTCGCACTCCGGCGCCTCGGCCACGTTGAAGCAGCGGCCGCAGAACACGACCCGCTCCTTGGCCTGGGTGATGGCGGCGGCGAGGCGCAGCGCGTCGGAGGCCGGCACCTTCAGCAGGTGGAAGGCGATGCGCTGGGCGGACTTGGGCCCGATGCCGGGCAGGCGGCCCAGCTCGTCGATGAGCTCCTGGACGGCGGCGGCGTACACCGGCGAACCTGGTCAGGAGCCGCCGAGCAGGCCCTGGATGCCGCCCCCCAGGTCGAGGCCGCCCATGGCGCCCTGCTGCAACTCCTCGACGCGGTGGAGTGCGTCGTGGATCGCGGCGAGCACGAGGTCCTCGAGCATCTCGACGTCGGCGGGGTCGACCACCTCGGGCGAGATCGTGACCTTGCGGAACTCGAGGCCCCCGGTGACCTCCACGCTGACGACCCCGCCGCCGGCGTGCCCTTCGACCACCTGCTCGGCGGCGGCGGACCGGGCCGCGAGCAGCTGCTGCTGCACCTGCTGGGCCTGTTCGAGCAGGGCGTTGAGGTTCAGGTCGGGCTCGTCGGCCATGCCGTCGATCTTCCCACGGATCAGGCCGCCGGTCGGGGCGTCAGCCGGTGGAGGGCGGGTCCTCGACGACCTCGGCACCGGGGAACGCCTCGGCCAGCCGGGCCACCCCGTCGGCGGGCTGGTCGGGGGCGTCGGTGAGCTCGGAGACGTCGACGAGCTCGGGCTCACCGCCCTCGGCCGGCCCGCCGGCCGGCGCGGCTGGGAGGGCGGCGTCCTCGCCGCTCCGTCCCGTGGCGGCGCGGTCGGGGCGGGCGGCGCCCGTCTCGCCGGCGTCGACCACCAGGCGCAGGGGCACCGGCCGGCCGAAGTGGGCGGCGAGGGCCTCCTCGACGTCGGCCCGCCGGGTCTCGCACTGGTCGCGGTGCACCTGGTTGGGGAGGGCGAACACGGCGGCGCCGTCACGGACCTCCACGAAGCGGCCCGCCAGGTAGCGGGCCTTGGTGGCGGGCCGCAGCGACCCGACGATGTGGTCGGCCCAGGCGACGGTGAGCTCGTCGCGCGTGGGCAGGTCAGCGGACCCGGCGTGGGCGGGCGCCGCGCCCCTTGCGGGCGGCGCGCCCGCGGGCTCCCCGCCGCCGGGCGCCGGGCCCGGGCCGGCGCCGGTGGGGGTACCGGCGCCGCTGCCGCTGCGGCTCCGGCGGACGCCGCCGAGGGCCGGGCGGCCGGTGGCAGCCCGGGGTGCGGGCGGCGGGTCCGGGGCCGGTCCGGCCGTGCGGCCCGATCCCCCCGCGGTCCTCGCCGGCGGGTCCGGGGCGGGTCCGGCCGTGCGGCCCGAGCCCCCCGCGGTCCGGGCCGGTGCGCCCGGCGATCCGGCACCACCGTCGCGAACGGCCCGCTCCAGCCGGGCGACGCGCTCGGCGAGGGCCTCGACGGTGGTGTCCGCCCGCCGGGTGACCCGCACGAGCGCCACCTCGAGCGGCACCCGCGGGTCAGGGGCGTCGCGCATGAGCGCCGCGGCCTCGCCGACGGCCGTGAGGGCGGCGAGCACGCCGGGGCGACCGAGGCGGGCCGCCTGGGCGGCGACCCGCTCGCGAGCGGCGTCGGGCAGGGCGACGAGGTCGGGGGCCTCGAGCGAGAGGAAGGCGTCCCGCAGGTGCGCGAGCAGCCCGCTGGCGAGCTGCCGGGGTTCGCGGCCGGCGTCGGCGGCCCGGGCGACGGCGGCGAGGGCCCGTCCCGGGTCCTCCTCGCAGATCGCCTCGATGATCTCGTCGAGGGGCGCCTCGTCGGCGGCGGCGCCCCCGGCCGCGACGATCTGGTCGAGCGCCGAGAGCGAGTCGCGCGCGGAGCCGGCCCCGCGGCGCACGGCCGCCTCGATGGCCTCGTCGTCGAGGGCGAGGCCGGCGTCGGAGGCGACCCAGCGCAGGTGCTCGACGAGCACCGCTGCGGGCAGCAGCCGGAACTCGAGGTGCTGGGTGCGGCTGCGGATGGTCGGCAGCACCTTCTCGGGCTCGGTGGTGGCGAGCACGAACACCACGTGGCCCGGGGGCTCCTCCAGGGTCTTCAGCAACGTGTTCGACGCGTCCTTGGTGAGCATGTGGACCTCGTCGAGGATGTAGAGCTTCGTGCGGCCCGAGGTGCCGAGCGCCACCCGGGCGACGAGGTCGCGCATGTCCTCGACGCCCCGGTTCGACGCCGCGTCGAGCTCGACGACGTCGAGGGACGTGCCGGCCTCCACCGCCACGCACGACTCGCACGTGCAGCACGGCTCGCCGTCGACGGACGCCGTGCAGTTGAGGGCCTTGGCCAGGATGCGGGCGGTGGAGGTCTTGCCCGTGCCGCGGGGTCCGCTGAACAGGTAGGCGTGGCTGACCGTGCCCTCGCGGACGGCGTTGCCGAGCACCCGCACGACGTGCTCCTGGCCCCGCACGTCGCCGAACCGGCGCGGCCGGTACCGGCGGTAGAGGGACTGCACGGCCATCCCCAACTTCTACACGACCAGCCCCTCGCCGCGACACGCCCGCCGCTCGACGCGGCGGCCAGGCTGTCTGCGGCACACCGCTCGACCCGCTGAGAGCTGCTGCCTCCCGGCCCTGACTCGGTTCACGGGGAGCGGTTGCACAGGACCCGGCCGCCGCGTGGAACGGCGGGCGTGCGCCCAGGATACCCTGATCGCTCCCGGGAGGGATGCGAGAGCGGCCGAATCGGCACGCTTGGAAAGCGTGTGTGGGTCCTGCCCACCGTGGGTTCGAATCCCACTCCCTCCGCTCGCGAACCGTCAGCCCCGGCAGCTGACGACGCCGAGGGTCAGGCGGGAGCACCCGTCCTTGGGGGGCTCCTCGCTGCCGCCGCCGTCCGGGGACGGGGGCGGCGCGCCACCCCCACCGCTCGGTGCGGGGGCCGGGGTCGAGGCCGCGCCGCCGGTCTTGTCGAGCACCAGCTCGCCGTGGCCGTGGTCGATCTGCACGGGGACCCGGTGCGGGTAGTCCCGGCCCAGCGCCGCCTCGGCGTAGGCGAAGGCGCGCTGCACCGACCCCGGAGCCCGCCGCTCGATCATCGCCTCGCGCACCATGTACTGCACGAGGTAGGACCGCCCGAAGTACGAGTTCTCGTAGGCGAGGCTGTCGGCGTCGGCCGCGGCGGTGAGCACCCGGCCCGGGGCCAGCACCTCGGTGAACCCGCCGCCGTAGCAGGCGGCGATCACGATCCACGCCCGGGCCGCCTGGAGCGGGCGGAGGGCGTCGGCCAGCTCGGCGTCGGTCACGAGCTGGCCGTCGGCGCCGACCATGGCCTCGGTCTCGGCCGCGAGCTTGCGGACGTGGCCGGCGAAGAAGAACACGGCGGTGGCGTCAGGACCGGCGTGGGCCACGAGCCACTGGGCGGCGAGGCGGATGGACCGGGCGGTGGCCTCGCGGTCCCGGAGCACCAGGCGCCGGCTGGCCGCCACCCCGAACTGGGCGAGGGCACGGTCGACGTCGTCGGCGTCGGCGACGGCAGAGCGCAGGTCGTGGCGGGTGCCCGGGTAGTCGTTGATCCCGATGACGACCGCCCACACGCCGCCCGCAGGCACGACGTCGTCGAAGGCACCCCGGCGCAGCGGCTCGGGCGGCGGCACCGGCGGTGGCGGCGGGGCGTCGAACTCGTCGGGCGGCGGAGCGATGGCGAGGTCGCCGGGGGGGACGTCGAGCGGCTCGGCCTCGGGCCGGCCGGTCGTTCCCGGCCACGACGCCAGGGCGGCGTGGATCGCCGCGTCGGTGAACGGCACGCCGAGCTCGGCGCCTCCTGCGCGCCGCGTCGACGGTCCGCTGACCCGGTCCAGGCCGGGCGCGTGCGCGGCGGCGGACGCCGCCACCCCCTCGGGGAGCTCGGATCGTGGGGGCGGCGCTTCGATGAGTGCGACCACGAGGGCGAGGACGGCCAGGAACCCCGCCCGTACCGCCCGCCCGTTGCCTGCCCTCGATACGTTCCTCATGACCCCTCAGAAGCGCCCGGACGGCCCCAGCGCCGCCCGAACCACTCCTTGGCCCTCACAGTTCGACGCCGGCCGCCCGACTCCTCCCCGCGCCGGCGCGAATCGACGGGCCGGCCGCCGCTACCCTCCTCCCGTGGTCCCCGGCCCCCGCGACGCAGCGGGCACCGACGAGGAGGCGATGCGCCTGGCCCTGGCCGAGGCCGAGGCCGCCGCCGCCGGCGGCGACGTGCCCGTCGGCGCCGTGGCCCTCGTCGAGGGCCGGGTCGTCGGCCGGGGCCGCAACGAGCGGGAGGTGCGCCGCGACCCCACGGCCCACGCCGAGCTGATCGCGCTCCAGCAGGCCGCCGCCGCGCTCGGCGGCTGGCGCCTCGACGCCGTGACCCTGGTGGTCACCCTCGAGCCGTGCCCGATGTGCGCCGGGGCGCTGGTCGCGGCCCGCGCCGGCCGGCTGGTCTTCGGCGCCGCCGACCCCAAGGCCGGCGCGTGCGGCTCGCTCTACAACCTGTGCGCGGACCCCCGCCTGAACCACGAGGTGCCCGTCACCGCGGGCGTGCTCGCCGAGGAGTGCGGGGCCCTGCTCACGGACTTCTTCGCCGGTCGCCGGGGCCGGCGACCGGTCGCCGCCCCGCAGGCGACCGATGACGGGGGCTCGGAGGCCACCCGGTAGCATCGCCGCCGGAGGGATGCCAGAGCGGACGAATGGGGCGGCCTCGAAAGCCGTTGTGGCCTCCGGGTCACCGTGGGTTCGAATCCCACTCCCTCCGCCGTAGCCTCGACGCATGCGCGCGGGGCCCCACGCCATGCTGCCGGCCGGTGACCGGCAGGACCTGGGCGCAGCGGGTGTCGACCGTCGCCTGGTCGCTCGGGTGTGGCAGTTCGCCCGGCCCTACCGGCACTTCCTCGCCGCGTACCTCGGTGTGCTCGTCGCCGGCGCCCTGCTCAACCTCGCCCCGCCGTTGATCTACCGCGAGGTGATCGACCGGGCGATCCCCACGCTCGACCGGGGCCTGGTCACGACCCTGGCGCTGCTCGCCGTCGGCGTCGCCGTGCTGAACCTGGGCGCCGACCTGGTCGAGCGCTGGCTGTCGGCCCGGATCGGGGAGGGCCTCATCTTCGACCTGCGGCGCGCCCTGTTCGACCACGTGCAGCGCATGCCGTTGTCGTTCTTCACCCGGACCCAGACCGGCGCGGTCGTCAGCAGGCTGAACAACGATGTGATCGGCGCCCAGCGGGCGCTCACCGGCACCCTCGGCCAGGTCGTGTTCAACGTGTTCACGCTGGTCACGACGGTGACGGCGATGCTGCTGCTCGAGTGGCGCCTCACCGTGCTGGCCCTCGTGCTGCTGCCCTGCTTCATCGTGCCCGCCAAGCGGGTGGGCCGGCGCCTCCAGGAGCTGACCCGCGAGGCCATGGCCCTCAACGCGGCGATGAACGCCACCATGACCGAGCGGTTCAACGTGGCCGGGGCGCTGCTGGTCAAGCTCTTCGGGCGCCACGACGACGAGGAGGCGGCGTTCGCCGAGCGGGCCGGCCGGGTGCGGGCGATCGGCGTCCGCAGCGCCCTGTACGGCCGGGCGTTCTTCGCCTCGCTCACGCTCGTGGGGGCGATCGGCGTGGCCGCCGTGTACTGGGCCGGCGCCCAGCTGGTGATCTCCGGGGTGGTCACGCTCGGGACGCTCGTGGCCCTCGCGGCCTACGTGACGCGCATCTACCAGCCCCTCACGAGCCTGACCAACGCCCGGGTCGACGTGCTGACGGCGCTCGTCAGCTTCGAGCGGGTCTTCGAGGTGCTCGACACGCCGCACGCCATCGACGACGCCCCCGGCGCGGTCGAGCTCGTCGACCCCGTCGGGCGGGTCGAGCTCGACGACGTGTGGTTCCGCTACCCCGCGGCCGGGGACGTGTCCATCCCGTCGCTCGAGGCCGAGGGCAGCGACGGGACCGGGGCACCGGCGCCCCGGGCCGACGGCCCGGGCGAGGGCGGCTGGGTCCTGCGGGGGGTCACCGCCACCATCGAGCCGGGCCGCATGGTCGCCCTCGTCGGGCCGTCGGGGGCGGGCAAGACGACGCTGGCCTCGCTGGTCCCGCGGCTGTACGAGGCGACCGCGGGGGCGGTGCGCGTCGACGGCCACGGGGTACGCCTGCTGACCCAGCGCAGCCTGCGGCGCGCCGTGGGCGTGGTGTCCCAGGACCCCCACCTGTTCCACGACACGGTGGCGAGCAACCTCCGCTACGCCCGGCCCGACGCCAGCGATGCCGACCTGGTCGAGGCGTGCCGGGCCGCCCAGGTCCTCGACGTGATCACCGCGCTCCCCCAGGGGTTCGACACGATCGTGGGCGAGCGGGGCTACCGGCTCTCGGGCGGCGAGAAGCAGCGGCTGGCCATCGCCCGGGTGCTGCTGAAGGACCCCGCGGTGGTGATCCTCGACGAGGCCACCAGCCACCTCGACGCCGGCAGCGAGGCGGCCGTGCAGGCGGCGCTGGCCACGGTGCTGGCCGGCCGCACCTCGATCGTGATCGCCCACCGGCTCTCCACCGTGCAGGCGGCCGACGAGATCCTCGTGCTCGACCGGGGCGTCATCGTCGAGCGGGGCGTCCACGACGAGCTGGTGGCCCTCGACGGGCTGTACGCCCGCCTCTACCGCACGCTCGTGCGGTCCGGCGGGCCCGTGCCCGACGAGCCCGTCGCCCCCTGACGGCCCGGCGGGCTCTCAGCCCAGCGCGGCGCGCAGGCGGGCGATGTCGCCGGCGACGCCGTCGAGCTTGGTCTCGCAGATGACGGGCGCGCCGGCGGTGCGGATGACCTCGACGATGGCGTCGGTGCCGATCTCACCCTCGCCGATGTGCTCGTGACGGTCCCGCCCCGAGCCGGCGGGGTCGCGCGAGTCGTTGGCGTGCACGAGGTCGATGCGCCCGGTGATGGCGAGGATGCGCTCGGCCGAGCCGGCCAGCTCCTCGCCCGAGGCGTGGGTGTGGCAGGTGTCCAGGCAGAACCCGACGTCGAGGTCGCCGATGGCCTCCCACAGGCGGGCGATGACGTCGAAGTGGCGGGCCAGGGCGTGGTCGCCGCCGGCGGTGTTCTCGAGGTAGACGGGCACGTCGGTCTCGAGCTGCTCGAGGGCCTTGCGCCACCGGGCGATGCCCGCGTCGAGGTCGTCGGGTTCGGCGACGTGGCCGCCGTGCACGATGACGGCCCGGGCACCCACCTCGGCCGCGGCGGTGCAGGTGTGCTGGAGGATCTGGCGGCTGGGGTGGCGCACCCGGTTGTTGGCCGACGCCAGGTTCACGAGGTAGGGGGCGTGCACGTAGACCGGCAGGCCGGAGGCTCGCAGCGCCTCGGCGTCGTCGCGGGGCTCGGGCTTCTTCCAGCCCTGCGGGTTCGACAGGAACAGCTGCACGCAGTCCGACCCGGTCTCGCGGGCGGCCGCGAGCGGGTCGGCGGTGCGCACGTGGGCGCCGATGGGCGGGACCTCGGCCACGAGGGCCGAGGCTAGTGGGAGCCGGGGGCCCACCCGCGGGCCGTCAGCGCACGGTGACGGTGCCCCGCATGCGGGGGTGCAGGGTGCAGACGAACTCGTAGGTGCCGGCACGGGTGAACCGGCGCGCCCACACCTCGCCCTCCCGCAGGTTCTCGCTGCCGATGTCGTCGTCGGGGAACCGCACGTTGTGGGGGATGACGCCGTCGTCGACGACCCACGCGACCCGGTCACCGGTCTCGATCTCGACCTCGGTGGGGTCGAACTCCAGGTTCGACGCCGTCACCACCGCGGCGGCGTCGTCGGGGACCTCGTCCACGGGGCCGTAGGTGTCGCCCCCGCCACCGCACGCGGCGAGCAGCACCGACACGATCAGGACGACGGCGATCGGGCGGAGCGATCTCACCGGCTGATCGTAGCCCTGGGACCCGTCAGGTCGACCACCAGCCGGGCCCCGCCGCCGGTGAGGCGCGTGGGCGGGTCGGACTCCAGCAGGTCGTCGCAGCGGGGCGGCCGGCCCGACGCCGCCTCGGCGTCGGCGGCGCGGCCGAGCGCCAGCACCTCGTCGAGCAGCCGGCGGGCGCCGCCGTCGAGCAGGGCGAGGTCGTCGCTGACGAGCGCCATGCCGCCGGAGACGCCCACGGCCAGCGCCCACACCCGGGCGGCGTCGGGCGACAGGTCGGTCTCGGCGGCGCGCAGCATCAGGCAGTCGGGGTCGTTGAGCCACAGGCGGCGGTGCTGGAACGAGCGGCTGAGCGTGTTGCGCCAGGCGTTGCGGGTGGCCGGCTCCACACCGTCGTAGCCGGGCGGGACCCACTGGTCGGGGCGCACCTCCCAGTGCGGGGCCACGTCGGGGCCGATGCGCATGCCGTCGACGACCCCGATGCCTGCGCCCAGCGGCAGCCCGCAACCCAGCAGGAACGCGTCGGGGCCGGCCCCGCGCCGCACCGCCTCCATCCCGGCCCGGACCCGCTCGGCGGGCGTGCGGGCCGGGTCGTGGAACCGCCCGGGCAGCGACGGGGCGTAGGTGAAGTCGAGCTTCAGGTAGGTGAAGCCGGCGGCGACCAGCTCGGCGGCGACGTGCTCGATGTGGGCGAGCACCTCGGGCCGGGTCGTGTCGAGGGTGTGCACGGCCCCGCCCCAGCCCGGGTTCACCATGCCGACGAGGGGGCGCTGCTCGTCCCAGCGGGCGAGCCAGTCGGGGTGGGCGGCCGCCAGCTCGGAGCCGGGCGACGCCAGGAACGGGGCGAGCCAGATCCCGGGCCGGCGCCCCTCGGCGGCGATCGAGCCGGCAAGCTCGGGCAGCGTCGACGGGAAGCGGTCGTTGGTGGCGAGCCAGTCCCCGATGTGGCGCTGCCAGCCGTCGTCGAGCTGGAACACGTCGAACGGCCAGCCGGCGGACCGGGCGAGGTTCGCCCGCAGGGCCGCCTCGGTGACGTCGTGGAAGTAGTGGTACCAGGAGCACCAGCCCACCTGGTAGGGCGCGCCGGTGCGGGCCCCGCCGGCCTGACCGGCCCGGGCTGCCCACGCCTCGAGCAGCAGCGACGCGTCGTCGCCCTCGTCCACGGTCACGCCGTGCAGGCGGCGCTCGGCGCCGGGCGCGAGCACCGCACCGCCGAGATGCGCCTCGGCGGCCACGGCCACGCGCCCCGTGTCGGGCCGGACCCGGAACGTGCCGTCGTGGCCGGCCCCGGCATCGAACCCGAGGCCCACCAGCGGCGAGCCGGGCGTCAGCGCCAGGACCGTCACCAGCTCGGACCGCAGCTCGTGCGGGTCGGCCACGACGGCGGAGTCCGCGTGGTGCATGCCCCGCACGAGGCCGATCGACCCGGGCGTGGCCGACGGGTCGCGGTCGACCCCGATGCGGGCGACGCCGGTCGGCGACCACGACTGGTACCCGTGGCGGAGCATGCGGGCGTCGCCGCCGAGCGGGCCGGCGTCCCACTCCAGGCGGACGCACTCGAGCGCCACGGGGTCGCCGCCGGCGTTGGCGACCGACCAGCCCCAGCCGTCCGCCCGCTCCTCGAGGGTGACGGTGAGGGCACCCAGCTCGACGGGGCCGGGCCCGGTCACCCGTGCCATGGTCGCGGCCCCGCCGGGGGAGCGGACGGCGAGCCGGGGCGAACCGAGCGCTTCGAGGGCGCTCACCGGTGGTCGTGCTCGCCCTGGGCGGCGGCCCGCTGATCGAGCCAGCGCTGGAACCCGGCGGCGTTGGAGTGGATCCCGTTGAGGGTCTCGAGCTTCTCCCGGTGCACGTCGGGGACGTCGCTGAGGTCCTCGCCGAAGGCGTCCTCCAGGGCAGCCGCGATGTCGCGGCCGTCGCGCCAGGCGGCCTCGGCGACCTCGGCCCAGCGGCGGAGCGTGCCCCGGGCCTCCTCCAGGATCGTGAGCGGGTCGGGCACCAGGCCGTAGTGGGCGAGGGCGACGCCGGCTGGCCGGCGCTCGGCGAAGCGGGCGAGGGAGTGGAGCGCCTGGTCGAGGTCGAAGTCGGGGGGTGGGGTGGCCGGGCGCAGGATGCCGGCGTCGGGGAGGCGCACGCCGACGGCGTCACCGGCGAAGAGGATGCCGCTCTCGCTGTCGTGCAGGGCGAGGTGGTGCTTGGCGTGGCCGGGCGAGTCGACGGCGGTGAGCGTGCGGTTGGCGCCCAGGTCGATCGCCTCGCCGTCCTCGAGCACCTTCACCCGCGCCGCCTCCGTGGGGGTCAGCCGGCCGTAGAGCGAGTCGAGCAGCTCGCCGTAGACCATGGCCGCCGAGCTCACCAGCCGCTCCGGGTCGACCAGGTGCCGGGCGCCTCGCTCGTGCACGTACACCGTGGCCTTGGGGAAGGCGGCGGCCACGTCGCCGACCCCGCCGGCGTGGTCGAGGTGGATGTGGGTGACCGCCACGCCGGCGAGCTCGTCGGGCGACACGCCGAGGGCGTCGAGCTCGGCCAGGAGCGTCGGCGCCGACGTCTGGCTGCCGGTCTCGACGAGCACCGGGGCCGGCCCTTCGAGGAGGTAGCCGGCCGTCACCCGCTCCCAGCCGCCGAGGAGGGTGTCGATCTCGATCACACCGGGACCGATTCGGCTGCTCGCCATGCGCGGAGTCTGGCCCAGATGGCGCGAGGGGGCGAGCCGGTGTCGCACCTCGCGGCCATGATGGTCGGGTGACCCCACCCGCCCAGGCCAGCTTCGAGCTCGAGGGCGTCGAGCCGACGCTCGGCGTCGCCGAGCTGTGCGGCCTCGTCAGCCGGGCCGTCAGCGCGGCGTTCCCGGCCGAGGTGTGGGTCCGGGGCGAGATCCGGGGCTGGCAGGTGTCCCGCGCCGGCCACGCCTACTTCACCCTCGCCGAGGACGTGCGGGGCCGGTCCCAGCCCGCCGAGCTGCCCGTCGTGCTGTTCGCCTCCGAGCGCCAGCGCATCGAGCGCCGGCTCAGGGACGTGCCCGAGTTCAGCCTCGGCGACGGCATCGAGGTCCGCATCCGGGTCCGGGTCGGCTACTACGCGGGCCGCAGCCAGGTGCAGCTCCAGATGTCGGCCGTCGACCCGGTCCACACGCTCGGCAAGCTGGCAGCCGACCGCAGCCGGGTGCTGCGGGCCCTGGCCGCCGACGGCCTGCTCGAGCGCAACCGCTCGCTGCCCTGGCCGTTGCTTCCCCTGCGGGTCGGGCTGCTCACCAGCGAGGGCAGCGCCGCCCACGCCGACTTCGTGCACGAGATCGAGCGGTCGGGCTTCGGCTTCGAGGTGGTGCTGGTGCACGCCCGGGTGCAGGGCCGGGGCGCCGAGGGGTCGGTGGTGCGGGCCCTGCGGCTGCTCGGCGCATCCGGGTGCGACGTCATCGCCGTGGTGCGGGGCGGCGGCTCCCGCACCGACCTGGCCACGTTCGACCACGAGGCGGTGGCCCGGGCCATCGCCGCCGCGCCCGTTCCGGTCACGACCGGCATCGGGCACGAGACCGACCGCAGCATCGCCGACGAGGTCGCCCACACCGCCTGCAAGACCCCCACGGCCTGCGCCGCCACGCTCGTCGCCCACGTTGCCGCCGCCCGCGACCGGGCCGAGGCGGCCTGGCGGCGGATCGGCGATCTGGCCGCCGGCCGGGTGCGCACGGCCGACGACCACCTCGTCGCCTGCGCCCGCCGCGCCGCGGCCGACGCTCGCCGCGCCGTGACCCTGGCCGAGCATCAGGTCGTGACCGCCGCCGGCGCCGTCGCCGGCCTGTCCCGGGCCCGGGCCCGCGACCACGACCAGCGCCTGGCCCGCGCCGCGGCCCGCCTGGCGCCGGTCCGCCTCGAGTCGCTGCTGCGCCCCGCCGAGCGGGCCGCACACGAGGCCGGGCGCCGGCTGCGCCAGGCCGCGCCTCGCCCGCTCGCCGCCGGCGACGCGAGGCTCGACGTCGCCACGGCGAAGGTGGCGGCCGCCGACCCGGCCCGGGCGCTCGCCCGGGGCTGGAGCATCACCCACGACGCCGGCGGCCGGCTGGTGCGCCGGGCCGCCGACCTCACCCCGGGCGACGAGCTCGTCACCCGCTTCGCCGACGGCAGCGCCCGCAGCCGGGTCGAGGCCGTGGCCCCCGACGACACCAGCTCCCCGGAGGAACCGTGAGCGCCGAGCGCCCCGCTGAGCCCCAGCCCGCCCCGGACGCCGGGGGGGTGTCGCCGAGCCCACCGGCCAGCGCCGCCCGCCAGCCCATCGAGGGCTACGCCGCCGCCGTCACCGAGCTCGAGGCGATCCTCACCGAGCTCGAGGACGACCAGATCGACGTCGACCACCTCGCCGAGCGGGTACGGCGCGCGGCCGAGCTCATCCGCTTCTGCCGAGAGCGCATCGGCGCCACCCGCGTCGAGGTCGAGCGCATCGTCGCCGACCTCGAGCAGCTCGACGAGCCGCCGCCCGCCTGATCGCCTGCTCCGGCCCGCACGCGCCGGTGGGCGAACCGTGAAGGTTCCTCGCGCATCGCGGTAGAAGCCCTCACAGAACGAGGCAGGGGGCCGGGTCCGGGACGGCGACGCTGGCTACCAGCGGTCGACGAGGTCGAGGAGCTGGTGCAGGCGGTCGATGACGGCGTCGGGGGTGGTGGGGTGGCCGGGGACCGCGGGGTTGGGGCGCAGCACGGCGCGCATGCCGGCCTGCTTGGCGCCGTGGATGTCGTCGAAGGGGCGGTCGCCGACGAACACGGTCCGGCCCGGGTCGTCGACCCCCACCGCCGCCAGGGCCTCGGCGAACACCTTCGGGTGCGGCTTCATGTGGGTCATCTCGCTCGTGTAGAGGCGGGCGTCGATCAGCTCGGCGAGCCCGTCGCGCTCGAGGAAGCGCTCGTGGAAGGCGCGGGGCCAGTGCGTGTTCGACAGCAGGCCGATCCGCAGCCCCCGCTCGCGCAGCGCCGCCAGCACCTCCGCAGCGTCGGGGTCGTGGGTGATGTGGGGGGTCCAGGCGTCGAGGTGGCGGACGGCGGCCTCCTCGAGGACGGCCTCGGCGACGTCGAGGCCCAGCTCGGCCGACGCCTCGGCGACGAGGTCGGCGAGCGTGCCGCTCTCCTGGTGCGAGGCCGTGCGGGCCCAGAACCGCTCCTCGACCTCCACCAGGCGCGCCGTGACCTCCTCCTCCCGGTCGGGGTCGAGGTGACGGGCGGCCAGGCACCACACGTCGATCATCTCCACCGACACGAAGTGCGACAGGGTCCCGCCCCAGTCGAAGATCACGGCGTCCACGGCCATCCCTCGACCGTACCGGCGGCTGTGGTCCGGTGCGGCCGCCGCCGTACGATGGCTGCCGACCTGCTATGGACACCGCCGCCTGATGCCACCGCCGGGGCCCTCGGTCACCGCGCCGGCGCACCTGGGCCACATCGCCGGCCGGGTGGAGGGCCGTCTGCGCTCCCTGCTCGACACCGAGCGTGACCGGTGGTCGCTGGTCGACCCCGCCCTCGGCGAGCCCTTCGACGCGCTCAGCGCCCTCGTCCTCGGCGGCGGCAAGCGGCTGCGGCCGGCGTTCTGCCACTGGGCGTTCGTCGGCGCGGGTGGCGACCCCGACGACCCGGCCGTCGTCGACGCCGGGGCCAGCCTCGAGCTGCTGCACGCCTTCGCGCTGCTGCACGACGACGTGATGGACGGCTCGGCCCAGCGCCGGGGCCGGCCCACCGCCCACCTCCGGTTCTCGGGCCTCCACGACGACGGCAGGTGGCGGGGCGAGGCCCGGCGCTTCGGCGAGGGGGTCGCGATCCTGGTCGGCGACCTCGCCTTCGTGTACGCCGACACCCTCGTGGCCGACGCTCCCCGGCCGGCGCGCGACGTGTTCGACGAGCTGCGGCTCGAGCTCAACGTCGGCCAGTACCTCGACCTGCTCGGCGCCGCCAGCGGCGGGGTCGACCTCGACAGCGCCCGCCGCATCGCGTCGTACAAGTCCGGCAAGTACACGATCGAGCGGCCGCTGCACCTCGGTGCCGCCCTCGCCGGCCGGCTCGACGCCCTGCGCGAGCCGCTGTCGGCCTACGGCCTGCCCCTCGGCGAGGCGTTCCAGCTCCGCGACGACCTGCTGGGGGCGTTCGGTGACAGCGCGGTGACCGGCAAGCCCGTCGGCGACGACTTCCGCGAGGGCAAGCCCACCCCGCTGCTCGCCATCGCCATCGACCGGGCCGACGCCGCGCAGCGCCGGGTGCTCGACACGGTCGGCCGCCGGGACCTCGACGGCGACGAGGTCGCCCGCCTGCAAGAGGTGCTGGTCGCCACCGGCGCCCGCGACGAGGTCGAGGGCGTGATCGCCCGCCTGCTCGACCAGGCGGTCGCCGCCGTGCCCGCCGCCCGGCTCGGCGACGACGCCAGCGAGGCCCTGGTCGAGCTGGCCCACTACGTGGCCTGGCGCGACCGCTGATCGACTCGTCCCGCCAGCGAGCGTCGGGATCCGCCGCGCCCGGCCGCCGCTGGACTCGGACCGGGTTGTCCTCAGCGCGGGGCGACCACGAGCAAGGAGCGGTCGGGCAGGGTCTGGGCTAGTCGTGACGCCCCCTTGCCCAGCCCGGCCCGCACCGGCGGGATCCCGAACACGACGAGGTCGCCGCTGCAGGTGAGCTCGGTGAGCGAGTCCTGCCGGCGCCGCTCGTCGACCACCAGCTCGACGTTGCGCACGCCTCGAAGGAGCAGATCCAGCTTCGGGTCCGCCCGCTGGGTGACGACGAGCAGGGGGAGGTCGGCTTGGCGCGCGAGGCGGCTGGCGACGAAGGCGCTGAGCTCGAGGCCCGGCAGGCCACCCGCTCCCAGATCGCGCTCGGTGATGCTCAGCACCACACGCTCGTGCGGGTCGCCGGACCCCGGCCGGCACACGAGGACCGGCACCGGGGAGAGGGTGAGGATGGCGTCCACGTCCTCACCGAAGCTGCTGCGACGGCGGGTGGCGAACCCCTTCCAGCCCATCAGCAGGCACGTGGCGTGGTTCTCCACGACCGTGTGCAGCATTCCCGCGCTGGAGGTCACGTCGATCCGCACGAGCGTGCGGGCGTCCGCACCGGCACCCAGCACAGCGGGCTCGGCCTTGTCGGTGAGCAGCTGCTGCTGCTCCTCGACCTCGTCGATCGACGCGTCGAAGTTCAGCACCGTGAGCGGCATCACGATCCCCGAGTCGGGCGCCGCGAGGTACCCGGCGAGGCGCATGATCTCCTCGGCGTGGTCGAGGTTCGAGATGGGCACGACGATCGACTCGCCGAGGCGGGGGGGCCGCCGCTCGGGGCGGCGCATCAGCGGGGCGTAGCGGACGCCCACGGCCGGCGCCACCACGCACGTCAGCAGGATCACGAGCACGACGGCGTTCACCACGTCCTCACCGACGAGGCCGATGTCGACGGCGACGAGCACCGCCGCGAGCGCCCCCGCCGCCTGCGCGCTCGTGAGGGAGAACATCACGCCGGTCTCGGCCCGGTCGGCCCGGAGGTACAGCGACACGGGAAGGATGGCGAGCAGCTTGGCGCCGAGCGCGGAGGCGGTCAGCGCCAGGCCCAGTGCGAGCGCCCTGGGGTCGGTGACGATCAGGAGCGGGTCGATCAGCATCCCGGTCGAGATGAGGAACAGCGGGATCAGCAGGCTGTTGCCCAGGAACTGCAGCCGCTCCATCAGCAGGCTGTCGTTCGGGACGAACCGGTTGAGCGCGAACCCGGCGATGAAGGCTCCGACGATCGACTCGATGCGCGCCAGGTCGCTGATGGCGGCGGTGACGAACACGGCCGCCACGACGAACAGGAAGCGGACAGTGCGATCCTGCCCGAACGAGCGGAAGAACCAGCGTGTGAGCCGGGGCAGGCCCCACAGCGCCGCCACGAGGAAGGCCGAGCCGCCCACGACGAACCCGATCCAGAACACGGCGCCGGTGTCTCCCCGCTCGCCCGCGGCCACCACGGCGAGGACGAGCAGCGCGGCCACCGTGGCGGCCAACGTGGCACCGAGCGTGACCGCCACGGTCGTCGACTGGGCCAGGCCGAACCGGCGGACCAGGGGGTAGGTGAGCACCGTGTGGGAGGTGAAGGCCGACGCCACGAGGAGGGCGGCCGGCCACGAGAGCCCGAAGGCGCGGGCCACCAGCGTGTTGACCACCATCGGGATCACGAACGTGGTCGCCGAGAACAGGATCGTCGGTTTGCTGTGCTCGTCGAAGCGGTCGGGGTCGAGGTCGAGGCCGGCCAGGAACATCAGGTAGAGCAGCCCCACCGACCCGAGGAGCTCGACCACACCCGCCCGCTCGAGCACACCGAGACCCGTGGGTCCGGCCAGCATGCCCAGCACGATGACGCCGATGATCCCGGGTACCCGGATGCGTTCGGCGAGGATCGGTCCGGCCAGGGCGAGCAGCACCAGCGCGGCGAAGACGAACGCGGGATCGGTCAGCGGGAGGCGCAGGGCGTCAGGCACGACAGGGGAAGGGGGCAGGCCCGGGACGGGGTCGGAGCGTCACCCGCTCGGCGCGCACACTAGCGGTCCGGCCCCTGGTCAGCGCTGCTGGCGGAGGCGCTTCTTGTTGCGCCGGTTGGACACGACGATGGACCCGAGCAGGACGAACCCTCCGGTTGCGGCGGCGAGGAAGCAGACGATGGCGATCGCGGGGTAGCCGAGGATCTGCGCCTCGGTGTCGACCCGCATCATCAGCGCCGCGCCCATGATGAGGGCGGCGAGGACGAGGCCGGCGGTGACGCGGTTCGCCAGCTTGTGCACGGTGTCGAGCAGCTCCTGCTCGTCGACGGCGTCGACCTTCACGTGGACGTTGAAGCGGCCGTCGGACACGGCGTCCATCAGGTCGTTGACCCGGCGGGGCAGCTTCTCGACGAAGCCCTTCGCCTCGAGCACGCTCGACAGGGCGCTGTTGAGCGACAGGCGCGCCCGGTTGCTCAGGATCTCGCCGACGTGGCGCTTGATGGCGTCGCCCGGCGAGAAGTCGGGATCGAGGCGCGTCGCGACCTGGTCGAGGTTCAGGAGCGCCTTGCCCAGCAGGGCGAGCTCGGGCGGGGACCGCAACCCGCACTCGCCGGCGATGGCGGTCATCTCCATGACGACCGACCCGGCCTCGAGGTCGCCGAGCTTCATGGTGTAGGTGCGACCGACGAGGTCCACGACCTCGCGCCGGAAGCGGGCCTCGTCGAAGTCCTCGAGCCGCCGCCCCATGGCGATGCCCTCCTCGGCGGCCTGCTCACCGTCACCGTCGGCCACGGCCAGGAGCAGCTTCACCAGCCGGTCCTGCAACCCGGACGGCACCCGGGCGACCATGCCCAGGTCGATCAGGGCGAGCCGGCAGTCACGGGTGACCAGCACGTTGCCGGGATGGGGGTCGGCGTGGAAGAAGCCCTCGACGAGGATCTGGCGCAGGTACGCCTCGAACAGGTCCTCGGCGAGCGGCGCCAGGTCCATCTCCAGCACGGCCAAGGGGCCGAGCTCGGTGACCTTGCGCCCGTCGATTCGGTCCATGGTGAGCACGGTGCCGGTCGTGAAGTCGTCGACGGGTGCGGGCACGACGATGCGCGCCTGGCCGGCCAGCATCCGGCCGAGCGCCTTCAGGTTGGCGGCCTCCCGACGGTAGTCGAGCTCGTCCATCAGCGACCGCTGGAACTGCCGGAGCAGGTCGGCGAAGCCGAACCGGCGCCCGGCGTCGGTGTGCTCGTCGAGGAACGAGGCCACCTGGCTCAACGCCTCGATGTCCTCCTCGACCTGCTGGCGGATGCCGGGGCGCTGCACCTTCACCACGACCGGCCGGCCGTCCCGGAGCCGGCCGGCGTGCACCTGGCCGAGCGAGGCCGACGCCATCGGCACGTGGTCGAGCTCGGCGAACACGTCCTGGGCGCTCGCCCCCAGCTGCTCCCCGATGCTGCGCTCGACCTCGGCGAACGAGAAGGGTTCCACGTCGTCCTGCAGGCGGGCGAGCGCCTGGGTGTACCCGGGAGCGAGCAGGTCCGGGCGGGTCGACAGCAGCTGGCCCAGCTTGACGAACGTGGGACCCAGCTCCTCCAGGTCCGCCGCCAGCCGCTCGGCCTCGGGCGGGACGTCCTCGGCGTCGACGTCGCGGTCGTTGCCGGCGACGCCCCCGGACCCTTCCCCGTCGAGCGCGAGCGCGCCCGACCGGCCGTGCCGGATCAGGACCGTTGCGATGTCGCGGTAGCGCGCCACGTGGCGAGGCGAGATGGACGCCACGGGCCCCGCGTACCCAACCCGGGGCGGCGAGGAACGTGGACGACGTCACACCACCGCCGCGCTTGCTGACCGCGGGCAGCGGGTAGCACCGGGCAGCCGGTCGGCGGAACGCACCGGATCGGCAGACCCGATGCACCCAGGAGGGATCGCAGATGGCACAGACGGAACGCAACGGCCCGCTCACCAGGCTCGCCGGCAAGGCCAAGGAGGTCGCCGGCGAGGTCATCGGCAACGAGGACCTGGCCCGCGAGGGCCGCGCAGGCGAAGCGGGAGCGCGCCGCTGAGCGCTGAGCGGATCGCGGCACCAGCGGCCCGCCCGGTGGCGCCGGGCGGGCCGCTCGTCGTTAGCCTCGGTGCGTGGACGAACCGCTCAAGTTGACCGCCGCCGACGGCGTGGTGCTGGATGCCCGCTGGCGTCCGGTCGAGGGTGACGCCGGTGTGGCCGTGCTGTGCCACCCCCATCCCGACTACGGCGGATCGATGCAGGTCCCCGTCGTGACGGCGTGGGCTGACTCGCTGGCCGGGCGGGGCATCGCCAGCCTGCGGTTCGACTTCCGACGGCGGGGCACCGACGAGGAGCGCCGGGCCGACGTGGCCGCCGCCGTCGCCGGGGCGCTCGACCGGACCGGCGGGGCCAGGGTCGCCCTGGTCGGCTGGTCCTACGGCGCCGATCAGGCGCTGGCCGCGGCCCTCGGCAGCGACGGGCGGGTGGCCGGCGTGGTGGCCGTGGCGCCGACCCTGCGCTTCCTCCCCGCCGAGCTGCTCGAGGCCGCCGGCGAGGGCGTGCCGGTGGTGGCCCTCGTGCCGGAGCACGACCAGTTCGGGTCGCCCGAGCGGGTCGCCGAGCTGCTTCCCCGGGCCCGGGCGGTCCCCCTTGCGGGCGCCGACCACTTCCTCGCCGGCCACGAGCGCGTCGTGGCGGACGCCGTGGCCGAGGCGGTCAGCGAGCTGCTGGGCTGACCTGGGGGGCGGCGGTCAGCTCGAAGTCGCCGAGGTCGGGGCGGGCCATCACCTCGCGGAACCGGTCGAAGCTCCACGGCCACGCCGCCGGGATGCCCCGGTCGTCGAGGTACCAGCTCTTGCAGCCGGTGACCCACACGGTCTTCTGCGCCGCCTCGACCCGCGCGGCCTCCAGGCGCTCGGTGGCGTCGCGCCGGGCGCACACCGCGGCGGCCTCGCCGCGCAGGACCGGCTCGATCAGTTGCAGGACATAGGCGAGCTGCAACTCGGCGACGTCGATGAGGGAGAAGTTGCCGACCGGGCCGTTGGGTCCGTTCAGCATGAAGAGGTTGGGGAAGCCGGGCACCGAGATCGACAGGTAGGCCGTCGGGCGCTCGGTCCACACCTCGTCGAGGGAGATCCCGTCGCGGCCGGTGACCTGGATGGGCCGGAGGAACCGGTCGACCTGGAAGCCGGTGGCGAGCACGAGGACATCGAGCTCGTGCAGCTCGCCGTCGGCCGTGCGGACGCCGGCCGGCTCGACCCGCGCGATCCGCTCGGTGACGAGCACGGCGTTGGGCCGCTGGACCGCCTCGTAGAAGTTCGGGTGGACCACCAGCCGCTTGCAGGCGGCCCGGTAGTCGGGCCGTAGCCGCTCCCGCAGGTCGGGGTCGACCACGTTCTGCTCGAGGTTGGCCAGGCACAGCTCCTCGATCATCCGCATCTGCGGCGAGGCGGCGTCGACGACGGCGTTGGCGAAGTTGTCGGCGAAGGAGCGGGCGAGCTCGGCCCGCCGCGCGGCGAGCGCGGTCGGATCCGCCCGGAAGCGGGCGCGGTCCTCGTCGCTGATCGGCGGGTTGTCGAGCGGGAGGATCCACTGGGGGGTGCGCTGGAACAGCCGCAGCTCGCCGACGGTGTCGACGACGGCGCCGACGATCTGCACGGCGCTCGAGCCCGTGCCGACCACGCCGACCCGGCGACCCTCGAGGGGGACGGTGTGGTCCCAGCGGGCGCTGTGGAACGCCGCACCCTCGAAGTCGCCCAAGCCCTCGATGTCGGGGTAGCGGGGGTGGTGCAGGACGCCGGTGGCGGCGATCACGAAGTCCGCCTCGTCCCGCTCGCCCGTCGCCGTCTCGACGTGCCAGCGACCCTGCCGCCACTCGAGCCGGGTGACCTCGGTTCCCAGCCGGATGCAGTCGGTCACGCCGTGGCGGCGCGCCACGTCCTCGAGGTAGGCGAGGATCTCGTCGCCGGGTGAGAAGACGTGGCTCCAGTCCGGGTTGGGGGCGAACGAGTAGCTGTAGAGGTGCGAGGGCACGTCGCAGGCGATCCCGGGATAGGTGTTCTCCCGCCACGTGCCGCCCAGGCGGTCGGCCTTCTCGTAGACGGTCACGGCGCGGAACCCCGCCTCGCGCAGCTTGATGGCGCTGAGGATGCCGGCCATCCCCGCGCCGATCACCACGAACCGGTGGCGCCGGTCGCTCACCGGGCCCCCCCGTAGCCGGCGAGCTCGGCCATCGAGCCGAACAGCGTGAACGCGTCCGAGGGCGGGTCCCCGCCGAAGTCCTCGCGGTACAGGGTGGTGATGTTCACGACCAGGCGCTCGGGCTCACCCCAGGTGTCGTAGCCGGTGAGGCTGATGTCCCGGGCCGCCTCAATGGGCGAGAGCCCGGCGTCGAAGCGCGACCGGGCCTCGCGGGTGAGGACCTCGAAGTACTCCTTGAAGGTCGCCACCGCGTCCACGCTGGCCACGGGTCCGTGGCCGGGGACGACCACCGCCGGGTCCAGGTCGATGATGGTCTGGCAGGCGGCGATCCAGTTCGAGACCGGACCGGCCCAGACGATCGGGTGGCTGCCGTGAAAGAGGATGTCGCCGCTGAACACGATGCGCTGCTCGGGCAGGTGGGCGATGAGGTCGCCCTCGGTGTGGGCGGGCCCGACCTCGATGAGCTCGACCGGCGTGTCGTGCACGGTGAGGTCGAGGCGGCCCTCAAAGGTCCGGGTGGGCGGCACCAGCGTGATGCCGTGGAAGTCGAAGGCACCGAAGATCGCCCGCACGTAGGCCCCCGCCGGCCCGAGGTTCTCGGCCCCGTCGACGAGGCCGGCCAGCAGCTCGGGCGGGGTGCGCGCCATCTCGGCGGCGCAGGCGGCCGTGGCCACGATCTCGGCGGCCCCGGCGAGCTCGTTGCCGTAGCAGTGGTCACCGTTGGCGTGGGTGTTCACGAGCACGTCGATGTTCTCGGCCGCCGGGCTGATCCGGCGCATGCGCTCGAGCATCCGCTGGGTGTGCGCCAGGTCGAAGAGGGTGTCGACGAGCAGCGACCGGTCGCCGTCGACGACGAGCCCCGCGTTCGACCAGCCCCAGCCGCCGTCGGGCTGCAAGTAGGCGAAGACCCCGGCCCCGACCTCGTGGAGCCCCTCGGTGAAGGGAACCTCCGGCATGGGGGAACCCTACCGGCGCGCGAGGCGGAGGCGGCCCTGTCAGCAGGCGGCGCGCAGGAAGTCGATGAGCAGTTCGTTGACCTCGGCGGGCCGCTCCTGCTGGGTCCAGTGCCCGCAGCCGGAGAGGATGTGCGAGCCGTGCAGGGCCGGCAGGTTCTGCGGGAAGCGGCTGATCGCCCCCGAGCCCCACAGGGTGGGGGCGTCGCGGTCGCCGCCGATGAACAGGCTGGGCACCTCGATGGGCCGAAGGGTGAAGGGGGCGAGGTCCTCCCAGTCGCGCTCGACGTTGCGGTAGCGGTTGAGCGCGCCGGTGAACCCCGTGCGCTCGAACTCGCTCACGTAGAAGGCCAGGTCCGCCTCGGTGAGCCAGTCCGGCATTGTCTCGGGGTAGGCGAAGCGGTCGCAGAGCCGCCCGCCGGGCGGCACCGTGGCCATCGTGCCGCCCTCCGGCGGCGGGGCGTCGCCTGAGGCGGTGAAGTAGAACCCGAGGAGCCAGCGGGCCACGTCGGCTTCGATCTCGGCCTCGGCCCGGCCTGGCTCCTGGAAGTAGGCGATGTAGAACTCCTCGTCCCCGGCCAGGGCGGCCATGGCCTCGAGCGGGCGGGTCTCGGAGCGGGGCGAGTACGGCACGCTGAGCATGCCCAGGCCGGTGAACACGTCGGGCCGCAGGAGGGCGCTGTTCCACGCGATCGGCGAGCCCCAGTCGTGCCCGACGATCACGGCCCGCTCCTCGCCGAGGACGGCGACCACCTCGACGTTGTCGGCGACGTGGCGGACCATGCGGTAGGCGTCGACCGCCGCCGGCTTGGAGGAGCGCCCGTAGCCGCGCACGTCGATGGCGACGGCCCGGAACCCGGCGGCGGCGAGCGCGGGGAGCTGGTGGCGCCACGAGTACCACGACTCCGGGAAGCCGTGGACGAGCAGCACCAGCGGGCCCTCGCCCTGCTCGACGGCGTGGACGCGGATGCCGTTGACGGACAGCGTGTGGTGCCGGGCGTCGTCGACCATGGCGGCAGTCTGGCCCGTGGGAGGGGTGGCGCGCCCCGCCCACTACGATGCCGCCGTGGAGCTGGACCCGCGCGTGCAGGCCAGCAGCTGGGCCCACCGGATCGACGGCCTCCCCGCGACCGCCACCAGCCTGCTGGCCCAGTTGCCCGAGCTGCTCGACGCCGCCGAGGGGCGCGCCACGTCGATCCTGTCGGTGTCGCCGATCGACCCGCGTGCCGTGCTGCGCGTCGCCGACCTGGCGGGCCGGGCGGGACGCGCCGGTCCCGAGATCCTCGGCGCCGTGCGCAAGGGCTCGGCGCCGGGTGTGGTGGCGGCCCTCGCCCGGGTGGCCCTGGAGGGTGGGCCGACCTACGTCAAGCTGGGCCAGCTCATCGCCAGCACCCAGGGGCTCGTGCCTTCCTGGGTGGCCGAGCCCTTCGCCGGGGCGCGCGACGCCGTCCCACCGGCGCCGGTCCGGGCCGTCGAGCGCACCCTCCGGCGCTCCGGCGTGCTCGAGCACGTGGCGTCGTGGGACCGGGAGCCGCTGGCCTCGGCGTCGGTCGCCCAGGTGCACCGGGCCCGCCTGCGCGACGGGCGCGAGGTCGTGCTCAAGGTACGGCGCCCGGGCATCGTGTCGACCGTCGCCGCCGACGCCGCCTACCTGCTGCCCTTGCTGCGCCTGGCCGAGACCGACGACCGGGTCCGCGTCGCCAACCTCAGCGGCACCGTCGAGCTGATGATCCGGCTCTTCGCCCAGGAGGCCGACCTCCGCCTCGAGGCCGCCAACGTCGTGGAGCTCGCCCTCGCCTTCGAGCGCGCCGGTGCCGCCCTGCAGGTGCCCGCTCCCATACCCGGCCTCGTCACCAAGCGGGTGATGGCCCTGGAGTTCGTCCCGGGCCCTTCGGCTGCCGACGTCGAGACCGCCCTCACCTACGGTCACGCCGCCGAGGACCTCGTCCAGGCGGCCGTTGTCGGCACCCTCCACACCACGCTGGTCGACGGCGTGTTTCACGGCGACCTGCACCTGGGGAACGTCCTGATCAACGAGGGCGGGCTCGCCCTCATCGACTTCGGCATCGTCGGACGCCTCGAACCGGGCCAGCGCGCCGCGCTGTTGCAGCTGTTGCAGGCGGCGTTCGCCGAGGACCGCAGCGCCGTGCTCGCTGCGCTGCGGGCCTTCGGCGCCCTGCCCCCCGACGCCGACGTGGCCACCCTGGAGGCGGCGCTGCCACCCCCACCGACCATGGAGGAGCGCATGGCCATGCTCCAGCCCGAGGGTCGGGGGATGCTGCGCGACCGCATGACCACGCTCGTGCGCACGTTGGCGGCCAGCGGGTTCCGGGTGCCGCCCGAGCTCACCCTGTTCGCCAAGAACCTCGTCTACCTGAGCGACGCCGCCGATCGCTACGCCCCCGACCTCTCCTGGATCGAGACCGTCGGCGACCTGGTGCTCACCACCGTCGGCTCCCTCGCCGACCCGAGCCCGACCCCACCACCTGACCACCTGACCCCCTGACCCCCTGACCCCCTGACCGCCTCCCGTTCTGGGGGGCGCTGGTTCCACCCACGCGAGACCTGACCCACCCAGAACGGCGAGGTCGTCAGCCGGGAAGGGTGACGACGGCGCGGGCGCGCACGTCGCGCGAGGAGGCGCCGGCGAGTACGGTGACCTCTCCGGGCTCCACGGCCCAGTCGTGGGCGCCCGGGTGCCAGTGGGCGAACGCCCGCCGGTCGAGCTCGATCACCGCCGTGTCCCGTTCGCCGGGCTCCAGGTGGAGGATGGCGAACCCGCGCAGCTCGAGCGGCGGCCGGCTGACAGCCGACCCCGGCCGGCTCAGGTACACCTGCACGACCTCGGTGCCGGGCCGGTCGCCGGTGTTCCCGACGTCGATGGACGCTCGGACGGTGCCGCCGGCGTCGGGTCCCTCGAGGACGAGGTCGCCCCACTCGAACGTCGTGTAGGACAGCCCGTGCCCGAACGGGAACAGCGGCTCGATCGCCCGGGCGTCGTACCAGCGGTAGCCGACGAACAGGCCTTCGCCGTAGTGGACCCGGCCGAACTCACCGGGCCAGCTCGTGTGGGCGGGCGTGTCCTCGATGCGCCGGGGGAACGTGAGGGGCAGCCGGCCGCGCGCGTCCCGGTGGCCGAGCAGCACCTCGGCGGCGGCGTGGCCGCCCTCCTGACCCGGGAACCAGAGCTGGACGATGGCGGGCACGTCCTCCACCCACGGCATGGCCACGGGTGCGCCGCTGTTCACGACGACGGCGGTCCGGGGGTTGGCGGCGGCGACCCGGCGAACGAGCTCGTCCTGGCGGCCGGGAAGGTCGAGCGACTCGCGGTCGCGCCCCTCGGTCTCCCAGTCCCCGTCCGTGCCCACGACGACCACAGCGACGTCCGCGCCACGGGCCGCCTCGACGGCCCCCTCAATGGCGGTGTCGTCGTCGGGCTGCGGCGGAGCACAGCGGAGGTCGAGCCCGACGATCCCTTCGAGGGCCGGGCCCGTGGCGGTCGGCGGAGCGGCGTGGAGCTCGAGCCGGTGCTCCTCCCCGGGGCTGAGCTCCACGGTGGCCTCCAGCCGCGCCCCCGGGCCGAGTGCGGCACCACCGTCGAAGCCGGCGTCGCCGACCACCTCGCCGTCGACGAGGAGCCGGCACCGGGCGTTGCCCCTGACCCGGAAGCGATGGGGCCCGCCGACGGGGACCAGGAGGGTCGCCGTCAGGCGAGCGCTCCAGCCCTCGAGGTCGAGCTCCTCCCCCAGGCGCACCCGGCCGGAGCGGGCCACCTCCCGCCGGACGGGCTCCCCCTCGAGCGCGGGCCCCGCGTGGTAGTCGAGGTCGAAGCCGTGCTGGCCGTCCGCCGTACGCAGCCACCGGACGTCGAGCCGGGGCGTCCCGCGGGTCGCCCGCGGGCCGGGCTCGTGGAGGACCTCGGCGTCCGGCAGGGCGGCCCGGAGGCCGTCGAGGACGCTGACGGTCCGGTGCGGCGACACCTCGGCGCTGCCGCCGCCCATGGCGGCGCCGGGGTCAGCGGCTGGACCGACCACGGCCAGGCGGCCGGCACCCTCGAGCGGCAGGACCGGCGCGCCGTCGACGGGATCGTTCTTCAGCAGCACGATCCCCGCCGCCGCCGCCTCGTGCAGGAGCGCCCGCACGTCGGGGGTGTCCTCGGCGCGCTCGGGCCCGGGACCGTGTCGCAGCGCCCCGGTGCGCTCGGCGAGCTGCAGCACTCGGCGCACGGCGGCGTCGACGGCACCCTCGGGCACCTCGCCCGTCTCGACCGCCGCCCGCAGGCGTGGACCCCGGTGGATCGGGGCGCCCGGCATCTCCAGGTCGAGGCCGGCGAGCAGCGCCTCGGCGGTGCTATGGGTGCCGAACCAGTCGGACATCACCAGGCCGTCGAACCCCCACTCGCCCCGCAGCACGCCGGTGAGCAGCCACTCGTGCTGGCTGCAGTGCGTGCCCCCGAGCCGGTTGTAGGCGGACATCACCGCCAGCACCCCACCGTCGCGGACCGCCGCCTCGAACGGGAGCAGGTACAGCTCGCGCAGCGCCCGCTCGGGCACCTCGGACGAGACCTGGAACCGGTCGGTCTCGCACTCGTTGGCGACGAAGTGCTTGGCGGTGGCGGCCACCCCCTGGGACTGGACACCTCGCACGTAGGCGACGGCGAGCCGGGCGGTGAGGACCGGGTCCTCCGAGAAGCACTCGAAGCTGCGCCCGCCGAGGGGCGACCGGTGCAGGTTGATCGTGGGGGCCAGCAGCACGTGCGCGCCCTTGCGGGCGGCCTCGCGACCGAGCTCGGCGCCGACGCGCCCGAGCAGGTCGGTGTCCCAGCTGCTCGCCAGCGCCGTCCCGGAGGGAAAGCACGCCGAGGTCGGCCCGCCGGTGGTCCGGGCACCCCGGGCGCCGACGGGCCCGTCGGTGACCTTGAGCTCGGGGATCCCGAGGCGCTCCACCGCGGGCACGTGCCACCAGTCCCGGCCGGCGGTCAGGCTGACCTTCTCCTCGAGGGTCATGCGGTCGAGCAGGTCGTCGATGCTGGCCACGGCGGGGGGTCTAGCACTCGTGACGGACACGACGCCCGCAGCCGTCCCGGCTGGGCTCAGGTCGCCCGGGCGATGTACTCGGCGAAGAACCCGTCCGACGACCGGACTGCTGACTCGATGCGGAATCCGCAGCGTTCGATCATGGGCTCGAGGAGCCAGCTGTAGGTGGAGTGCTCGTCCCGCACGTGCTCCTCGATGTCCGCGCGCACCCACGCCCCCTCGGGTCCGGCGATCGCCGGGAGCGTGGCGCACCACGCCTCGATCCGCTCCTCGGCTTCGGCCGGATCGAACGAGTACACGATGTCCGACAGTCGGAGGACCCCACCAGGTCGCACGGCACGCCGCATCCGCGTCAGCGCCACCGACTTCCAGAAGTCGGGGATCTGGTGCAGCGCCCAGCGCGAGTACACGAAGTCGGCCGCACGAGCCTGGTGCCGGTAGGTGACGAAGCCGGCGCGGACGACGTCGATGTTGGTGACCCCCGCTCGGGTGATCTTCGCTCGCAGCTGGTCGAGCATGACCTCGGACACGTCGACCGCGACGACCCGCTCGCAGACAGCGGCGGACGCCAAGGCGAACTGGCCCGTGCCCGCCCCCAGGTCCACGACGAGGCTCGACGCGTCGAGGCCCCACTCGACCAGCAACTCGACCTCATCGACCGCTCGGGCATCCTCCTTGCTGTCGTACTGGCTGGCGTGGACCGGATCGAGGTTCTCCCGGCCAGCGGTGGCCAGCTCGTCGAGCATCCAGCCCGGCCCAGACGGGCGCTCTTCGTGCCTCGCCATGGGCGGAAGGCTGGCACACCCTCGGCTCCGGTTGCGGCGAGCGCCGACCCATCGGCGCCTGGAACCGGAGGAAGAGACACGAGATCGCGGAGGGCGGCCGCCGACCGGTCCGCCTCTGCGCGCCAGGCCCTCAGTGGCTGCAGCCGTGCTCGGACTCGTGCTCCCAGACGCGGCGGAGGAACGCCCGCACCGCCATGGCGCCGGCTCCTGCTGCGGCGCCGGCGCCCACGGCGACGGGAGCGCCGGTGGCCGGCAGCTCGCCGCCCGGGGCGGGGGCCGGGGCCGGCGCCGCGTCAGCGTCACGGGCCTCCTCCGGGCGGCGGCCCCCGGGTCCGGGAGGCGGCCCGCCGGCGACCGTGAACGCGTCGACCAGGACGGACCCGTCGTAGTGGCGCCGCAGCGCGCCGGGGTTCCTGGCCTCCGGCAGGCCGAAGAGCCAGGCGACCGTCGGTGCCATGTCCCAGTTGTGGGCGGTGACGCGCTCGATCACGGTGCCGCGCCGGATGAAGTCGACGCCGCCCGTGACCATCACCGGGATCGGCAGGGTGACCGCATGGCCGTGGTTGCCGGGGATGGGGTTCGACCACGGGCTCGTGTCGGAGAACCGGTAGCCGGGCTCGCAGAGGGCGACCACGTCCCCGGCCTTGGCGTCGATGCCCAGCTCGGCGGGTGCGTGCACCGAGGCGACGCCCTCGACCTCGAGGATCAGCTCGCGCATGCGGGCGACGACGGTGTCGCGGTCCGCGGGCTCGCCCGTGAAGTAGACGAGGTCGGCGCCGCCGTTCTGGGCGATCTCGTAGCGCCCGGTGGTCACGGGATCGGCCGCCAGCACCGGATCGAGGCTGATGTAGCGGTGCGGCAGCGACCAGTCCATCGAGTGGTCAGCGGTGAACAGCACGACGCTCGCGCCCCACCGCCCGCTGTCCTGGAGCATCGTCACGAACCGGCCCACCAGCTCGTCGGTCTGCAGCAGGATCGTGGTGCGGAACGCGGGGTCGAGGATGGCTCCCGTCGGGTCGGAGTGACCGCTGCGGTCGATGTCGCCCAGGTTCACGAACACGAAGTCGGGGTCGTGGTCGTCGACCATCGAGAGCAGCGCCTCGGTCGTGAAGGTGTCGGGCGCGTGCCCGCTGACGGGCACCTCGGGCTGCGGGTCCCAGTGGTGGTCAGCCATGCCCTCGAAGACCGTGTAGAGGTAGCGCTTGGACATGACCGAACCGGTGGTGAGCCCCGCCGCGCCCAGCGTGTGGAACAGCGTCGGCGCCGTCACGTCGGCGGGACGGTCGACGTAGCGCTTGGCACCCAGCTGGCGGTCCCAGATCTCGTTGGCGGGCACGCCGTTGCGGGCACCGGAGACGCCGGTGACCATCGAGACGTGGTTGGGCAGGGTCTCGGCGATCATGTGGGCCTCGCCCGAGGCGTACACCGCCGACTCCTCGCGGAGGGCGGTCAGGTTCGGCATCAGCGTCGGCGTCACCTCGTCGGGCCGGAGGCCGTCGAGGGCGATCAGGTAGACCCGCAACCGCCCGTCGCCACCCACGCCGGCGGCTCGGAGCTGGCGCCGGCTCATCGTGTAGGCCCGGGCGACCGGGCTCTGGAGGAAGGCGTAGCCGCCGGCGGCTGCCGCCGTGCCGGCGAGGAGGGTGCGTCGGCTGATGCGGGGGGTCATCGTCGGCTCCGTCGGGGCGGGCGGGGTGTGCGAGCGGGACGACATCCTGTTTCGACGGGTCGTCGCCGGATTCCTCCGGCCGGCGGAGGCGCTCAGTCCGCGGGGGTGGTGACGCCGGCGACCTCGTCGGCGCCGACCTCCGGGCCGGCGGCCCAGAGGGCGGCGTAGGCGCCGCCTGCGGCCATGAGCTCGTCGTGGCGCCCCTGCTCGGCGATGCGGCCGCCATCGACCACGACGACCATGTCGGCGCGCTGGGCGACGGGTAGGCGGTGGGTGATGAACACGGTCGTGCGGCCCAGGTGGCCGACGGCGTCGAGGACGGCGGCCTCGTGCTCGGGATCGAGGCTGGAGGTGGCCTCGTCGAGGATCAGCAAGTCGGGGCCGGGTAGCACGGCCCGGGCGAGGGCGACCACCTGGCGCTGGGCGGCGGTGAGGTTCCGGCCCTCCTCCTCCACGACCGTGCGCAGCCCGTCCGGCAGCGCGGCGAGCACGTCGCGGGCCCCGACCTCGTCGATCGCCGCCTCGATCTCCTCGTCGGTGGCGTCCGGGCGGCCGTAGGCGATGTTGCTGCGCACGGTGCCCCGGAAGCAGAACGCGTCCTGCGGGACGATGCCGAGCCTCCGCCGGTAGTCGTCCACCCGCAGCTCGCGGAGGTCGCGGCCGTCGACCCGGACGGCGCCCTGGTCGGGGTCGTAGATGCGGGCGATCAGCTTGGCGATGCTGCTCTTCCCCGCTCCGGTGGGCCCGACCACCGCGACTGCCGTGCCGGCGGGCAGGTCGAGGTCGACGTCGTGCAGCACGCGCCGCTGGGTGCCGGGGTAGGCGAACCCGACGCCCTCGAGCCGCACGTGACCCTCCAGCCGCCCGCACGGCTCGGCGTCCTCCCGCTCGGGTGGCAGGATGGGCTCGCCGAAGGGCTGGCGCAGGGTCCGCAGCGAGGCGCGGGCGGCCATCAGGCGCTGGACGGCCTCGGCCATGAACTGCACGGGCGCCACTGCGCTGTTCAGGTAGAGCTGCAACGAGACCATGGCGCCCACGGAGATGGTGCCGGCGAGCGCCAGGTTGCCCGCCCGCCAGATGAGCGCGGCGGCGGCGATCGATCCCAGCATGATCATCGTCTCGACGTAGCCCGCGGCGACGACGGCGCTCCACCGGCGCGCCCGCTTCAGCTCCAGCGCCCGCTCGGCGAATGCGGCGTCGGCTTGGGCCCGGGCGCCGTAGGCGTCGATCAGGTACCGGCCGGCCATGTCCTCCTGGAGGCGCTCGACCACCGTGCCGACCGCCGACCGCTGACGGTTGTACGCCCGGTCGGCTACGGGCACCTGCGCTCCCGTCGCCGCGAGCATGAGCACGACCAGTGGCGCCACGGCGAAGAAGACCGGTGGGCTCCACACGAGGATGACGCCGAGCGCCACGACCATGAGGGTGACGTTGACGGTGATCTGGTACAGCCCGTTGTCGAGGAACTGCCAGATGCGGTCGAGGTCGTAGACGACCCGGGCCGCGACCCGGCCCGGCAGCTCCCGGTCGTAGAAGTCGATGCCCAGCCGGCTCAGGCGCTGGAACACCTGCCGGCGCAGGAGGTACATGGCTCCCTCGTTGACCCGCCCGGCAGTCATGCGGAACGCCAGCTGCAGCACGCCGACGACGAGGGCGATCCCCGCGATCACGAGCGCGACCCGGTCCGCCTGGTGGTGACCGCCGTCGCGGAAGTCGTCCACAGCGATCTTGAACAGCCCTTCGGGCACGAGGCCGACGCCGGTGACGCCCAGCAGCAGCGCGGCGCCGAGGAGCACGGTGGGCAGCATCGGGCGCAGGATGCGCAGGACCGTGGGCGGGTGGTCCGAGTCGGTAGCGGCCTCCTCGGGCACCGGCGGCAGGTCGCGGTCCTCGGGCACCGAGGCGATGGCCTGGAGCATCTTCACGTCGACCATGCCGCTCAGCGCGCCCATCGCCTCGGCGACCATCGGGTTGCCCAGGAGCGGACCGGCGACGGTCTGCGGGGTGGTGGTCACCTCGGGCCGGTCGACCGGGCGGGGATCGGGCAGCGCGACCACGTCGTCGGCGACGCGTCCGAGCCCCTCGCGCCGGGTGATGCACAGCACGCCGGTGTTCGGGGCCAGAGCGCGCAGACGCTGCATGATCTCGAGCTCCAGCGCGGGGTTCACCGCCGACAGCGCGTCGTCGAGCACCAGCACGCGGGGCGGGGCGACGAGGGCCCGGGCGAGGGCGAGGCGCTGGCGCTGCCCACCCGACAGGGTCATCCCCCGGTCCCCCAGCACGGTGTCGAGGCCGGCGGCGAGATCGCGGACGAACCCGTCGGCGGCGGCCGCCGCGAGGGCGCCCCAGAGCCGCTCGTCGGGCACCGCACCCTCCTGGCCGATCGTGAGGTTCTCGCGCACGGTCCGCCCGAACAGGAACGGTTCCTCGCCGAGCACCCGCACGGCCCGGCGGACGTCGAGCAGGTCGAGGTCGGCGAGGTCGGCGCCGTCGAGCACCACCCGGCCCGACGTGGGGGACAGCCCGCCCCCCGCCAGCGACGCCAGCACGGTCTTTCCCGAGCCCGGCCGGCCGTGCACGACGACGAGCTGCCCGGGGCCGACGGCCAGGTGCAGGTCCCGCAGCACCGGCGCGCCCTCGGGCTCGAAGGCGGCGGCTTCGAAGCGCAGCCCGCCGGCGGGCGGGGGCAGCGGGCGGGTGGCTCGGGGCCCGGTGCCGGGCTCGAGCTCGAGCAGCTCGGTGATCCGCGACGCCCCCGCCTTTGCGAGCATCCAGGCGTTGGCGATCTCGTTGAAGCTCTGGGCGAACTCGGTGAAGACCCGGGCGTAGACGAGCAGGATCAGCAGCCGGCCGATGGTGAAGTGCTCGCCCAGCAGGCGGCCGGCGAGCACGAGCTGGCCGGCGTTCAGCAGCGTGGGCACGGCCCGCAGGAACAAGTCGAGGCGGGCGAGCAGCCGCACCCGGTTGAGCGCCACGCCGTAGGCGGCCAGCGCCCGGGAGCGCACGGTCTCGCGCTCGTGGGCTTCGCGCCCGAACGACTTGACGACCCGGATGCCGCGCACGGCTTCGTCGATGGCAGTGGTCACCTCGGCCCGCCGGTTGAGCGAGACCCAGCTCATCCCGAGCAGGCGGTGGCGGACCCGCAGCACGATCCACCCGTTCACGGGTATGGCGGCCAGGGCGAGGATCGCCATGGGCAGGCTCTGGGCGATCACCACGATGGCCAGGGCCAGGAGGATCACGGCGATCACGGCGAAGCCGGGGATGATCAGCACGAAGATCTCGAGGAAGAACAGGTCGCTGACCGCCCGGGTGACGAGCTGGCCGGTGGCGAGCGAGTCGAAGGCGCGGGGGTCGAGACCAAGCAGCTTGCGGTAGAGCCGCAGCCGGACGTCGTACTCGAGGGTGTAGGCGATGCGCGCCAGCACCATCCGCAGCGCGAAGCCGGCGAGCAGGCCGAGGATGGCGAGCACGAGCAGGGCGTCGACGTACCGCCGCAGGGGTTCGGTCTGCTCGATGACGGCCAGGTCGATGGCGTCGCGGATCGCCTCGACCATCGTCATGATCACGCCGAAGACGGCGAGCCCCGTGAGCAGCAGGAGGCCGAACCAGGCCTTCTGCTCCACGATCAGGGCCCACACGATCGTCCGCCGGAACTCGCCGAAGGACCGTCGGGCCGCGGTCAGCCCCCCCAGTACCCCCACCGCTGGCATTGTGCCAGTCCAGGGGCGCTACCCCCAAACCTGGGGGTCAGCCCGTGGTGGCCTGGTGGGCGGCGTTGGCGAGCTCGGTGAGCTCGGCGCGCTCGGCGTCGTCGAGCGCCTCGAACGCGGTGGCCATCGCCCGGTTCGTGGCCGCCTCGGCGGCGTCCCAGGCGGCGCGGGCCCCGGTCACGTCGGGGTACGGCTCCTGCCAGCCGAACACGGGCGCCATGTGCGGGCCCTTCACGAGCACGGCCTCGAGGGGCGACAGGCCCTGGGCGACCACGGCGGCACCGTGCATCCCGCCGCGCAGCTCGCGCAGCACGTTCAGGTGGTGCAGCGCCTGGGCCGGTGCGTCGTCGGGCTCGGGCTGGGCACGCCAGGCCGCGAACAGGGGTGCGGCCGCGGGGGACGCGCCCTGCGCCGCCTTGCGGGCGAGCGCCGCCAGGCGGGCGCAGTCGACGGCGCCGGCGAGCTTGGCGCGGCCCCAGTCGTGCCCCGCGGCGATGAAGGCGGCGGCCGCCTCCTGCGGGGCCATCACCTTGCAGCCCGCCTCCCAGTTCGTCCGGATGTGCGCCGGAGCGAAGAACACGAACGCGGCGGTGACCACGTCGGCGTCGACGGCGCCGAGGACGCCGCCCCGGCCGGTCACGTAGAAGTCGAGGCCCGAGAACCCCAGCTCGATCCCTCGGCCGTAGGTGGCGGGGTCGAGCATGAAGTGGCTGCCGATCGTCGTGATGGCCTCGGCGGTGGCGGCGGCGGTGTCTTGGGGGGTCATCGGGGCTCCTTCCTCGGCTCCTCAACGCTCCGGCGACCGTAGCCGCGCGGCCAGCGGGTCCCGGCGTGCCAGCATGCCGGCGTGTCGTGGTGGCAGGAGACGACGATCTACCAGGTGTACCCGCGGTCGTTCGCCGACTCGAACGGCGATGGCGTGGGCGACCTGCGCGGGGTGATCGACCGGCTCGACCACCTGGTGGACCTGGGTGCCGGCACGGTCTGGCTCTCGCCGTTCTTTGCCAGCCCCCAGCGCGACTGGGGCTACGACGTCACCGACCACTGCGCCGTGGCCCCCGAGTACGGGACGCTCGCCGACGTCGACGAGCTGCTCGAGGAGGCGCACGCCCGCGGCCTGCGGGTGATGTTCGACCTGGTGCTCAACCACACGTCCGACGAGCACCCGTGGTTCGTCGAGTCCCGCTCGTCGCGCACGAACCCGCGCGCCGACTGGTACGTCTGGGCCGACGGCGGCGGGCGCCGGCGCCGCCCCAACAACTGGCGCACCGCCATGGAGATCCCCAGCGCCTGGCAGTGGGGCGAGGAGCGTCAGCAGTGGTACCTGGCGTCGTTCCTCCCGTTCCAGCCCGACCTGAACTGGCGGAACCCCGAGGTCAAGGCGGCCATGTTCGACGTCGTGCGCTTCTGGCTCCGGCGGGGGGTCGACGGCTTCCGGCTCGACATGTTCGGGTCGATCATGAAGGACCCGGCGCTGCGCTCGAACCCCTTCCGTCCCGGGATGCTCGGTGGCCTTCCCCGGCTGTGGCTGCCGGTGCACACCCGGAACCGTCCCGAGAACGTGGCGCTCGCCCGCGAGCTGCGCGCCGTGTGCGACGAGTTCGACCCGCCGGAGCGGGTGCTGCTCGGCGAGGTGTTCGGGTCGCCGGCCGAGCTGCGCGCCTACCTGGCTGAGGGGGACGGCCTCCAGCTGGTGTTCCTGTTCGACTTCCTCACCTACCGCTACTCGGCGGCGTGGCTGCGGCGCACGATCGCCCGGTTCGAGTCGGCGTTCCCCCCGCCGCTGCAACCCACCTACGTGCTCGAGAACCACGACCGCAGCCGCACCGTCGACCGGGTGGGTGGGGACGAGGAGAAGGCGCGCGTCCTGGCGTGCGTGCTGTTGACCGCCCGCGGCGTCCCGACCATCTACCAGGGCCAGGAGCTCGGGATGCGCAACACCTACATCCCCCTCCGCGAGGCGCGCGACCCGGTCGCCCGGGTGTTCCGGTTCATCCCCGAGGCGCTGAACCGCCGCATCCCGGAACGGCCCAACCGCGACGAGGTGCGCACGCCGATGCAGTGGGACGGCACCGCCAACGCCGGGTTCTGCCCGGAGGGGGTCGAGCCCTGGCTGCCCGTCAACCCGGACCACACCCGCCGCAACGTCGCCGCCCAGCGCGACGACCCCAGCTCGATGCTCGCGTTGTACCGCGGTTTGCTGCGGTTGCGGCGGGACCACGCCGCTCTGCGCGCGGGCACCCTCCACCTGCTCGACGAGCGGCACGTGCTGGCCTACGAGCGCCGCCACGACTCCGGCGACGTGCTCGTCGCCGCCAACCTCGAGGACCACCCTGCAGCGCTTCCGGTCGGGACCGGCGCCCGGTTGCTGCTCGCCACCCGAGGCGACGTGGAGCTCGACGGCCCGGCGCTGCGGCTGCCACCGCACCGCGCCGCGGTGGTCGCACCCGGAAGAACGTGACGGGCCACGACGTTGGGGTGGGCATGGCCATCCACGACCATGAGATCGCACGCCTCGACGGCACCCCGTCGGTCCTCGGCGAGCAGGCGGGCAAGGCCCTGCTCCTCGTGAACGTCGCCTCCAAGTGCGGGCTGACCCCGCAGTACGAGGGCCTCGAGCGGCTCCACGAGCGCTTCGCCGGCAAGGGCTTCACCGTGATCGGCGTCCCCTGCAACCAGTTCGGCGGGCAGGAGCCGGGCTCGCCGGACGAGATCGCCACGTTCTGCTCGACGACCTACGGCGTCACCTTCCCGCTCACCGAGAAGATCGAGGTGAACGGCGAGAACCGTCACCCGCTCTACGAGGAGCTGGTGCAGGTTCCCGACGGCGAGGGCTACACCGGCGACATCCGCTGGAACTTCGAGAAGTTCGTGATCGCCCCCGACGGGCGGGTGGCCGCCCGCTTCGGGCCGCTCACCGATCCCGAGAGCGACGAGCTCGTCAGCGCCGTCGAGTCGGTGCTGCCGGGCTGACCCGGGCAACCGAGCCGCTCATCGGAGCACCTCGACGCCGGCGGCCGGCCGGCCCGCCAGGACCGCCGCCAGCGCCTCGACCCCCTCGACGAGGCGCGGGCCGGGCCGGGACCAGTGGGCGCTGGCGTCCACGGCGACGACGCGGGCCGCTGCCGCGAGCGCAGGGTGGTCGAGCAGGACCCGCCGGCCCTCAGCGGCGGCCTCGGCCAGGCCGTAGCCGCAGGGCATGAACACCACCACCTCGGGGCTGGCCTGGGCCACCTCGTCCCAACCGCAGCGGCGCGACGACGCGCGGTCCTCGGCGAGCACGGGCTCGCCGCCTGCCAGCTCGATCATCTCGGGCACCCAGTGCCCCCCGGTGAAGGGCGGGTCGCTCCACTCGAGGGCGAGCGTTCGGGGCCGGGAGCGGCCCGCGACGCCGGCCCGGACCGCCTCGAGGCGCTCACGCAGGTTCCGCACCAGGGCCGCCGCCTGCTCGGCGGTCCCGGTCGCGGCCCCGACCTCGAGGATCGACTCGAGCACGTCGTCGAGCCCGGTGGGGTTCAGCGACAGCACCGTCGAGGGGCACCCGAGGCGCTCGAGGGCGGCGTCGACGTCGCCGGTGGGCACGGCGCAGACCTGGCACAGGTCCTGGGTCACGACCAGGTCCGGGGCGAGCCGGCGGACGGCCTCGGTGTCCAGCCGGTAGACGGGGTCACCGCCCGAGACGCTGGCGGACACGAGCCGGTCGATCTCGGCGGGGTCGGCGCCGGCCGTCGGCAGGGCCGAGGCGGTGACGGCGGTGCGCCCGGCGGCCTCGGGCGGATGGTCGCACTCGTGGGTGACGCCCACGACGTCGTCGCCGAGCCCGAGGGCGAAGAGGATCTCGGTGGCCGAGGGCAGCAGCGACACGATCCGCACCCGCCCAGTCTGCCCGGACGGGGCGCTCAGGACCCGACCTTGGCCCGCTTGGCCAGCCGGGCCCGCTGGTGCTGGTCGAGCTCGACCTTGCGCACCCGCACCGAGGTGGGCGTGACCTCGACGCACTCGTCGTCGGCCGCCAGCTCGAGGGCCTGTTCGAGGGTGAGCAGCCGGGGCGGGATCAGCTTCTCGAAGCTCTCGGCCGTGGACGACCGGATGTTGGTGAGCTTCTTCTCCTTGGTGGGGTTGACGTCCATGTCCTCGGGCCGGGCGTTCTCCCCCACCACCATCCCCTCGTAGACCTCGGTGCCCGGGCCGACGAAGAGCATGCCCCGCTCCTGGAGGTTGAGCAGCGAGTACGCGGTGGTGACGCCCGGGCGGTCGGCCACCATCGAGCCGTTACGGCGGGACCGGATCTCACCGGCCCACGGGGCGTGGTGGTCGTAGACGTGGTGCACGAGCCCGGTGCCCCGCGTCTCGGTGAGGAAGTCGGTGCGGAAGCCGATCAGGCCCCGGGTGGGCACGAGGTACTCGAGCCGGACCCAGCCGGTGCCGTGGTTGACCACCTGCTCCATGCGACCCTTGCGCACGGCGAGCATCTGGCTGACCGTGCCGAGGTAGTCCTCGGGCACGTCGACGGTCACCCGGTCGACGGGCTCGTGCACCACGCCGTCGACCTCACGGGTGAGCACGGTGGGCTTCCCGACGGTCAGCTCGAAGCCCTCGCGCCGCATCATCTCCACGAGCACGGCGAGCTGCAGCTCGCCTCGGCCCTGCACCTCCCAGGCGTCGGGTCGCTCGGTGGGCAGCACCCTGATGCTGACGTTGCCGACCACCTCGGCGTCGAGCCGGGCCTTCACCAGCCGGGCGGTCAGCTGCGTGCCCTCGCGGCCGGCCAGCGGCGAGGTGTTGACGCCGATCGTGACGGCGAGGCTGGGCTCGTCGATGGTGATCACCGGCAGCGGACGCGGGTCGTCGGGGTCGGCGAGGGTCTCACCGATGGTGACCTCGGGAAGGCCGGCCACGGCGATGATCTCCCCGGGGCCCGCCGAGGCCGCCGGAACGCGCTCGAGCGCCTCGGTCACGTACAGCTCGGAGATGCGGGCCGGTTCGATGGTGCCGTCGGCCCGGCACCACGCCACCGTCCGGCCCTTGGTGATCGTGCCGTTGTGCACCCGGCAGAGCGCGAGCCGGCCGACATAGGGCGAGGCGTCCAGGTTCGTGACGAGGGCCTGCAGCGGCATGGTCGGGTCGAACGCCGGCGGCGGCACGTGCTCGAGCAGCAGGGCGAGCAGCGGGCGGAGGTCGGCGTCGGGAGGAAGCCCGGCGCCGTCCTCCGGCCGCTCGAGCACGGCCCGCCCGTCGCGGGCGACGCAGTACACCGTGGGGAAGTCCAGCTGGTCGATGTCGGCGTCGAGGTCGAGGAACAGCTCCTCGACCTCGTGGACGACCTCGGCGATGCGGGCGTCGGGCCGGTCGACCTTGTTCACCACGAGGATCACCGGCAGCCGGGCGGCCAGGGCCTTACGGAGCACGAAGCGCGTCTGCGGCAGCGGTCCCTCGGAGGCGTCGACCAGCAGGAGGACGCCGTCGACCATCGCCAGCCCCCGCTCGACCTCACCGCCGAAGTCGGCGTGGCCGGGGGTGTCGACGATGTTGATGCGAACGCCCTCGTAGCGGATCGCCGTGTTCTTGGCCAGGATCGTGATGCCCTTCTCCCGCTCGAGGTCCATCGAGTCCAGCACCCGGTCGGTCAGCTCCTGGTGGGCCTGGAACGCGCCGGTCTGACGGAGGAGCTGGTCAACGAGCGTGGTCTTGCCGTGGTCGACGTGGGCGACGATCGCCACGTTGCGCAGGTCGGTGCGGGTTTGCAAGATCCCCGAGGCTACGTGGACCCGCCGCCAACGACGCTTTCCGGACGCCGAGCGCGCGTCTGTGACGTCGAAGGTCCGGAAAGCCCTCAGGCGAGGGCCAGCACGATGGCGCCCTGCAGCAGGCCCACGAGGCCGCCGAGCACCCCGCCGATCGTGATCAGGATCCACTCGTCCTGCTCGAACACGCCGCGCAGGAGGCGTTCGAACTCGATCTTGCTCATGCTCGCCATGCGCGACTCGACCAGGTGCGCCACGCCGAGCTTCTCGCGCACCACGTCCTCCAGGTCCGACCGCAGGTCGGGCACCCGCTGGCTCACGTGCAGCACGAGCAACGCCTTGACCTGCTCGACCAGCCGGTCGTCCACCTCCCGGCCGGCGATGAGCGCCAGCGTCGGCCGGTGCTCATCGAGCCGGTGCGAGACCCGCTCGAGCACCACCCGGGCGATGCGGGTCCCGGCCTCACCCTCGGTCACCAGCCGGAACAGGTTGGCGGGCGTGAAGATCTCCTCGGCCGACGTGGCCCCGAACTCGTGGGCGATCTCGGCCTGGCGCTTCGGGAACATGCCCTGGTAGCGCACGGGCCCGAACCGGCGGGGCTCACGGGGCCGGAAGATCATCTGGATGGCGAGCCAGTTGGTGGCGAGTCCGACCAGCACGCCGACGATCGGCATGGTCCACCATCGGCCGAGCAGGCCGAACAAGAGCACCTGGACCACGCCGACCAGCAGGCCGAAGACGCCGCCGTAGTAGACGATGAAGCGCAGCTCGCGCCGGCCCAGTCGCTGGAACAGGCGGACGAGGCGGCCGACGTTGTCACCCGTCAGCAGACCGACGACGAGCGAGTGCAGGTCGAGGATCTCGTCGGAGATGCCCTGGAGGTCCTCGAACACCTCCCGAGCGACCCGGGACGCCTCGGCCCGGAGCTGCGCGACGACGGCGTTGCGTGCCTCGGGTGCCAGCTCAGCCCACACGCCGGGGGCGATCAGCTCGGCCACCTCGGCGGCGACGACGGGCAACTCGGCGTCGAGGCGCGCCGACAACGCCTCCTCCATCTCGTCGGGGTGGAGCCGCTCGGCCAGATCCCGGGCCGACATGACCTTGCCGGTGTTGACGGCGACGTCGTCGGCGAAGGTGTCCTGCTTGCGGGGCAGGACACCCTGCCAGCCGATGGGCCCGACCCCGACGAACTCGAGGGGGTGGAAGATCATCTTCACCGCGGCCCAGTTCGTGCTGTAGCCGATGAAGGCCGTCACGAGCGGCACGACGACGGCGACACCGACGGTCAGTCCCTCGAACACCCCGCCCTCCTCCTCGCCGGCGGCTGACGTTAGCGCCCGACGCCACGCCGGGTGCCGCCGCCGGTGAACATCCGGACGCGAGAAGCGAGCCGGCCATCGCCCACTTTCAGGACCCCCGACGTCGTGTGTCGACGGCGAGCGTCCGGAAAGCGGCGAGCGCGCCGAGCAACGCGGTCAGCCGGTGGCGAGGGCCTCGAACTCGTCGATGCGGGCGCGCAGCACGTCGAGGCTCTGCGTCCAGAAGCCCTCGTCGGTGACGTCGATCCCGAAGCGGGCGGCGAGGTCGGCGGGAGCGGCCAGGCCGCAGGCGGCCAGCAGGTCGTCGTAGCCGTCGCGGAAGCGCTCGGGGTCCTCGCGGTAGCGGGCGTAGAGCCCCAGGCCGAAGAGCAGCCCGAACGTGTAGGGCCAGTTGTAGAACGCCGCCCCGTAGTAGTGGGGCTTGGCGGCCCACATGTAGCCGTGCCGCAGGTTAGGGTGCAGGCCGTCGCCGTAGGTCGCCTCCTGGGCGTCGAGCATGAGCTGGCACGTCTCGGCCTCCGACAGCGTGCGCGTCGCCCGGGCCGCGCAGAACGAGCGCTCGAACAGGAACCGGCTGTGGATGTCGACCACCACCTGGCAGGCCGCCTGGAGGTCGCCCTCGAGCAGGCCGAGGCGCTGGTCCTCGGAGGCGCCGGCCAGGCCCGCTTCGGTGAGCAGGGTCTCACAGAAGATGCTGGCGGTCTCGGCGAGGGTCATGGGGTACTGGCGCTGCAGCGGCGTGCGCTCGGCAAGGGTGACGTTGTGGTAGGCGTGGCCGAGCTCGTGGGCCAGGGTCTGCACGTCGCGGAACGACCCGTCGAAGTTCATGAGCACCAGGCTGCGGTCGGCGGTGAGACCCATGCAGAAGGCCCCGTCGCGCTTGCCGGCCCGGGCCTCGGCGTCGATCCAGCGCTCGTCGACGGCGCGGGTGGCCAGCTGACCGAGACGGGGCGAGTAGCCGGCGAAGGCCTCGGCGACCGTCGCCGCCGCCCGGTCCCAGTCGACGGCGGGATCCGCCTCGAGCGGGGCGAACAGGTCGTACCACGGGAGGCCGCCGGCATGGCCGAGCCGGCGCGCCTTGGCGCGCAGGTAGCGGCGGAAGTCGGGCAGCGAGGCCACGACGGCTGCGTGCATGGCGTCCAGCGTCGCCCGGTCGATGCCGTTGGCGACCAGGGCGGGCTCGAGGTCGTCGGCGAACCCGCGCCGGCGGTTCACCACCTGCGCCTCCCCCTTGATGGCGTTGAGCGCGGCCAGGATCGGAGCGGCGTTGGCGGCCCAGCCGGCCAGCTCGGCCTCGTAGGCCGCCCGGCGCACCCCCGGATCGGGGTCGTGGGCCAGGTTCCGCACGCGGCTCACCGGCAGGGCCTTGCGGCCCGCGGGAAGGTCGACCTCCACGACGAGCTTGGCCGTGAAGGTGCCGTACAGCCGCCGCCACGCGCTGCCGCCTGTGAGCGACAGCTCGGCATGGAGCGCCTCCTCGGCCTCGGTCATCTGGTACCGGGCCCGCAGCTCGGCGCGCTCGAGGGGGTAGGCGTGGTCGGCGGCGACGGGCGAGGCGGCGGCCAGGGCAGCCGCGCCGTACCGGGCGACCCACGCGTCGAGGCGGGTGCGGAGCTGGGCCAGGCGCGCCTGTTCGGCCTGCAGCGAGGAGAGCTCACCCTGGGCGGCGTCGTCGTCGGCGTCGGTCGCCACGAACGCCGTCAGGTAGGCCGACAGCAGGCGCAGCTGCTCCAGCACGTCGTTGGTGGCGGTCAGCACCGTCTCGGCGGTGGCCGCCACGACCTCGTCCACCGGCGCGGGCGCCCCGCCCCGCACGTCGTGCTCGTCGTACAGCGCGACCAGCCGCACGACGTCGGCACCCAGCCGCTCCCGGGCCTCGTTCCACTCCCTGGAGCCCACGTGGGGAAACACGTCGCTCACGTCCCAGCGGGGCACCTGCACAGCTGCCATGGCGGCGCAGCCTACGACCGCCCGGGAACCGGGCGCGGGGTGGGAACGGAGCGCCATAGGGTCGGGGCATGCAAACGCGCAGGATCGGCTCGCTCGAGGTGTCGGTGGTCGGGCTGGGGTGCAACAACCTCGGCATGCGCATCGGCGCGGAGGAGACCGACGCCGTCGTCGGCGCCGCCCTCGACGCCGGCATCACGCTGT
>SIRW01000096.1 GCA_004366205.1 Actinomycetota bacterium | reverse complement strand
TCGCGGCCTCGGCGCCGCGCTCGCTCGGCCGCACCGGCTGGCGGTCCCCGTCGTGCACCTCGACGCGGATCACGTCGTTGACCTCCACCACGAGCCGGGCCGGGGTGCGGGCGTGCAGCACCGTGTTGGTGACGAGCTCGGAGGTGAGCAGGACCGCGGTGTCCACGAGGTCCCGACGCCGGTGCCCGCCCTGCTCCAGGCACGCGCGGACGAACCGTCGTGCCTCCCCGGCGCTCTCGCGCGCGGGGGCCAGGGTCAGGTCCGACACCGCCACGCCGTGAACCTACCCGTCCCCTCGCATCGCACTCACCGTCGAACAGGCTGCGCCGGGCGACAGGCGCCTAGGGTGGCCCGCGCAATGTCCGACAGCGATTCCCGGCCCCCGGCGCCAGCAGCCGACCCCCGGCTGGCGGCCGCGCACCGCCGCCTCCTGGAGGGGGCCCGGTCCGCACACCCCGACGACGTCCCGACGCTCGTGGCGGGCGCGGCCCGGGACCTCGGCGCCGTCGAGGCCACCCTGTTCCTCGCCGACTTCAGCCAGCGCCGCCTGACCCCGCTGGGGGCAGGTGCAGGCAGCGCGCCGATCGACATCGACGGCACCCTCGGCGGCCGCGCCTTCCGCTTCAGCACCCCCGTGACGACTACCGATGGCGAAGACCAGCAGGTCTGGGTGCCGCTCCTCGACGGCGCCGATCGGGTCGGCGTGCTGCGCGCCCGCGTGCCGGCTCCGGGCGAGCTCGAGCAGCCGGAGCTCGTGGCGGCCCTGCAGAGCCTTGCCGACCTGGCCACGTCGGTGCTGATCACGAAGCGCCGCTACGGCGACGCCATGCAGCGCACGAGCCGGCGCCAGCCCCTGCAGCTCGCTGCCGAGCTGCGCTGGGCGTCGCTGCCCCCGCTGAGCTTCGCCAGCCCGTCGCTGGCGATCGCAGGCATCCTGGAGCCCGCCTACGAGATCGCCGGCGACACCTTCGACTACGCGGTCAACGGCCGCAGGGCGCACCTGGCGATCCTCGACGCCATGGGCCACGGACTGGAGGCGAGCCGCATGGCGAACCTGGCGGTCAGCACCTATCGCCACGCCCGGCGCGAAGGCGGGCTGGGGCTCGCCGCCATGCTCCGGCGCGTCGACGAGATCATCAGCACGCAGTTCGCCCCCGAGCGCTTCGTCACCGGCCAGCTCGCGACCGTCGACCTCGACACCGGCACCCTCGAGCTGCTGAACGCGGGCCACCCGCTGCCGGTGCTGCTCCGCCACGGGCAGGCGCACCCCATCGAGGGCGCCGCCAACCTGCCGCTCGGGCTCGGCGGCGTCGACGGCCGCCTCGCCACGGTCCGGCTCCAGCCGGGTGACGCCGTGCTGTTCCTCACCGACGGGGTGATCGAGGCCCGGTCGCCCGGCGGCGAGCTGTTCGGCATGGGCAGGCTGGTCGACCTGCTGGTGAAGGCCGACGCGTCGGGCCTCCCCCCGCCCGAGATCGTGCGGCGCCTCTGCCACGCGGTGGTCGACCACGAGTCGACCGACCTGCGCGACGACGCCACCCTGCTGTTCGTCCGGTGGCACGGGAGCGGCGGGACCGACGCCTGAGGTCATTCCGTCCGCCGCACCGCCAGCACCGCCAGGTCGTCGCGGGGGACCCCGCCCTCGAAGCGCAGCACCGCGCTGGCAAGCCCCTCTACCACCTTCGGGGCGCAGACGCCGGCCAGCGTCGCCAGCACCTCGGTCAGCAGCTCGGGCCGGAACGACCCGCTGGGAGACCGGGCCTCGGTCACGCCGTCGGTGTAGAGGACCAGCGTGTCGCCGACGGGCAGGGCCACGGCGAGCTCGGTGTAGGACACGTCCGGGAAGATGCCCACGGGCGGACGGAACTCGCCGACCAGCTCGAGCGGCTCGTCGCCGCCGCTACCACCGCGCAGGACGACCGGCGGCGGGTGCCCGGCCAGCGCGAGGCGGGCCGTGTCCTCATCGGGCGCGACGGCGGCCACCGCGACCGTGCAGAACCGGTCGGACTCGTCGAAGCCGAGCAGGGCCCGGTTCAGCGTCGTGAGCAGCTCGGCGGGTCCGATCGCGTCGAGCGCTGCGGCCCGCAGCGTGTAGCGGGCAAGGGCCGTGAGCGCCGCGGCCTCGACGCCCTTGCCGGTGACGTCGCCGATCACCGCGCACCAGCTGCCGTCAGCGATGGGGAACACGTCGTAGAAGTCGCCGCCGATCACGCTGCCGTCCCCCGCCCAGTGGTAGGCGGCGGCCACCTCCAACCCGGCGATCTCGGGCAGGCTCGGTGGTAGCAGGCTCTGCTGCAGGGTCCGGGCGAGGTGGGCGTGGCGGTCCGCGGCGGCCTCGGCCTCGGCGCGCGCTGCCTGCTCACGGTCGAGCAGGTCGAGGACCCGCCGGTTGGCGCGATCCTGGTCGATGGCGACGGCGACGGCGTCGGAGATCGAGCGCAACGCCCGCAGCGTCGCGCCGGCGAGCTCGTGGCGGGCGAAGAGCGCCAGGACACCGACGAGCTCGTCGTTGACGACGAGCGGGTAGCCCGCGAAGGCGACCATGCCCTCACGCCGGGCCCACTCCCGGTCGCTCACGTGCGGGTCGTTCGGCACGTCGTTGGTGAGGTGCGGCCGCCGCGACGACGCGATGCGCCCGATCTTGTAGGCCCCCACGGGGATGCGGCTGTGCTCGCCGTCCAGGTGCGTGTAGAGCCCGGCGCTGGCGCGCAGCACGAGCACGCCCTGGTCCTCGTCCAGGAGCCAGATGCGAGCGAAGGCGGCGTCGAGGTGCTCGACCACGGCCTCGGCGCAGCGTTGGAGCTTGCGGTCAAGGGGGGCGGCGCCGGTGACGGCCAGCCCCACGTCGGCGGCCAGGTTGGCCTCGCGGGCCCGAGCCGCCAGGTCCCGCTGGTTGCTGATCCGCTCGGTCACGTCCTGCACGAGCACGAGGCAGCCGAGGTTCGGCACGCCCGCCTCGACGGCGGCTGCGGTCAGCTCGACGTGCTGCGCCGACCCGTCGGATCGCGCCCGGTCGACGACGACGGTGACGCTCTCGTCGCTGTCGCAGACCTGGGCCACCACGCCGGCCAGGCGGTCGTGCTCGACGTCCGGGAACAGGGCGTCGAAGCGCGCGCCCACGGCGTCGTCGTGGCGCCGGCCGAATATCTTCGTCGCCATCGGGTTCCAGCCCCGCACCACCAGGTGCTCGTCGGTGATCAGCACCCCGATGGGGGCGTGCTCGAGCAACTGGCCCAGGTACTGCGACGCCGTCACGGTGCTCGGCATCACCACCGTCATCTCCCGCACTCGTTCGATGACCGCCCGGTGGGACCGCCGGCGGCGCGCCCGCTCGGCCACGCCGACGATCGCCTCGGCAAGCTCGGCGTCGCGGAGGTCGGGGTCGAGGCAGCGGCTCTCGCCGGCGACATAGGGGCTCAGCGAGAGGGCCTGCTCGACCTCGGACCGGTGCTCGGGATCGGGCACGATCAGCACGGGGACCGACCGGTCGGCTCGGTACACGGACTGGGCCAGGGTGACGGGTCGGGCCGCACCGGAACCGAGCACCACGGCGACGACAGCCCGGCCGGGATCGTGCAGGGCGGCGAGGCACTCGTCGACCTCGACGGTGAGGACGTCGAGGTCGCCGGCCCGGCCCCTCAGCGCCGCGACCAGTCCCGGTCGCACCCCCGCCAGCAGGACCGTGGGCACGCCGTCAGTCTCCGAGCAGGTGCTCGCCCAGCACGGCTCGGCCGGTCCAGAGCCGCAGGATGTCGGTGGTGGGGGCCATGACGTGCGCGGCCCGGGCGTCGCGCAGGCGCCGCTCCATCGCCTCGCCCTCCCGGTAGCCGATCCCGCCGACGAGGGTCATCGCCTCGTTGATGACGTGGGTGGCGCACTCGGCGACGTCGGCCTTGGCGGAGCACAGGGCGGGAACGGCGGTGGCGCCACCGGTGTCGCCCTGCTCGGCGGCCCAGTGGAGGAGCTGGCGCGTCGCCTCGATCCGGGCCCACAGCTCGCCGAAGCGGTGCTGCAGGACCGGGTTGGCGGCCAGGCGGCTGCCGTCGTGCGTGTAGGTCCGCTCGACGAGGTGCAGGCGGGCCTCGTCGAGGGCGGCCTGGGCGGCGCCGAGGTACGCCCCGGCCATGGCCACCAGGAAGTAGGGGGCCACGACCTGGAAGACGAACCACATCTGCTCGCCCTCGGCGCCGAGCAGGCTCTCGGGCGGCAGGTGCACCTCCTGGAGCGTGACCGACCGCGAGGAGTTGCCACGCATGCCGATCCCCCGCCACTCCGGACCCCAGGCGAGGCCGGGCGCGTCGGCCGGGACGACCAGGCACGAGAACTCGCCGGGCGGCGCCCCCGGGTCGGCGGCGACGGTGGAGATCACGTAGGAGTCGGCGCGGCCCCCGTTCGTGACGAACGTCTTGCGGCCGTCGACGACCCAGCCGTCGGGCGACCGGGCGAGGGTCGTCTCGGGAAGCCAGAAGTGCGAACCGCTGCCGGGCTCGCTCAGCGCCAGGGTGGTGAGGTGCCGGCCGGCGGCGATGGGCTCGAGGTAGGCGGCGGCCTGCTCGGCGGTCGCCTTGGCGGCGATCACCGCCGCGCCCACGCAGTGCATCCCGAAGCACAGCGCCGTCGAGGTGCAGGCCTTGCCGAGCACCTCGCCGACACGGGCCACGGCGACCAGGCCGTGGCCGAGCCCGCCGTGCTCCTCGGGCACGACCAGGCCGCCCAGCTCGGCGTCCTGCAGGGCGCGCAGCGCTGCCTCCGGCCAGCGGGCGTCGCGATCGGTCTCGGCCGCCGCCGGCGCGGCGACGTCGCGCGCGACCTCCTCGGCGCGGTCGAGCACCTTCTCCAGCGTGAACCGGGGCACCACCCCAGCATGACCCACCGGGACGAGGCGTGCGCCGCCGGGCCGGCGCGGGCCGCGGCGGGCGTCAGCCCTCGTCGAGCTCGATGGCGAACTCGGGGCAGTTGTCGGCGGCCAGGCGGGCGGCCTCCTCGAGCTCGGCGGGGACGTCGCCGGTGATCTTCAGCACCGAGTAGCCCTCGTCGTCGCTCTCGAACAGGTCCGGCGCGAGCGCGTAGCAGCGGCCGTGGCCCTGGCACTTCTCGCTGTCGAGGCGGACCCGCATCAGCGGCTGCCCGCCGTCGCCAGGATCCGCACGGGCAGCTCGCGGGGACCCCGCACCTGACCGGTCGACCAGCGCACAGCGTCGGGATCGGCGAGCTCGAAGTCGGGGATGCGCCGCATCCACTCCTCGATGGCGGTCCGCAGCTCCATGCGGGCCAGGTTCGAGCCCAGGCACCGGTGGATGCCCAACCCGAACGCGACGTGGCGGTTGCGCGTGCGGTCCAGGATCACCTCGTCGGGCCGCTCGAAGGCCTCGGGGTCGCGGTTGGCGGCCGGGAACGGCAGCAGCACCCAGTCGCGCTCCTTCATCGTCACGCCGCCCACCTCGGTCTCCTTGGCCACGATGCGGGCCATCGTGACCGGGGCGTAGGCCCGCAGGAGCTCCTCGACGGCGAACACCATGACGTCGGGGTCCTCGATCAGGCGCTTGCGGTGGTCAGGACGCTGGGCGAGGTGCCACAGGCTGGCCCCGATCGCCGACCACGTGGTGTCGATGCCGGCGATGAGGAGCAGCGCGACGGTGCCGGTGATGTGGTCGTCGGTGAGCGGGTTGCCGTCCATCTCGGCGTTCAGGAGGAACCCGATGAGGTCGTCGCGGGGGTGCTGGCGGTGGTCCTCGATGACCTGGCGCAGGTAGTAGTCCAGGGTCTCCTCGTAGGGCAGCTCGCCGATGCCCTCGCCTGGCGCCTCGAGCACCCGGTGGATGAACGTGCGGAACTTGTCGCCGTCCTCCTCCGGGACGCCGAGCATCTCGGCGATGACCCGCACCGGGATGTGCTGGGCGTACTGCACCGCGGCGTCGACCTCGGTCGCCCCGCCGGCGAGCAGGTCGTCGATGAGGTCGTTGCACGCCTTGCGGGTGGCCGGCTCCCAGCGGTCGATCTCCTTCGGCGCGAAGGCCGGGAGGAGCAGGCGCCGGGCCATCTGGTGGAACGGCGGGTCCGACGTGATCGGCGGGGCGTACCCGATGGGTGCGAGGTTCTCGGGCTTGAACTCGTTGACGATCACGCCCTCGGAGCTGAAGTGCTCGGTGTCGTGGGCGATCGCCGACACGTCCGCGTGGCGGACGGGCAGCCACGTGCCGCCGAAGCGCTCGGTGTGGGCGACCGGGCACGTCTGGCGCAGCTCCTCCCACACCTCGGGCGCCTTTCGGGCGTAGTCGGGGTGGGTGTGGTCGAAGTCGGTCGCCCAGTCCTTGATCGGCGGCTTGCCCCCGTCGGTCATCGCGCCTCCCTGGTCGTCGTCGCCCGCACCGGGCCGGCGGTGCACATTCTGACCCGCGATCGTGGGCACGGTGGACGGGACCCGACCAGGGCCGTTGGTCCCGAACCGCGCTGTGACATCGGGCACGGGCGGGAGCGGGGGCGCCACCGGCGAACCACGGCTCGCGCCGTGGCCATCGACGTCCATGACCTGGCCGGGCCATCCTGAAGATGGTCCTGCCCCGGCCCGCGCCGCGCCGGTACGTTCGGTCCGTGACGCACGGGGGCGACGTCGCCCGAACCTACGCCGCGCGCCTGCGCGCTCGCCACGGACTGCGCCTGGCCGGCGACGTCGTGGGCTACGCGGTGGTCAACCGCGTCTGGTGGATCCTGCCGCTGGTGGCGCTGCTCGGGCTCGCCGCGCTGCTGATCGTGATCGGCCAGGCGGCGGCGCCGATCACGCTGTACCCGATGTTCTGACGGGCCGATGCTGACCGACCGCACGCGCGACGGGGTCACCGCCCTGGGGCTGCCTGCGTGGGCGGCACCGCCGCCACCGGACGCGCCGGGCTCCTCGCGGCGCGGCGCCGCCGTGCGGTTCGTCGTGGCGCTGGTGGTCGCTGGCGTCCTGGCCCGGCTCGGGCACCGCGTGCCGGCCACCGTGCTGGTGGCGGCCGCCAGCACCGTGACCGTCGTGGGCGTCGCCCGGCCCGGCGTGTCGGCGGCGATCGACCGCGCCGTAGCCCGGCTCCAGGCCTGGGCGGGTCGGGCGCTGACGGTGGTGCTGCTCGGCGCGCTCCACCTCGCTGTGTTCGTACCGGTGGCCGTCGTGGCGCGGGTCCTGCGCATCGACCCGCTCGCCCCCGCGGGCAGGCGGGCGCGCGCCGGGCGGGCCGGTGGGCGCGCCCGCCCGGGACCGGCCACCGGCTGGGAGCCGGTGCCGCGGTCGACCGGGCTTTACCGACGGCCCTACGCCCTCGAGCGGCTGGCACCGGCCGGCGCTCGCACCGCACCGGCGGCGCCCGGCCCGCCCCGCCGGCCCCTCGCCCGGACCCGCGGCGCCCTCGGGCTCGTCGTCCTCCTCCTGCTGGCCGACGTGGGCGCCGGGGCGCTGCTCGCCGCCCGGGACCGGCCACCGGCCGCGCGGCCCGACCCCGTCGAGGTCCTCATGCAGGCGCCCGACGTGGGCGCCCGGCGGGGGGAGCCGTGGGCCCAGGAGCTGTACGACGAGCTGATGGCTGCCTTCGAGCAGACCCGCTACCACCCGTTCCGGGGCTGGACCGCGCCCGACTTCACCGGCCGGCACGTCACCGTGCGCGATGAGGCGCGCCGCTCCTACGAGCCGGCGGCGGCCACCGGCGCCGCCGTGGAGGTCTTCTTCTTCGGCGGCTCGACGATGATGGGCTGGTTCCAGCGCGACGAGCACACGATCCCCTCGGTGATCGCCCGGCTGGCCGAAGCCGACGGCATCCCCCTGCGGGTCCGCAACTACGGCCAGCCCGCCTACATGAACTGGCAGGAGGTCATGCTCCTGCAGGAGCTCGTGAGCCGGGGTGAGGTCCCCCACCTCGCCGTGTTCTACGACGGCGCCAACGAGCTGGGCGCCCAGTTCCGGGCCGGTCCCTCCGACGACCCCATCCACCTGCAGGCCCGGGCCATCGAGTCGCGCCTGCGGGCGATCCGCGAGGGCGAGGACGACGCCCCGGCCCTGCGCCGGCTGTGGGAGGCCTACAGCGAGCTGAGCGCCCTGCACCGGCTGGTCGACCGGGCCGCCGAGGTGGTGCCGGTCATCGAGTCGACGGCGCCGGCGCGCGTGGAGCACCCCTGGCCGAACCAGGCCGAGCACCCCGAGGAGCGGGGCCGGGCCGCCGCCCGCCTGCACCACCGGGGCGTCGAGCTGGCCCGGGCCGCCGGCGCCGGCTTCGGGTTCCGCACCGCGTTCTTCTGGCAGCCGATGGCCTACACCAAGGCCCGGATCCTGCCCGGCGAGGAGCCGGTGATCGGCTCGTGGGGCACCGATCCCGGCGCGTGGAGCGCGGCCTACGCCACGGCCCGGGCGGGCCTGCACCCCGCCGTGATCGACGTGAGCGACGCACTCGACGGCGTCGACGAGCCCGTCATGTACGACTTCGGTCACACCAACGAGCGGGGCGCCGAGGCCGTCGCCCGGGTGCTGTACCACCGGCTCCGGCCGGTGCTCGCCGAGCTGGCGGCCGAGGTGGCGGGCGCGGGGGGAGTGGCGACCCGGTGAACATCCTCGGGATCAGCGCCTTCTACCACGACGCCGCCGCCGCCCTCGTGCAGGACGGGCGGCTGGTGGCGGCCGCCCAGGAGGAGCGCTTCACCCGGGTCAAGCACGACGAGCGCCTGCCGCGCAACGCCATCGCCTACTGCCTGGAGGCGGGCGGCGTGGCACCGGGGGGGATCGACGCCGTCGTGTACTACGACAAGCCGCTCACCACGTTCGTGCGGATCCTGCGCACCTACTTCCGTGCCGGCCTCGGCGGGATCCGCACGTTCCACCAGGCGATCCCGCTGTGGACCCGGCAGAAGCTGTGGATCCCCTACCTGATCGAGCGGGGGCTGGGCGAGCTCGGCTACCGGATGCCCCGCGACCTGTGGTTCACCGAGCACCACGAGAGCCACGCCGCCAGCGCCTTCTACCCATCGCCGTTCGAGCGGGCCGCCGTGCTCACCTTCGACGGGGTGGGCGAGTGGGCGACGAGCTCGATCGCCGCCGGCGAGGGCAACCGATTGACGATGCTCGAGCAGATGCGGTTCCCGCACTCCCTCGGGCTGCTGTACTCCGCGTTCACGTACCACTGCGGGTTCCGGGTGAACTCGGGCGAGTACAAGCTCATGGGCCTCGCCCCCTACGGCGAGCCCCGCTACGTCGAGCGCATCCTCGACCGGCTCGTCGACCTGCACGACGACGGCTCGTTCCACCTGGACATGCGGTACTTCGGGTTCCTGGGCGGTCCCCGCATGACGAACCGGCGATTCGACGCCCTCTTCGACGGACCCGCCCGCCGGCCCGAGAGCCGCATCACCCGCCGGGAGACGGACCTGGCCCGGTCGATCCAGGTCGTCACCGAGGAGATCGTGCTGCGCATGGCCCGCCACGCCGCCGAGGTCACCGGCATGCGCGACGCCTGCCTGGCGGGCGGTGTCGCGCTGAACTGCGTGGCCAACGGCCGGCTCCTGCGGGAGGGCCCGTTCGAGCGCATCTGGGTACAACCCGCGGCGGGGGACGCCGGCGGCGCGGTCGGGGCCGCCCTCTACGGCTGGCACCAAGTCCTGCACCAGCCCCGCGCCGCCGGCGCGGAGGCCGACGGGATGGCCGGCGCCTACCTGGGGCCCGCCTTCCCCGACGACGAGATCGAGGCGTACCTGCGCCACCACGGCTACCCGTACGAGCGCATCGACGACAGGACGGCGTGGGCCGAGCGCATCGCCGCCCACGTGGCCAGCGGCGAGGTGGTGGGGCTGTTCACCGGGCGCATGGAGTTCGGGCCCCGGGCGCTCGGCCACCGCTCGATCATCGGCGACCCCCGATCCCCCACGATGCAGTCGGTGATGAACCTGAAGATCAAGTACCGCGAGTCGTTCCGGCCCTTCGCCCCCGCTGTGCTCGCCGAGCACGCCGCCGAGTGGTTCGACCTCGACGCCGAGTCGCCCTACATGCTGCTCGTGGCGCCTGTGCGCGAGGAGCGGTGCACGCCGGCGAACGGGCGGGGGGGCCGTCCGACGGGGGACGGCGAGGACCTGCTGGCGTGGGTCAACGAGGTGCGCTCGGCGATCCCCGCCGTCACCCACGTCGACCGCTCGGCCCGGGTGCAGACCGTCTCCGCTGACCGCAGCCCCGACTTCCACGCCGTGCTGCGCGCCTTTCACCGCCGAACCGGGTGCCCCGTGCTGATCAACACGTCGTTCAACGTGCGGGGCGAGCCCATCGTCTGCACGCCCGTCGACGCCTACCGGTGCTTCATGCGCACCGAGATCGACCGGCTCGTGCTGGGCTCGTGCATCCTCGACAAGCGCGCCCAGCCCGCCTGGCACGACGACGGCGCCTGGCGGCACGAGCTCACCCTCGACTAGCCGCGCCGGTCTCGGCCGCGACCCCGCTCGCCTCGGCCGCGAACTCGAGGCAGGACGTGGCGGCTTCCGGAACGCTGAGCCTCGAGAACGGTCTCGGCCGCGAACTCGAGGCAGGACGTGGCGGCTTCCGGAACGCTGAGCCTCGAGAACGGTCTCGCGAGCATGTGGGCGCCGGGGAGGGGGGCGGTCAGCCGGGGGTTCGGCGCCCGCGACAGCGCCGCGGCGTAACGTGCGAGGCGTGACCAGGGCGCGGGTGGGGCTGGTGCTCGGAGCCGGAGGCGTCGCCGGCGGGGCGTTCCACGCCGGCGTGCTGGCGGCGCTCGCCGAGGTCACTGGCTGGGACCCGCGCCGCGCCGAGGTGGTGGTCGGGACGTCGGCGGGGGCGATCGCCGCCGCCTCGCTGCGGGCCGGGCTGCCGGCCGCCGACATGCTGGCCCGGGCCGAGGGCCGGCCGTTCTCGCCCGAGGGCCAGCGCGTGCTGGCCCGCGCCGGTCCCCCGGGCCGGCCGCCCCCGCTCCGCCCCGGCGGCGGCCGCGTGCTCACCGCTGGGGAGGTCGCGGCCACGCTGGCCCGGGCTGCCAGCCGGCCGCTGTCGGCCCGGCCGCTCGCTCTCCTCGCCGGGCTGCTGCCCGAGGGCACCGCCGAGACGGCGCTGATCACCCAGGGCGTCGGCGCCATCGCGGGCGACGCGTGGCCCGAGCAGCCGCTGTGGCTCTGCGCGGTCCGCCAGCGCGACGGCCGGCTGGTGGTCTTCGGACGTGACGTCCGCCCGCCCGTGCCGCTGGCGGCCGCCGCGTCGTGCGCCATCCCCGGCTTCTTCCGGCCCGTCGAGATCGACGGCGAGGCGTACGTCGACGGTGGCGTGCACTCTCCCACCAACGCCGACACCCTCGTGGGCGCCGGCGTCGACCTCGTGGTGGTGAGCTCGCCCATGTCGATCGCCGGCCGGGGCCTGCGCCTCGCCGTCGACCAGCCCGTGCGCCGGTGGGCCCGGGCCCTGCTCGACGCCGAGGCCGTGCGGCTCCGCCGCCGGGGCGCGACCACCGTGGCGTTCCAGCCGACCGCCGAGGACGCCGCCGTGATGGGGGTGAACGCCATGGACCCCTCCCGCCGGGCGGCCATCGCCCGCCAGGCCTACGAGTCGACCCGCCGGCGGCTCGCGCGCCACGACGCCCGGGAGCGCCTCGCCCGACTCGGCCCCGCCACGGGCTGACCCCGGGAGCGCCGCCCGCCGGCGGCGCCCAGGGGAGCACCGCGAGCGCGCGGCCGCGCCGGTGCGGGCCCCGCGGCCGCACGACGTGCGCGGTGCGTGCGAGACTGGCGGCCGCCATGTGCGTGACATGCGTCTCCACCGCCGCCACCTCGGCGTCCGCCGCGCCCGTGCTCGTCGCCGCGGTGGCTTCGGCCGGCCTCGCCGCCGTCCACCGCCGCGCCGCGGCCAGCTCCGGGCCCGGACTCGAGGGTGGCGCGCACCCGGAGGGTGACGGCTCCCCGCCCGGTGTTGGTCCCGGGCGGGTGGCGCGGGACGAGCCGGTCGACGCCGGGCGCTGAGAACGGCCCACGGATGCCGGCGCGCCGGGTGGTGATCATGGGGGCGGGGGGGCGCGACTTCCACGTGTTCAACGTCGTGTTCCGCGACGACCCCGCGACCGAGGTCGTGGCGTTCACCGCGACCCAGATCCCCGGCATCGACGACCGCACCTACCCCGCCACGCTCGCCGGGCCCCGCTACCCCCGCGGCATCCCCATCCGGCCCGAGGGCGATCTGGCGGCGCTCGTCTCCGAGCACGACGTGGACGAGGTGGTCTTCGCCTACTCCGACGTCGCCTACGACGAGGTGATGAGCGCCGCGGCGGCGGCGATGGCGGCGGGCGCCGACTTCCGCCTCGTCGGCCCCCGGGCGAGCACGCTGCGGTCCAGCCGGCCGGTCGTGGCGGTGTGCGCCACCCGCACCGGCTGCGGCAAGAGCCAGACCAGCAGGGCCGTCACCCGGCTTCTCGCCGGCGCGGGCCTGCGGGTCGCCCACGTGCGCCACCCGATGGCATACGGCGACCTCGAGGCCATGCGGGTGCAGCGGTTCGCCACGCTCGCCGACGTCGACGCCGCCGACCCCACGATCGAGGAGCGGGAGGAGTACGAGGCGCCGCTGCGCGCCGGAACTGGCGTCGTCGTGTTCGCCGGCGTCGACTACGAGGCCGTGTTGCGCGCCGCCGAGGCCGAGGCCGACGTCGTGCTCTGGGACGGCGGCAACAACGACTTCCCGTTCGTGGCGCCCGACCTGCTCGTGACCGTCACCGACCCCTTGCGGGCCGGGCACGAGCTGCGCTACCACCCGGGCGAGGTCAACCTGCGCATGGCCGACGTGGTGGTGGTGAACAAGGTGGACAGCGCCACCCCCGACCAGGTCGAGACGGTGGTGGCGAACACCCGGGCCGTCAACCCCGGTGCCGCCGTCGTCCGGGCAGCCTCGCCGGTCACCCTCGAGGACGGGCCCCCGCTTGCGGGTCGGCGGGTGCTGGTGATCGAGGACGGCCCCACCATCACCCACGGCCAGATGCCTTTCGGGGCGGGCACGGTCGCGGCGCGCCAGGCCGGCGCCGAGCTGGTCGACCCCCGCCCGGTCGCCGTGGGCAGCCTCCGCGACACCTTCGAGCGCTACCCCGCCATCGGGCCCGTGCTCCCGGCGATGGGGTACGGCGCCGAGCAGCTCCGCGACCTCGAAGCGACGATCGCCGCGGTCGACTGCGACGTGGTCATCGTGGGCACCCCGGTCGACGTCGCCCGGGTCGTGCGGATCGACCGGCCCGTCCGCCACGTGACCTACGAGCTGGCCGACGCGGGCGAGCCCACCCTGGCCGACGTGCTGGCCGGCCCCATCGCCGAGTGGGCCCGCGGGGCCGGACGGGACTGAGCCCGACCGACCCCAGCCGGCTGCGTCGTGCCGAGCCGGCGGGCGCGGCGGGCCCACCGACCGGCGCGGGGTCAGCCGCGGAGCGGCCGGACCGCCCGGACGATCGCCGACCACATGCCGTCGGCCACCTCGTGGGTCGGCACGATCTCCACGCCGGTGAGGCCCGCGGCGACGAGCCCCGCCCGGTACTCGGAGAACGACAGCGCCCCGGCGATGCAGCCCACGTAGCTGCCGCGCGCCCGGCGGTCGTCCTCGTCGAGGGCGTCGTCGGCGACGACGTCGGTGATGCCCACCCGGCCGCCGGGCCGCAGCACACGGGCGATCTCGGCGAACACCCGGGCCTTGTCGGTCGACAGGTTGACCACGCAGTTCGAGATGACGACGTCGACGGACCCGTCCGGCAGGGGCACGTCCTCGATCTCGCCCTTCAGGAGCTCCACGTTCGCGGCGCCGGCGTCGCGGGCGTTGCGCCGGGCGAGCTCGAGCATCTCGTCGGTCATGTCGAGCCCGTAGGCCCGGCCCTCGGGTCCGACCCGCCTGGCCGAGAGCAGCACGTCGAGGCCGGCTCCGGAACCGAGGTCGAGGACGGTCTCGCCCGGGCGCAGCTCGGCCACCGCCACCGGGTTGCCGCACCCGAGGCTGGCCCCGGCCACGTCGGGGCGCACCTCCGAGCGGGTCGCGTCGTCGTAGAGCCCGGCGCCGAAGGGCCCCGAGCAACCCGGATCGCCGGTGGTGTCGGACCCGCAGCACGACGTCGGCGTCGTACCCGCCGCCCGGGCCGCCGCCGCGTACCGCGCCCGCACCTGCTCACGCAGCTCGTTCACCTCCCCACCTCCATCATATCGATAGGTGTCAATGTGACAGATTGATCGACCTCTGTCAATGCGTTGGGGGGCGGTCGCGGCGGCCGTCCGTGGAGGAGGGCGTCCCACGGCCACCCGGGTACCATCACCGGCGACCAGACCGAGCGACCCACGGGAGGACGAGGTGGCTGACGAGCAGGTGGCCGACGACCGGTACGAGATCTCCTGGGCCAAGGCGATCATCATCGGCACCCTCGCCACGGCCGCCATCCTCGCCTTCGGCATGCTCTTCGAGGGCTTCGCCCAGCTCGTCGGCTACGAGGAGCGCGGGCACTAGCCCGGCTCGCCCCCCGGTCAGCGGGCCGGCCCGTCGGGGCTGTTGTCGTCGAGGAGGGCGAAGTACCCCTGCTCCTCCTGGACGAAGTGCAGGTCGGCGATGGCATGCAGCCCGTAGAGGACCCGGCGCAGCTCGGCGACGTCCCCCTCGTCGGGCCCGTGGTCGCGGAGCTGGTCGACCAGACGGTCGAGGCGGCGGATGTAGTGGCTGATCTCCACGTGCGCCCGGTTCATCGTCGCGGTGGCGTCGGGGCTGCCGAGCAGCCGGTCCAGGATGGGGTACAGCTCGGCGCCTTCGGCCCGCTCGTGGGGCTCGAGCTCCTCGACGAGCTGGGTCCGTAGCCGCTCCAGCCTGGGGAGCAGGCGCGGGATCGGGTCGGTGTCGAGCGCGTCGGCGACGTGGCGGATGTCGGCCACGATGGGGCGCAGCCGGTCGTGGTCGGCGCGGAAGCGGCGCCACAGCTCGACGTCGGGGCCGTCGAGGCGCGACCGGGAACGGGCCTCGCGGGCGGCGCGGAGGGCGTTGGCGATCACCGCCACGTCGATGGCCTCCTGCACGAGGGCCCCGGCGACGGGCGCCAGCAGCCCCCAGGCCGCCAGGCCCATGGCCGCCAGCGACAGGCCCATGCCGGCCAGGACGCTCTCAAGGGCGATGCGACGCGAGCGACCGGCGATGTCCATGGCAGCGGCGAGGCGGTCCAGCCGGTCGACGGTGAGCACGACGTCGGCCGCCTCTGAGGCGACGGTGGCGCCGCGGGCGCCCAGCGCCACGCCCACGTCGGCCAGCGCCAGCGCGGCGGCGTCGTTGATGCCGTCACCGACCATGATCACCCCGCCCCGGCGGCGCTCGGCGTCGATCACGGCGAGCTTGTCCTCGGGGAGCCGTTCGGCCAGGACCAGGTCGGCCCCCACCACCGCCCCGACGGCCTCGGCGATCTCGGCGCGGTCGCCCGTGGCGAGCACGACGCGGTCGATGCCCGACTGGCGCATGCGCCGGATCGTCCTCGCCGCGTCCGCCCGCACCTCGTCGCGCAGGAGGATCACGCCGGCGGGCGCACCGTCGACGCCGACGAACACGGTCATCGTGCCGTCCGCCGCGGCCCGCCGCTGCGCCGCCCGCCACGCCTCCGGCCGCGGGGCCGGAGCGGCGAACGCCGCCTTGCCGGCGGTCACGACCCGGTCCCCAACACGCCCCCGGATGCCCCGGCCGGGGAGCTCCTCGACCCCCTCCGGCAGCAGCAGGTCCAGGCCCCGGTCGAGCGCCGCCTGCACGATCGGGCCGGCCAGCACGTGGGGCGAGACCTGGTCGAGCGACGCTGCCAGCGCCAGCACCTGGTCGGCGCCGAGGTCCCCCGTGGTGACGACCTCGGCCACCTCGGGGCGGCCGCTGGTGAGCGTCCCGGTCTTGTCGAGCACCAGCGTGCGGGCCGCGGCGAGCCGCTCGAGGGCGGCGCCGCCCTTCATGATCACGCCGCGGCGGGCGGCCCGGGACAGGCCCGACACGATCGCCACCGGTGCAGCCAGGATCAGCGGGCACGGCGTGGCGACCACCAGCACGGCGACGGCCCGGACGGGGTCGCCCGACGCCAGCCAGGCTCCGGCGGCCACCGCCACGGTCAGCGGCAGGAACCAGGCGGCGTAGCGATCGGCCATGCGCACGAACGGGGAGCTGGCGGCCGACGCCTGGTCGACGAGGCGCACGATCCCGGCGTAGGTGGACCCGGCGGCGGTCGTGGTCGCCCGCAGGTCGAAGGGCCCGCCGGCGTTGACCACGCCCGACGGCACGGCATCGCCGCGGGGCCGCTCGACCGGTGCCGCTTCACCGGTGAGCGCGGCCTCGTCCAGCACGGCCAGCTCGGACGCCACCCGCCCGTCGACGGGCACCACCTCACCGGGGCCCACCACCAGCAGGTCGCCCGGCTGCACCTCGCCCGCGGGGATCTCCACGGCGCGGCCCGCTTCGTAGCGGCGGGCCGTCCGAGGCGCCCGGGCCACGAGGGCGGTGAGCTCGACCCGGGCGCGGCGCGCCGCCCGCTCCTCGAGCACCCGGCCGCTCGCCAGCATCGTCGTGACGACCGCGGCGGCGAGGAGCTCGCCCACAGCCAGGGCCCCGGCGATGGCGAGCACGGCGATGGCGTCCACGCCCAGCCGGCCGCGGGCGAGCGCCGCCACGACCAGCAGGCCCGACCACAGCGCCCCGGCCGACCCCACCGCCAGCCAGGCCGCGTCCCGCACCCCTGGAGCGCCGGCGAGGTGGGCGACGCCCCCAGCCGCGAGCAGTCCCAGCGCCCCCCACAGCACGGCGCGCGCGACCAGCTCCTCGGCCCGGGCAAGCCCGCGCTCGGCAGCGGCGCCACCCGGTCGGTCGCCGCCGGCACGCTGCTCCGGCTGGCCCTCTCGGGACGGCGCGGTCACAGGCGCAGCATCCACCGAACCCACCGTCCGGCGCCAGGGCCATCGGTCCCATCCCCGGTCGGGGCCGCGGTTGCGGACCGCGGCGCCCGCCCGCAGACTGGACCGGCCCGTCCCCCACCTGGGAGCACGCTGCTGTGGCGAACGCCCGAGACGAGCTCTGCGAGGTCGTGAAGACCTACGGCCTGCGGCGGCTCGACGCGCCCGTCGTCCTCGCTTCGGGTGAGGAGAGCCGCGACTTCGTGGACGGCAAGCAGGCCCTGGCCCGGGGACGGCACCTCAAGCTGGCGTGCGAGGCGCTCCTCGCGCTCGTGCGGGGCGCGGAGGTGACCTTCGACGCCGTGGGCGGGCTCACCATGGGCGCCGACCAGTTCGCCCACGGCCTGGCCCTGCACCTGGGCGACGACACGCAGTGGTTCGTGATCCGCAAGAGCCCGAAGGGGCGCGGCACCAACAAGCTGGTGGAGGGCGCGCAGCTGGGGCCGGGCACCCGGGTCCTGCTCGTCGACGACGTGGTCACCACCGGCGGGTCGATCCAGCAGGCCCACGACGCGGTCGTCGCCACCGGCGCCGAGGTGGTCATGGCGGCGACGCTGGTCGACCGGGGCGAGGTCGCCCGGCGCGTCTTCGCCGACCTGGGCATCCCCTACGCCTCCGTGCTCACCTACCGGGACCTGGGCATCGACCCGGTCGGTCCAGGCCCGCCGCAGGCGACCGCCGGCGGCTGACGGCGACCTCACCCGCCCCGGGACCCGTCAGCCGATCGCCGCGGTCGGGCGGGCGGGCGGTCGGTCGGTGCGCGAGGAGGGACTTGAACCCTCACGTCCTTGCGGACACAGGAACCTGAATCCTGCGCGTCTGCCAATTCCGCCACTCGCGCGTGTGAGTGAGGGAGTGAAGGCTAGCGCGGGAGGGGCGGCACCCCCACAGCGACGCGGTGGGCACCGTTCTCCGACGGCCGACCGTGGGTATGCTCGGGCGCGCCATGGTCCTCAAGGGGTTCGAACGCCGCCTCGAGCGCCTGGTCGAGGGCGTGTTCGCCCGTGCCTTCAAGAGCGACCTGCGTCTGGTCGAGCTGGGGCGACGGCTGGTGCGTGCGATGGACACCCAGCGCACCGTCGGTGTCGACGGGCGACTCGCCGCGCCCAACGACTTCACCGTGCACCTGAGCCCCGAGGACCACGCGCAGTTTGCCGAGATCGAAGACGGCCTCGTCCGCGAGCTCTGCGACGCCGCCCGGGAGCACGCCCGCGACGAGGGCTACACCTTCCTCGGTCCCGTGTCGGTCAGGATCGAGGTCGACGAGCGGCAGGCCACCGGCACGTTCGAGCTCACCGCCCGCTTCCGCGCCGCCGAGGGCGGCGCCGGTCCCGGCTCCCTGGTGCTGCCCGACGGCCGGCGGGTCTCGCTGGGCGAGAAGGTGGCGACCATCGGTCGCCTCTCGGAGTGCGACGTCGTGTTGTCGGACAGCAACGTCAGCCGCCGCCACGCCGAGGTCCGGCCCAGCGGCACCGGGTACGTCCTCGCCGACCTGGGGTCCACCAACGGGACCCGCATCAACGGTGCGCTGGTGAAGGAGCGGGTGCTGTCGGACGGCGACGAGATCACCGTGGGGAGCACCCGCCTGCGCTTCGAGGCGTCATAAGTGCCCGAACCCCTCCTCAACCTGCTGAAGCTGTTCCTGCTGGCCCTGCTCTACCTGTTCTTCCTGCGGGTGCTGCGGGCGGTGTGGGCCGAGGTCGCAGCGCCTCGCCCCGCCCCGGCCGCGTCGGCCCCCGCGCCCGCCCGGTCCCGGCGGGACCGCCGTCCGGTGGTCCGGGGACGCGGCGGCCCGCCTCGGCTGGTCGTGCGGTCACCGGCCGAGCACCGGGGCCGGCGCTTCGAGCTGGGCGAGGAGATCACGGTCGGCCGGGCGGCGGGCTGCCAGGTGACGCTCGACGACAGCTACGTCTCCCAGCTCCACGCCCGGGTCTTCACCCGCGACGGGTCCGTGTACGTCGAGGACCTCGGATCGACCAACGGCACGTACCTGAACCGGGCCAAGGTCACCGCCGCCCGGGTGATGAAACCGGGGGACCAGCTGCAGATCGGCCAGACGATCCTGGAGCTCGAGCGGTGACGACGCTGCGCTGGGGGGCCGCCACCGACGCCGGCCAGGTGCGGAGCGTGAACCAGGACGGCTACCTCGTGACGGGCACGGTCTTCGCCGTGGCCGACGGCATGGGCGGCCACGCCGCCGGCGAGGTGGCCTCGCAGGTCGCGCTCGAGGCCCTCGAGTCCTACGCCGAGCCGACGGTCGACGGCTTCGTTCGGGCGGTCCGCTACGCCAACCGGGCAGTCTGGGCCCGAGCCGAGGACGACGACGGGCTCCGGGGCATGGGCACCACGCTCTGCGCGATCGCCCTCGTGCCCGAGGAGGGCGCCGGCGGGGTCGGCGACGGCGAGGAGGCTGATGGGGAGGGTGGCGGCGACGGTTCGCCCGAGCCCGGCGGCGGCGACGTGCTGGTCGTGGTGAACGTCGGCGACTCCCGGGCCTACCTGTTCCAGGGCGGCGAGCTCGTGCAGCTCACCGACGACCACAGCCTGGTGGAGGACCTGGTGCGGGAGGGGCGGCTCACCGACGAGGAGGCGCGCCACCACCCCCAGCGGAACATCGTCACCCGCTCGCTGGGCAACGACCCCGACGTGGTCGTCGACTCGTGGGTGGTGACGCCGCACGCGGGCGACCGGTTCCTCATCTGCTCCGACGGCCTGTTCAACGAGGTCGACGAGGACCGCATCGCGGCGGTCCTCCGCCGCCTCGACGACCCCGACGAGGCCGCGTCCGAGCTCGTCCGGCTCGCCAACGCGGCCGGCGGCCGCGACAACATCACCGTGGTGCTCGTCGACGTGCTCGACGACGGGGGCCGCGCCGAAGCCGCGTCGGCCGCCACCGGCGCGAGCGGGGGCGCGCCAGACCGGTCCCGGACCCTCGAGCCGGCCGAGCGCGGTGACGGCGACGGCGCACCGGGGACCGGGGTCGCCCAGCTCGCCGGCGCGACCGCCCCGGGGTACCCCGAGGACGACCTCGACGCGCTCGACGGCGGCGCCGCCGGCGAGCGCCCGCGCCGGTTCACCTGGCGGGTCGTGGCGTTCGTGCTGCTGCTGGTGCTGCTGCTCGGCGCCGCCGTCGGGTCGGTCGCCTGGTACGCCCGCAGCACCTACCACGTGACCGTCGATGAGGACGACGGCGTCGTGGTGATCATGCGGGGCCGGCCGGGCGGGGTCCTGTGGCTCCAGCCCACGCTCGAGCAGCGGACCGATCTGCCCGCCGCCGCCGTCCCCGCCGCCCGCCGGCGCGAGCTCCAGGAGGGCAAGCTGCAACCGAGCCTGGCGGCGGCGGAGCGGTTCGTGGCCAACCTGCGCGACGAGGCCGAGCGCTTCGGCTTGCTCGACGACGACCCGCGCGAGCAGGCCGAGGAGCCCGCTCCCGCCGAGGAGCCGGCGGCCGAGGACGGCGCCGCCGCCCGCGCACCGACGAGCGCCACCGCCCCGGCGTCGTGATCGCCGCCGCCCGCCGCAACACCGAGCTCGGCCTGATCGTGCTCGTCACGATCGTGACGACGGGCGCCTACGTGCTCGCCAGCCTGGGCCGGACCGCCTCGCTGCCCGCCAACGTCCTGCCGTTCCTCGTCGCCGTGCTGGCCATGCTCGTCGGCGCCCACATCGCCACCCGGAAGCTCGCTCCCGCCGCCGACGGCATCCTGCTCCCCCTGGCCGCCCTGCTCAACGGCTTGGGCTACGTGTTCATCGCCCGGCTCAACGAGGACCTCGCGGGCCTGCAGGCCACCTGGACGCTGGTCGGCATCGGCGCGTTCGTGCTGACGCTCGCCATCGTGCGCGACGTCCGCGTCCTCGACCGCTACCGCTACACGTGCATGATCCTCGGGATCGTCCTGCTGCTGCTGCCGCTGCTGCCGGTCATCGGCCGGGAGGTGCAGGGCGCTCGCATCTGGGTGCGCATCGGCCCGCTGAACTTCCAGCCCGGCGAGCTCGCCAAGATCCTGCTCGCCGTGTTCTTCGCCTCGTACCTCGTGGAGAAGCGCGAGCTCCTGGGGCGGGCCGCCCGCCGCATCGGCCCGGTCGCCATGCCCGAGCTGCGGCACTTCGGGCCCGTGCTGCTCGCCTGGGGCCTGTCGCTCGTCGTCATGACCCTGCAGTCCGACCTGGGCTCGTCGCTGCTGTTCTTCGCCCTGTTCGTGGTGATGCTCTGGATCGCCACCGAGCGGGCGTCGTACCTGCTCGTCAGCGGGGTCCTGTTCTCGGCCGGCGCCTACATCGCCTGGCACCTGTTCGCCCACGTGCAGCTCCGGGTGCGCATCTGGGTCGACCCGTGGTCGGACATCGCCGGCGAGGGCTTCCAGGTCGTGCAGTCCACCTTCGCGCTCGCCTGGGGTGGCGTCACCGGCGCCGGGCTCGGGCTGGGTGACCCGCGCCGCATCCCGATCGTCGAGACCGACTTCATCTTCGCGGCCATCGGCGAGGAGCTCGGCCTGCTCGGCGCCACCGCCGTGCTCGTGGCCTTCCTGCTCATGGTCGGTACAGGCCTGCGCATCGCCATCGCCGCCGAGAACCCGTTCGAGAAGCTGCTCGCCGCCGGCCTCACCGGCATCTTCGGCATCCAGGCGTTCGTCATCATCGGCGGCGTCACCCGGCTGGTGCCCCTCACGGGCATCACCCTGCCGTTCGTCTCCTACGGCGGGTCGTCGCTGCTCGCCAACTACATCCTGCTGGCGCTGCTGTTGAGGATCTCGGATCGCAGCAGCAGGCGGGCAGAGGTGGTGGCGGCGCGGTGAACCGCCAGATCCGCCGGCTCGGCGTGGCGATGATGGTGCTCTACGGCGCCATCTTCGTGCAGCTCAACCTGGTGCAGGTCCTGCGCGCCGACGACTACAACGCCCACCCCGCCAACACCCGCGCCGTCGTGCGGGACTTCAACCGGCCCCGGGGGGTCATCCAGTCCGCCGACGGGGCGGTCCTCGCCCAGTCCGAACCCACCGAGGGGCGGTTCGAGTACCAGCGCGTCTACCCCGAAGGTCCGCTGTTCTCGCAGGTCACCGGCTTCTTCTCGTTCACGTTCGGCAACGACGGCGTCGAGCGGACCTACAACGACCACCTGGCCGGGCACCGCATCCCGCTGCGCACCCGGAACCTCGTCGACCTGCTGCTCGACGACGTCCGCACCGCCAACGTCACCCTCACGATCCCCCGCTCAGTGCAGGAGGCGGCCGCCGCCGCGCTGGGCGAGCGGCGGGGCGCGGTGGTGGCCGTCGACACCCGCACCGGTGCGGTCCTCGCGCTCTACAGCTGGCCCACCTACGACCCCAACGTGTTGTCGAACAACGACCAGGCGGCGGCCCGGGCCGCCCGCGAGCTGCTTCTCGCCGACGAGAACCGCCCGCTCGCGCTGCGCGCCTTCCGGGAGCGCTACTTCCCCGGCTCCACGTTCAAGGTGGTCACGGCCGCCGCCGGGATCGAGTCCGGCCAGGTCTCCCGGGACCAGCCCGTGTACCCGCCGGCGAGCGAGTACGTGCCGCCGCTCACGACCCGGCCCATCCGCAACTACGGCGGCGGCACCTGCGGCGGGAACCTCCTCGACATCATGCGGGTCTCGTGCAACACCGCCTTCGCCCAGATGGCCGTCGACGTCGGCGCCGACGCCATGACCGGCGCCGCCGAGGCGTTCGGCTTCAACGAGCGGCCCCCGCTCGACCTGCCCGCGGTGGCGGCGTCGCGGTTCCCCGACGCCGGCTTCTTCGACCAGAACACGCCGCTGCTCGCCCAGGCCGGCATCGGCCAGAACGAGGTGCAGGCCACGCCGTTGCAGCTCGCCCTGGTCGCCGCCGGCATCGCCAACAACGGCATCGTCATGACCCCTCACGTGATGGCCGAGATCCGCGACGACCAGGGCGAGCTCGTCGAGCGGTTCCAGCCCCAGCCCTGGCGCCAGGCGGTGCCGCCCGACGCCGCCGCCGTGATCCGGGACTCGATGATCGAGGTGGTGGCCCGGGGAACGGGCACCGGCATGCAGCTCCCGGGCATGCTGGTCGCCGGCAAGACCGGCACCGCCCAGATCGGCAGCGACCCGCCCCGGTCCCACGCGTGGATCATGGGCTTCGCCCCCGCCGACGCCCCCCGGGTGGCGGTGGCGGTGCTCGTCGAGGGCGCGCCGGGCGTCGGGGACATCACCGGCGGGCGGGTCGCCGCGCCGATCGCCCGGGCCGTGCTCGAGGCGGCGCTCGCCGCCACCGCCGACGCCGAACCCGCTCCCGGCGGGTCCGGTCAGTAGGCTGGCGGCGCCATGTCCCAATCCGGCCAGCGCGTCTTCAGTGGGCGCTACGAGCTGCACAGCCGCATCGCCCGCGGGGGGATGGCCGACGTGTTCCTCGCCCGAGACTCGCTCCTCGACCGGCCCGTCGCCCTGAAGGTCCTGTTCCCGGAGCTGTCCAGCGACCCCGCGTTCGTCCAGCGGTTCCGACGCGAGGCCCAGGCCGCCGCCAACCTGTCGCACCCCAACATCGTCTCGGTCTACGACTGGGGCGAGGAGTCCGGCACCTACTACATCGTCATGGAGTACGTCGAGGGTCGCAGCCTGTCCGAGCTGGTGCGCTCCGAGGGGCCCCTGCACCCCGAGCGGGCCGCCGACATCGCCGCCGACATCGCCGCCGCCCTGGGCTTCGCCCACCGCAACGGGGTGGTGCACCGCGACGTGAAGCCCGGCAACGTGATCATCGACAACGCCGGTCAGGTGAAGGTCACTGACTTCGGCATCGCCCGGGCCGTGCGGACCCAGGGCGGCGAGGACCTGACGCAAACGGGCACGGTCATGGGCACCGCCACCTACTTCTCGCCCGAGCAGGCCCAGGGCCACCAGGTCGACCCCCGCAGCGACGTGTACTCGCTCGGCGTCGTCCTCTACGAGATGCTCACCGGCCGACCGCCGTTCAGCGGCGACAACCCCGTCGCCGTCGCGTACAAGCACGTGCAGGAGGCGCCCACGCCGCCCCGGCAGGCCAACCTCGACATCCCCGCCCCGCTCGAGGCGGTGGCGCTCAAGGCGCTGGCCAAGAACCCGGCGAACCGCTACCCCTCCGCCGAGGACCTGCGCGCCGACCTCCGCCGGTTCCGCGAGGGCCGGTCGGTGGTCGCCGAGCCGGTCATGGCACCGCCGAGCGCGGGTGACACACCGACGGCAGCCGTCACCACCGTCGCGCCCGCCGCGGCCGCAACCACCATGCAGGAGGCCTACGACGGCACCCAGATGATCCCCGTCGGCCAGCACGGCTACGTCGAGGACCGGCCCCGGCGCAACACCGCGTTCATCGCCGTGCTCGTGGTGCTCCTGCTCCTGCTCGGCGGGCTCATCTTCCTGTTCGCCCAGCAGCTCGGCATCGGCACGCCCACCGCCGAGCGCGTCGACGTGCCCCTGGTCATCGGCCAGCCCGAGGAGGCCGCCGTCGACATCCTCCAGGGCGCGGGCTTCGAGGTCGCCCGCGAGTACGAGCCCAACGACGAGTTCGCCGAGGGCATCGTGTTCTCCCAGAACCCCGAGGCCGGGGTGCGCCTCGAGGAGGGCGAGACCGTCACGATCCGGGTCAGCAGCGGCGCGCCGCCCGTCGAGGTGCCCGAGCTCGTGGGACTGAGCGAGGACGACGCCCGCCGGCTGCTCGAGGGACTCGGGCTGGTGCCCGACATCCGTCGGGAGGCCCATCCCACCGAGCCCGCCGGCACCGTGCTCGCCCAGGACCCCGCGCCCGGCGAGGAGGCCCGATCGGGCGGCACCGTGCGGCTCCTCGTGTCCTCGGGACCGCCCGAGGAGCCGGTCCCCGACGTGTCGGGCCTGACCGCCACCGAAGCCGCCAACCAGCTGGGCCGGGCCGGGTTCGAGACGACCACCACCGAGGAGCCCAGCGACTCGGTGCCCCAGGGCCGCGTGATCCGCACCAACCCGCCCGCCGGCCAGACGGCGCCGCAGGGCTCGACCGTCACCATCTTCGTGTCGTCCGGGCCCGAGACCATCGAGGTCCCCGACGTGGTCGGCCGCAGCCGTCAGGAAGCCGAGTCGATCCTCATCGACGCCGGCTTCCGGGTGTCGGTCACCACCCAGTCCACCACGAGCCCCGGCCAGGACGGCCGGGTGCAGAGCCAGGACCCCTCCGGCGGCTCCCGCGCCCCGAGGGGCTCCACCGTGCGCATCGTGGTCGCCGAGCTCGCCAACACCGGCGGCGGTGGTGGCGGCGACACGACGACCACGACCGCTCCACCCGGCGACTGACGCCCTCCCGTCTGCCCACACGAACTCGAGGCCCAGCGCGCCGGAACCCGCTACGCCTGACCTCGAGAACGCGACGAGCGGGGCGGGTGTGGCGGGGCGGGTCAGGCGGCGGGGGGAACGGGACGCCCGAGCTGGGCGGCACGCACGGCGCGCACGTCGGCGACGACCCGCCGGCACCCGTCGGGGTCGTGCACCAGGTGCTCCCACATGAACCGGAGGGTCTGCCAGCCGGCGCGCGCCGCCTGGGCGTCGCGCTCCCGGTCCCGCCTCATGTCGGCGATCCGGCGGTGCCAGGTGCGCCCGTCGGCTTCGACGATCAGCTGCACGTCGTGCCAGCCGCCGTCGACGAAGCCCTCGATCCCCCGTCCCGGCAGCGGAAGCTGGCGGCGCAGCGGCGGGAAGTGCGGCGGCCCGACGACCCGGTGCAGGACGCGCTCGAGCTCGCTCGCCGGCGGGATCCCGCCGCCGGCGCGCTCGTCGAGGATGCCGGCGAGGAGGCGGGCGCCGGGCTTCCCCCGGCGCGACACGGCGGTGAGGCAGGCGCCGATGGCCACGTCCGTCGTGATCCGCCGGTCCGCGGCGTGCTCGACGACGGCCTTCAGCCGCGGGCGGCGCATGGACGCGGCGAGGTCGACCACCGTGCGCGCCGGCGTGGTCACCGGCAGGCCCGGGACCACGGCGCTCGTCACCTGATCGGGCGTGTGCTCGAGGAGGTCGGAGATCTGGTGGACCACCGCCCCGTCCAGCCGGCGGTGGAAGGGGTGGGGGACCGTGAGCACGACGCGCTCGGCGGCCACGCCCGTCATCCCGTGCAGGGCGGCGGCCGACTCGTGCGACACCACCGACGCCGGGCCGGCCTGGAGGTGCGCGATCCACAGCCGCCGGTGCCAGGTGGCCGCCTGGCCCGGGAAGCCCAGGACGCCATGGCCCAGGTCGAGCCAGCGTCCCGCCGCGACCCGTCGGGTCAGGCGGCTGCGATCGACCCCGAGCTCGTAGGCCTGGCGGCGGGCGAACGCCGCGCACTGGTGGGCGGCGAGCGCCGCGACCGCCTCGTCGATGGGATCCGTTGCCATGGCGGGCACTCCAGCACGCCGGACGCACCGCGCGGAACCCCTCGTTTTCGGACGCTCCCCCGCCGCCCCGACGCGTACTCGAGGCAGGCTGCACCGGGATCCGGCGCGCTCAGCCTCGAGAACGGACGGGCGGGCGTACTCGAGGCAGGCTGCACCGGGATCCGGCGCGCTCAGCCTCGAGAACGGAGCGAAGCCGGAGCGGGCCGGGGCGGGTCAGGCGAGGGTGGGGGCCTGGTGGCCGGCGCGGGCCAGGAAGTTGCGCAGCAGGTCGTGGCCCGCGACGGTGAGGATCGACTCGGGGTGGAACTGCACGCCCTCGACGTCGAGGTCGCGGTGGCGCAGGCCCATCACGACGCCGTCGTCGGTCTCAGCGGTGATCTCGAGCACGTCCGGCACGCTCGCCCGGTCGACCACCAGCGAGTGGTAGCGCGTGGCCTCGAGCGGGCTCGGCAGGCCCTCGAACACGCCCACGCCACGGTGGTGGACGAGCGAGGTCTTGCCGTGCATCACCTCGGGGGCACGCACGACCGAGGCGCCGTACACCTGGCCGATGCACTGGTGGCCGAGGCACACGCCCAGCACCGGCACTCGGCCGGCGAAGCGCTCGATGACGGCGTTCGACACGCCGGCGGACTCGGGCCGGCCCGGCCCGGGCGAGATGAGGACGGCGTCGGGCGCGAGGGCCTCGATCTGCTCCAGGGTCAGCGCGTCGTGCCGATGAACAACAGGGACAGCGCCGAGCTCGCCCAGGTACTGGACCAGGTTGTAGACGAACGAGTCGTAGTTGTCGACGACGAGGACCCGCGCAGGCACGTGAGGAGCGTATCGGGGTGACGACCGTGAGCAATGGGCCCGACGAGCCCCGGGCTCAGCCGGGTTCCATCACCCGGCGGCTGGCGGCGACGACCAGGGTGCTCGTCATCGAGGACGAGCACGACATCGCCGACTTCCTGCGCGCCTACTTCCGGGCCTCGGGCTTCGATCTCGTGCACAGCGACCCCGACGACGTGGCCGGCGCCGTCGACGCCGTCGCCGAGCACGACGCCGACTGCGTCCTGCTCGACGTGCGCCTGCGGGGGTTCTCGGGGCTCGAGGTCCACCGCCGCCTCCGCGACGACCCCCGCTTCACGTTCGTGCCGGTGATCCTCGTGAGCGCGGACACCAGCGCCGGGGTCCGTGCCGTCGGCGTCGCGGGCGGCCTCGACGGCTTCGTGCCCAAGCCCTTCAGCGTGGAGAGCCTCGCCGAGCTCGTGAGCGGTCGGGTCCGGCGGGCCCGCCGGCTCGCCGAGGAAGGTAGCGACGAGCGCCTCGGCCTGCTCGGACCGGAGTTCCTGGCCGCCCGCCTCGCCGACGAGCTGAACGCCGCGGCCCACGACCCCCACAGGCGGGCCGTGGGGCTGGCGCTGCTGCGGGTCGGCGCCGCGGGCGACGTGCGGAGCCAGCACGGCGACGAGGCCGGGGACTGGGTGGGGCGGCGCGTCGTCCAGCGCCTGCGCGAGGCGCTGCCCCCCAGCGCGGTCATCGCCCGCTCCTCGGACGACGAGCTCGCCGTGGTCCTCGCCGGCCTGGCGGCCGCCGCCATCAGCCCGTGCCTGCACGACGCCCTCGACGCCGTGAACCGGGCCCTGGAGCTGCCCGGCGGCGCCCCGGTCGCCATCGGCGCGACCGGGGGCGTCGCCTGGTTCCCCGACCACGCCGCTTCCCCCGACGAGCTCTACATGGCGGCCGACGCCGCCCTGGTCGACGCCCTCGACCGCGGCGTGCCCCTCACCGTCGCCCGCTGACCCCCCACCGCCGGCGCCTCGGTGGGCGCCGGGCTGCCCTATCCTTGAGGGGATGCCCAGCAGCAAGCCGAGAGGCAAGCGCGTCACCCCCAGAGGCACCCGGCCGGGTACGCCGGTGCGCAA
>SIRW01000095.1 GCA_004366205.1 Actinomycetota bacterium | reverse complement strand
GGGGCTGACCCCACTCGGGCGGCCAGACCTGCGATGCGAGACGGCTGCAGCACCGTGGTGGGCCGACGGCGCTCCCGCGCTCCCAGCACGGCTGGGGACAGCACGGTGCCAGCAAGCAGCATCGCCACGATGCCGACGGCGAGCAGCACACCGAAGTCACGGATCATCGGCACCAGCGAGACCTGCATGCTCGCGAACGCGATGGCCGCGGCGACGGTTGCGACCACCATCGGCGGTCCGAGGCGCTGCAGGGCTTCGGCGAAGGGATGGGGCTCCCGGTCGAGGACGGTCTCTTCTTCCACCCGTGCGTGGACCTGGATGGCGAAGTCGATGCCGATGCCGATGAGGATGGGCAGCCCGGCGATGGTGACGAGAGACAGGTCGAGGCCGAGATGCCCGAACGCGCCGAAGCCCCATACGATGCCCACGGCCACCACGCCAAGGGCGAGGAGGCGCCAGCGGACGCGAAACGACAGCGCCAGCACGACCAGCATGACGCCCAGGGCAATCAGCCCGAGGATGACCAGTCCCTCCTGGAGGTAGTTGTTCAGGTCGGTCAGGAAGGTCGGTGTCCCGGCCACGAGCACGTCAGCGCCCTCGAAGGTCATGCCCTCCAGGCCAGCCGCGACGACCTCGACCCCGGCAGCTAGCTGGTCGAGTGACGCGTTCCCGACAAGGAAGACCGCCATGAGTGCGTGGCCACGATCGGGGAACGCACTGCGCAGGGCGGGGCGGATCACGAGCTCTTCGTCGGGTGGTGCGATCACCGACCCGTCGGGAGCAAGCGCGAAGCCCTCGTTGCTGTACAGCAGGAAGGCGACCCACTCGGGGTTATCGAGCGTCTGCTCGCCTGCGGCGACCGCCCTGGCGAAGGTGAGGTTCCGGTCGGCTTCCCGGGCGGCGATCGCCGCGGCGTCCTGCTCGCGCTCGATGGCCGAACCTTGGATCGCGAGAGCGGTGCCGCTCACGGCGAGCTCATGGCTCCACTGCAGCGCCGCGAGGGGGGTGACGACCGAGAAGACCTCGTCGGCGGCGCCAAAGCGCGCCTCGAGCGCCTCGAGCTGTGCCCGGTTGCTCGGTGTGAGCAGGTCGGCGACCGAGCGGCCCTCTTCCATCGTGAACAGGACCACCATCGCTTCACCGCCGAACAGCTCCTGGTAGCGCTCGTTGGTGACCGCCGCGGGATCTCGGGCGTCGAGGTAGCTGTCCTGGTCGGTGGCGAACTGCAGGCGGAACAGCCCAGCTGCCAGCAGTACGGTGACGGTGCCGGCAAGCAGGAGGATCAACCCGGGTCGCCCGCTGAGCGCAGCGCCGGTGCGGCGCCAGAACCTGCTCATGCCCGCATACGATCGCTGCGGCTCCGCTGGGGCGGAAGGGCCGAAGGTCACAGCGATGGCGGAGGTGGACGGGAATCGAACCCGCCGGGCAGGGATCGCCTGCCCCACCCGCTTTGAAGGCGGGGGCTGCCACCAGGTCAGCAGACACCTCCGCTCCCGACGCTAGCGAACCGCCGGGCCCGGGCCTTGCGTCAGCGGAGTAACGTCAGAGCCATGAAGAAGCTCATCCTGCTCGCCCTGTTCATCGGCCTCGGCGTCCTCGCAGCCAAGAAGCTGCGGGAGGCCTGATCCGTCCCAGGGGGTCGCGCAGCCGGCGCAGCGCGCCCCTCGGGGAGTAAGCCGGCGGCGCGGGCTCGCGGCGGAGTCGCCACCACACGACACCGGCGGCGACGACCACGGCGGTCACCCCGCCTCCCACGGCCGTGTGCCGGACGGGCGGCATCGGCACGCGGTCGCGCAGCCGGACCGGCCGGACGAACCGCTGCACCTCCCAGCCGCGCTCGCGCGCGATGCGGAGCAGCTCGCGGTCGGGGTTGACGGCGACGGGGTGGCCGACGGCCTCGAGCATGGGGACGTCGGTGGCCGAGTCCGAGTAGGCGTAGGACGCCGCCAGGTCGATGCCCCGCTCCTCGGCGAAGGCGCGCATCGCGGTTGCCTTGTTCGGGCCGTAGGCGTAGAACTCGAGTTCGCCGGTGTAGCGCCCGTCCTCGTCGACCCGGGCGCGGGTGGCGATGGCGCCGTCGGCGCCGAGGTGCCGGGCGAGAGGGGCGACGACCTCCTCGGGTGAGGCCGAGACGATCATCACGAGCCGCCCGGCGGCCCGGTGCTCACGGATCAGCGCCAGCGCCTCGTCGTAGATGATCGGCTCGACCACCTCCTCGAGCGTCTCCTCGACGATGGCGCGGATGTGGTCGCGATCCCACCCCCGGGTGAGGGTCAGGGTGGCTTCCCGGACCCGCTCGAGCCGCTGCTCGTCGGCGCCGAGCAGCAGGTAGACGAGCTGGCCGTACAGGGCGCGCAGCATGAGCCGGCGCGAGATGAACCCCTCGCGGCGCAGGGGACGGCCGAACGCGACCATCGAGGCCCGGGCGATCACGGTCTTGTCCAGGTCGAAGAACGCGGCCTCCACCCGGGTGAGGATAGGAGGGTCTTGCCGGAGGCCGGGCCGGGTCCGTAGAGTGCCGCCCGCTTCCCCCTTCGCCAGTCCTCTCCACGTCGAAGGGGTGACCCGTGCTCGTCGCCTGCTGGTCCGCCAAGGGCGGATCGGGCACCACCGTGGTGTCTGCCGCCCTGGCCCTGCTCCTCGCCCGCTCCTCGCCCGCCGGCGCGCTCGTCGTCGACCTGGCCGGCGATCTGCCTGCCGCCCTCGGCGTGCCCGAGCCCGACTCGCCGGGGATCGCCGGGTGGCTCGCCGCCGGTGGCGCCGCCCCACCCGACGCCCTACACCGGCTCGAGGTCCCCGTCGGCGCCGGGGTCCGGCTGCTGCCCGCGGGGCCGGAAGCACCGGCCGCCGGTCCGGATCGAACCGGTGCCCGCGACCTGTGGGCGGCGGCTGCTGGTCCGGACCGAGCCCCCGACGCACCAGCGGTGGGCGCGGACCCCTCCGGCGCCGGCGACTTGCTGGCGGCTGCGCTCGGGGCCGACCCGCGGCCCGTCGTCGTCGACTGCGGCGTCGGCCCATCGGGGCCGGGCCTCGCCGTGGCCGCCGCCGCCTCGCTGTCGCTGCTCGTCACCCGGCCGTGCTTCCTCGCCCTCCGGCGGGCCGCCGCCGCGCCGCTGCGTCCGTCGGCGGTCGTGCTCGTCGCCGAGGCCGGCCGGTCGCTGTGCCCCGACGACGTCGAGGCCGTCGTGGGGGCACCGGTGCGGGCGGTGGTCCCCGTCGACGCCGGCGTCGCCCGCGCCGTCGACGCCGGGCTGCTGACCGGCCGCGTGCCCCGCCTGCTCGAACGGAGCCTCCGTGCTGTCGCCTGAGGGCCGCGGTCACGACGCGATCGCGGACAGCGAGCGGACTCGGGCGACCGCGTCGCTCGAGGGCCGCGGCGCGGCGGCCGGCCCGCCGGCCCCGCCCGAGGGGGTGGACCCGGCCCTGGCGCCGCCGACCGGGCTCGTCGAGCGGCTGCACCTCGAGCTGCTCGGCCGGGCCGGCACCCCCGAGGAGCTCGCCACCGTCGTGCGCCGCCGCGTGCGCCAGGAGGCTCCCCTGCTGGCCGAGCCGGCGGTCGAGGCCTGCGTGGCCGCGGTCTCGGCGCGGCTGCGGGGCCTCGGGGCGCTCGAACCCGTGCTGGCCGACCCGGCCGTCAGCGAGGTGATGGTGAACGGCGCCGGCCCGGTGTGGGTCGAGCGGCACGGTCGCCTGGAGGTGACCCCGGTGACGCTCACCGCGGTCGAGGTCGACGTCCTGATCGAGCGCGTGGTCGGTCCCCTCGGCCTGCGGGTGGACCGGGCGTCGCCCATCGCCGATGCGCGCCTGCCCGACGGCAGCCGGGTCAACGTGGTCGTCCCGCCGCTCGCCGTCGACGGGCCGTGCGTGACGATCCGCCGCTTCGGCGCCCGGGCGGTGCGCCTCGACGAGCTGGCGGCGCCCGGCATCGAGGGGCTGCTGCGGTGGGCCGTCGCTTCTCGGTGCAACATCGTCGTCAGCGGCGCCACGGGCGCCGGCAAGACCACGCTGCTCAACGCCCTGGCATCGGTCGCCCCTCGCCATGAGCGGATCGTCACCGTGGAGGACGCCGCCGAGCTGCGCCTGCCGGGGGACCACGTCGTGCGGCTGGAAGCCCGCCCGCCGAACGCCGAGGGCGCCGGCGAGGTCCGCATCCGCGACCTCGTACGCAACGCCCTGCGCATGCGCCCCGACCGCATCGTGGTCGGCGAGGTGCGGGGCGCCGAGGCCCTCGACATGCTCCAGGCGCTCAACACGGGCCACGACGGATCGCTGTCGACCTGCCACGCCAACGGGCCCGCTGACGCCCTCCGGCGCATCGAGACCATGGTGCTGATGGCCGGCGTGGCGTTGCCGCTCACCGCCGTCCGCGAGCAGCTGGCGAGCGCGATCGACCTGATCGTGCACGTGGCCCGGCTGCCCGACGGTCGCCGGGCGGTGGTCGAGGTGGGGGAGGTCGCGCATCCCGGCGCCGGCGGCACCGGCAGCGACGGTCCGCTCGGCGGCTCCGGCTCCCGTGGCGTCACGGCCGCTAGTCCGGTCGACGGCGGGGTGCCGGGTGGACCGACCGCCGGTGTCCGGCTGCGCCGTCTGGCCGGGCCCGGCGGCGTGGTGGCCCTGCCGGCCCGGGCGGCGCGGGTCGCCGGGGCGCCCGACCCCGACCCGGGGTGGCTGGCGGCGAGCGACGACGGTCCCCACCGCAGCGGGCCGGGGTCCGCGGGCGCCGTCGGTGCGGGCTCCGGGCGGGTGGCGCCGTGAGCGCCGGCCACGGCGCGGCCCTCGCCCCGGCGCTGCTCGCCGCCGTGCTGGTCCCGGCCCTGCTCGCCGCCGTGCTCGGGGGAGCCGCGGTGGCGGCCGTCGGGTCCGCCCGCCGGTCCGGCCGGGCCCGGGCCGCAGCCGGTCGGGTCCAGGCGATCGCCGGTGGTAGCCGGGCGGGCCCGGCGCGCCCGGCGCTGCCCGCACCGCCGCGGTGGTTTTGCGCGCGGGTGGCCGATGCCGACCTGCCGGGCGACCCGGCGCGCCTGTGGTGGGCGCTTCTCGCCGGTGCGGGGACCCTGCCGGTGGGCGCCTTCGTCGCCGGTGGCGCGGGGGCGGCGGTGCTCGCGACCGTCGCCGTGCTGGCCGGGCCGGTGGTGGCAGCGGCGCTCCTCGCCGGCCGTGCCGACCGCCGGCTCGACGCCGCGCTGCCCGAGCGCCTCGAGACCATCGCCCGCCACCTCCGAGCCGGTGCCGGGCTGCGTCAGGCCATCGAGGGCGCGGCCGACGGTTCCGGCCCGGCCGCGCTCGACCTGCAGCGGGTGGCCGCCGATGTCGAGCACGGTCGCCCCCTGCGCGAGGCGCTCGAGGACTGGGCGCGGCGGCGGCCCCGGCCCGGGGTGCGCCTCGCGGTCACCGCCCTGCTCCTGGGCGCGGCGACCGGCGGGGCCCAAGCCCGGGCCATCGACGGCGTGGCGGCCACGCTGCGGACCCGGCTCGCCGTGGGGGCGGAGGTGCAGGCCCTCGCCACGCAGGCGAGGACGTCCGCCCTCGTGCTCGTCGCCGCTCCCGTGGTCTTCGCCGTGCTCGCCGCGGTGAGCGACCCGCGGACGGCGTCGTTCCTGTTCGCCACGCCGCTCGGCCTGGCGTGCCTCGGGGCCGGGGCCCTGCTCGATCTCGCCGGTGGGGTGTGGATGGCCCGGCTCTGCCGGCTCGAACGGTGACGGCCGCGCTGGCCAGCGGGGCGCTCGCCGCCCTCGCCGTCCTGGCCGCCGCCTGGGCGAGCCGGCCGCCGCCGGCTCGGCTGCGCCGCCTGGGCCGCACCGCCCGGAGCGGGCGGTCGGGCTCCGCCGGGCCGTCGCCGGCGCCGGGCCGTCCGGCCCGGTGGCCGTCCCGGTCGGCATCCCGGCCCAGCCCGGCGGCGCCCGGTGGCGCCGGCGTTGCAGGTCCGGTACGCCCGCTGGCATCCCGGCCGGGGCGGGCGCTCGGAGGCGCCGGCGTGACGGGTCCGGTGCGCGCCCTGGCGGGCTGGTCGCTTCCGCGCCCGGGCCGAACGGGTGTGCTGGTCGCCGGGGCGGGCATCGCGGGTCTCGCCGGCGGCCCGGTCCCGGCGCTGGCGGTGGTCGCCGCCGGTCTGGCCCTGCCGGCCGTGCGGCGCCGGCGGTCGGCTCGGCTGCGGGCCGAGGCCGCGGCGGCCGCCGTGCCCGAGGTGGTCGACCTGCTCGGCCTCGCCGCCGGTGCCGGCCTGACCCCGCACCTCGCGCTCCCTGCCGTGGCCGAGCGGCTCGACGGCGTGGTGGGTGCGGAGCTGCGACGCGTCGTCGAGGTGGTCGCGGGTGGCTGCCGGCTCGCCGACGCGCTCGAGGAGCTCCCATCCCGGCTGGGCGAGGCGTACCGGCCGGTGGTGGCGGCGCTGGCGACCGCCGAGCGCTACGGCACCCCCGTGCTGGACGCCCTCGAGCGACTGGCCGCCGAGGCTCGCGACCAGCAGCGCCGCCGGGGCGAGGCCGCGGCCCGGCGCGTGCCCGTCACCCTGCTCTTCCCCCTGGTGCTCTGCATCCTCCCTGCCTTCGTGCTCCTCACGCTCGTGCCCCTGCTCGCCGGGGCCGTGGGTGAGCTGCGCCTCTGACCGCCGTACCGGGAGACACCCAATGCTCACCCTTGCCGTGCGCGCCCACGTGGCGCTCCTCCTCCTCGCTGACGCCCTCGCCAGCCGGGTCACCCGGCTCCGTGACGAGCGCGGCCAGGCCACCGCCGAGTACGCCCTCGTGCTGCTCGGCGCCGCCTCCATCGCCCTCCTCGTCGCCATGTGGGCCCGCAACACGAACCGCATCGGCCGGCTGCTCGACGCCGTGTTCAACCAGCTCGGCTCGCTGGTCCGGTGAGGCGCCGCGCGTGGCCCGGACCCCCCCGGGGCCGGGCCACGGTGGCGGCGCGCCCATGCGCCGGCCAGGCGACCGTGGAGCTGGCGCTCGTCCTGCCGGTCGTCGCCCTCCTCGCGCTCGCGGTGGTGCAGGTCGCGCTCGTCGCTCGGGACCAGGTGCTCGTGATCCACGCGGCACGCGAAGCAGCCCGCAGCGCGGCCGTCGACGGAGGCCACCGCGCCGCTGAGCGGGCGGCGGTCAGCGGCAGCGGGCTCGATCCGGACCGGCTGCGCGTGGAGGTGGGCCACCGGGGGCCGCCCGGCACGCTCGTCCAGGTCCGGGTGCGGTACCGTGCACCCACGCAGGTCCCGCTCGTGGGGCCGCTGGTCGGGGAGGTGCGGCTCGGTGCCACTGCGGCGATGCGCGTCGAGCGCTGAGGGCGCGGGCCGGGCGGCACCCGCGAGGGATCCGGCGTCTCGGCGTGGTTGCTCCCGGAGAGCGGGACCAACGACGCCTTTACGGCTGGACCACCCCGAGACGCCGCCGCGCCCTGTCGAAGCGCGCGCCCAGCCCAACGTTGCGTGCGAATTTTTCGGAGTACCGAAGGTTTTTTCGCAGGATTGCCGTCATACCGTGGCGAATACGTCGTCCGGTAGGCCGAGCGCGGGTCATTGACCCCGTGCTCCCGACGTACCAGACACCAACGAGCCCAGGCCTGCCTGGGGTGAGAAACGGAGAACTGCACATGCGCAAGAGCCGGCGTATCGCAGCGCTCGCACTGACGGCGATCGTGATGGGGTCCGTGGCCGGGGGTGCTGCCCAGGCCCAGACCGGGGCCGAGGCGACGTCCGCGGCCTACTCCTCGAGCGCCCAGGCCGAGGC
>SIRW01000094.1 GCA_004366205.1 Actinomycetota bacterium | reverse complement strand
GTCGGCCAGCGCGCCGCCGAGCCCCGCCCGCGCGGCCGTGCCACACCCGTGCCACACGCAGTGGCACGGAACGGTCAGCACGGGTCGCGCTCGGGAACCTCCGGAATGGGGGTCTGAGCAGGGCCGATGCCCTCCCGCGGACGAAAGCCCTGCTCAGCCGCCGTGGCCCGGAAAAGCCTTCACACGGCAGAGGTCACTGGTTCGAAACCAGTATCGCCCACCACAAGCCAGCATCGCCCACCACAAGGGCCCTATCCGTCGGGCTCAGCGCTGAACAGCGCCTGCACCTCGTCGAGGCGCTCGGGCGAGGCGAGCACGAGCAGCTCGTCGCCGGCCTCCACCACGGTGCGACCCTGGGGCACCACGAACTGGCCGGCGCGGTTCATGAGCACGATCAGCACGCCCTCGGGCAGGCCGAGCTCGACGAGCTGGCGGCCGGCGACGGGGCAGCCCGCCGGCACCACGAGCTCGTGCAGGTTGGCGTCGCTGGCGTCGGTGGTGATGGCCTCGATGGGGAAGGCCCGCTGCGGGGGGAGCGGGGCGTCGACGCCGAGCTTGCGCGCCAGCAGGGGCAGCGTCGTGCCCTGGACGACGACGGATGCGATCACGATGAAGAACACGGCGTTGAAGATCGTGTCGGCCTGCTCGATGCCCTCGACGAGGGGGAAGCTCGCGAGGATGATTCGCGAGGATGATCGGCACGGCGCCCCGCAGCCCCACCCAGGAGACCAGGGCCGTCTCCCGGATCGGGAGGCGGAACCCGGCCAGCACCGCGAACACGGCGACCGGCCGGGCGACGACGATGAGCGTCGCCGCCACCAGCAGCGACGGGCCGGCGACGTCGAGCAGCTCGCTCGGGAACACGAGCAGGCCGAGCATGACGAACATCGAGATCTGCGCCAGCCACGCCATGGCGTCGTGGAACCGGATGAGGCTCTTCTTGTGGAGGAACTCGGTGTTCCCCATGACCAGCCCGGCGAGGTAGACGGCGAGGAAGCCGCTGCCCCCGGCCAGGGTCGCCAGCTTGTAGGCGAGCGGGACGAGCGCGAGCGTCATGACCGGGTAGAGCCCGTCGTACTCCAGGCGCAGCCGGTTGATGAGCACGACCGCCACCCGGGCGAGGACCAGGCCGACGGCGGCGCCCACGAGCATCTGCTGCGCGAACAGCGGTACGAGCACCAGGAACGACCGCTCCGGGTGCTGGAGCAGCTGGACGAAGCCGACCGTGAGGAACACGGCCATGGGGTCGTTGCTGCCCGACTCGAGCTCGAGCAGGGGCCGGAGGCGCCCCCGCAGCCCGGCCTTGCGGGCCCGCAGGACCGAGAACACCGCGGCGGCGTCGGTCGAGGAGATGATGGCGCCCAGCAGGAACCCGGCGAGCAGGCTCAGGCCCAGCGCGAGGCTCGCGACCCAGCCGGCGATGAGCGCGGTCACCAGCACGCCCACGGTCGCCAGCGCGATGCCCGGCGCCGCGACGGGCCGCACATCGGACCACCGGGTATCGAGGCCCCCGGCGAACAGGATGAAGGCGAGGGCGATCACGCCGATGGTGCCCGCCAGGTCGTAGTCGGCGAAGTCGATGCCGCCGGGGCCCTCGGACCCAGCCAGCATGCCGAGGCCGAGGAAGAGCAGGAGCGCGGGCACCCCGAGCCGGCTGGACGCCTTGCTGGCGAGCACGCCCACCAGGACCAGCCCGGCGGCAGCGATGATGATCGGTTCCACAGTCGGCATGGCGTTGCGGGCCATGGTCGCGCGGCGGGGAATACGCGGCTGGCCTCGGGTGTCTGTAGGGGACGGAGGCATCGCCTCTGGTGTTTGTCGTCGCGGGCCGCGCCCGCCGGGGAGCATTGGAGGATCGTTTCGTGCGTGTCGCTGTGATCGCACCGCCGTGGCTGCCGGTGCCGCCGCCGGCCTACGGCGGCACGGAGGCCGTGCTCGACGCGCTGGCGCGCGGGCTGGTCGCCGCGGGTCACGACGTGCTGCTGTGCACGACCGGGGACGCCACGTGCCCGGTCGAGAAGTGGTGGGTGTACGAGCAGGCGCTGGGGGTCGGGGTGCCGGGCGCGGCGCTGGGCGAGATCCGCCACGTCCTCGGCGCCTACGACGCCGCACGGGCGTGGGGGGCCGAGGTCGTCCACGACCACACGCTCGTCGGCCCGCTGTACGCCGCACGCTTCCCCGACCTGCCCGTGGTCACCACGAACCACGGACCCTTCGACGATGACCTGAGCGCCTTCTACGCAGCGCTCGCCGGTCGGGTTCCGCTCATCTGCATCTCGCACCACCAGGCCTCCACCGCGCCGGTGCCCGTGGCGGCCGTCATCCACCACGGGATCGACGTGGCTGAGCACCGGCCGGGCGCCGGCGAGGGCGGGTACGCGCTGTTCCTCGGCCGCATGAGCCCGGACAAGGGCGTGCACGTGGCCGCCCGGGTCGCTCAGCGCGCGGGCATGCCGCTGCGGATCGCCGCCAAGATGCGCGAACCGGCCGAGCGCGCGTACTTCGAGCAGGCCGTCGCACCGCTGCTGGGCGGGTCCGTCGAGTACGTGGGCGAGGTCGGGGGCGCAGCCAAGCACGAGCTGCTCGCCGGCGCCGCCTGCCTGCTCAACCCGATCGCCTGGCCCGAGCCGTTCGGGATGGTGATGATCGAGGCGCTGGCCGCCGGCACGCCGGTGGTGGCCACCCCCTGCGGCGCCGCTCCCGAGATCGTGGAGGACGGCGTGACCGGGTTCCTCGCGTCCGGGGAGGACGCCCTCGTCGACGCCCTGCGCCGGGCGCCGGGACTCGACCGGGCTGCCTGCCGGCGGTCCGCCAAGGAGCGCTTCTCGGTCGACCGCATGGTCGCCGGCCACGTCGATCTCTACCGGCGGGTGGTGGCCGGCGGCGCCTGACCGGCTCGGTGCGCCGTGGACCCTAGAGTGGGCGGGTGACCCCGTCCGCCGCCACGCCCGCGCCCCGGGACCGGCCGCCGCGGGTGCTCGTGTGCGGCGGCGGGCAGCTGGCCCGCATGACCGTGGCGCCGGCGCTGGCGCTGGGCGTGGAGCTGCGGGTGCTCGCCCGCCCGACCGACGACTCGAGCTCGGAGATCGCCCGGGCGATCCCCTGGGACGGCGGGCTCGAGGGGATCCTCGAGGCGGCCGGCGACGTCGACGTGGTGACCTTCGACCACGACCCCGCCGACCGTGCTCGCCCGCCCGACCGACGACTCGAGCTCGGAGATCGCCCGGGCGATCCCCTGGGACGGCGGGCTCGACGGGATCCTCGAGGCGGCCGGCGACGTCGACGTGGTGACCTTCGACCACGACCCCGCCGACCCCTCGGTGCCCCAGGCCCTCATCGACGCGGGCGTCGTCGTGCGCCCCGGGGTCCGGGCCCTCGAGCTGGCCGCCGACAAGCTCGCCCAGCGGCGAGCCCTGCGGGACGCCGGCCTGCCCGTGCCGCCCTTCGCCGAGGTGGCGGCACCCGAGGACGTGGACGGCTTCGCCGCCGAGCACGGCTGGCCGCTCGTCCTCAAGGCCGCCAGCGGTGGCTACGACGGGCGGGGCGTGGTCTTCGCCGACGGGCCCGACGCCGCCCAGGCGGTCCTGGCGGGCGCCTCGGGGCGCTGGCTCGCCGAGCCCCGGCTCCCGCTCGAGCGGGAGCTGGCGGTGATGGTCGCCCGCCGCCCGTCAGGGGAGCGCGTGACCTATCCGGTGGTGGAGAGCGTCCAGCGCGACGGCATGTGCCGCGAGGTGCTGGTGCCCGCGCCGGTGGCCCCCGAGCTGGCCGCCGAGGCGGCCGCCATCGCCGGGCGCATCGCCGAGCTGGTCGAGCTCGCCGGCGTCATGGCCGTCGAGCTCTTCGTCGTCGACGACCGGATCGTGATCAACGAGCTGGCCTGCCGCACGCACAACAGCGGTCACCACTCGATCGAGATGTGCACCACCTCGCAGTTCGAGAACCACCTGCGGGCGGTCCTCGACTGGCCGCTCGGCGCCACCGACCCGCGTGCGCCCGCCGCGGTGATGGTGAACGTCGTGGCGGTCGACGACGACCACGACCCGGCACGCTTCGTCGACTGCGCCCTCGCCGTGCCGGGAGCGCACGTCCACGTCTACGGCAAGCGTCCCCGGCGCGAGCGCAAGGTCGGCCACGTGACCGCCCTGGGCCCCGACCTCGACGACGCCGGGCGCCGGGCCCGGGCCGCGGCGGCCGCCCTGACGGGGGAGGTGCCGGGATGACCGTCGGCGTGGTGATGGGCAGCGACTCGGACTGGCCGGTCATGCGCGGGGCCGTCGAGGTGCTCCGCCAGTTCTCCGTGCCCACCGAGGTCCACGTGGTGTCGGCGCACCGAACCCCCGAGGGGATGCTGCGCTACGGCAAGGAGGCGGCCGGGCGAGGCCTGCGGGTGCTCATCGCCGGGGCTGGCGGCGCCGCCCACCTGCCCGGGATGCTGGCGTCGGTCACGCCGCTGCCGGTCATCGGGGTCCCCGTCGCGCTCGCCCGGCTGGACGGCCTCGACTCGCTGCTGTCGATCGTGCAGATGCCCGCCGGGGTCCCCGTGGCGACCGTGGCGGTCGACGGTGCCCGCAACGCCGGGTTCCTCGCCGTGCGCATCCTCGCCGCCGGTGACGCCGAGCTGCGGGTCCGGGTCGAGCAGCACCAGCGGGAGCTCGAGGACATGGTCGCCGGCAAGGACGCGGCCCTCCAGCAGGTCGTCGCCGACGAGCTGGGCTGACCGCCCGGCGCTCAGGCGGCGAGGAGGCGGGCCACCTCGCCGGCGGCGTGCGTCACCTCCTCGTCGGACGAGCCCTCCGCGAGCAGGCTGATCCGCCGGCACCCGGCGTCGACGTAGGGCTGCAGGAACGCCGCCACGTCCTCCGGGGTCCCACAGGGCGTGTACCGCTCGAAGGGCTCGAACGGGAGCCGGTAGAGCGCCTCCATGGCGCTGGCCACGTGCTTGCGGCCCGCTTCGGGGGTCTCGCCGAACCCGCACCACACCTGCATGGCGTGGTCCCACGCCACGTTCCGGCGTCCGCCGGCCGCGGCCTCCTCGGCGATGAGCTCGACGGCCTCGGCGTAGCGGCGGGGGGACGTCCACAAACCGACCCACCCGTCGCCCAGGCGGCCGGCGCGCCGGAGGGCGGCGTTCGAGCGCCCGCCGACCACGATCGGCGGCGGCATGTCCGGGGCGGGCCGGATGCTCGCCCCGTCGAGGCGGAAGTGGCGTCCCTCGTGGGTCACCGCCTCGCCGGTGAGCAGCCGGCGCACGACGCCGAGCGCCTCGTCCGTGCGGGCCCCCCGGGTGGCGGGGTCGACGCCGCAGTTCTCGACCTCGCGCCGGTCCTCGCCGCCGATCCCGACGCCGAACACGATCCGCCCCGGCGCCATCGCGGACAGCTCGGCGAGCTGGCGGGCGACGGGCATTGGGTGGCGGAGGGCGAGCAGGTACACACCGATGCGGACCGGCAGGGTCGGGTGGAGCATCGCCAGCGCCGTCGCCCGCAGGAGCCCGTCGAACCCGGTGCCGACCCGGAACGACACGTGGTCGTGCACCACGAGGTGGTCGAGACCGGCGCCGGCGACGGCGTCGAGCGCGGCCCGGCGCTGCTCGAGCGGCCCGTGGAACGCGCGGTCGGGCGCCCGCAGGCCGACGCGCACGGTCGCGTGGTCGTCCATGGCGCTCCACCTTCGCGCGGCTGCCCGGCCCGGTGCGCGAAGCGCCGCCACCTCCTGCGCCGCCGTGCCGTACCGTGCCGGGCGTGAGCCGGGTGACGCTGCACACCGACCGCCTGACGCTCCGGCCGGTCGGCCGCGCTGACGGGGCATGGCTGCACCGTCACTGGAACCGTCCCGAGGTGGGCCGCTACCTCTGGGACGGCGAGGCGGTCGGGCAGGACACCGTCGAGGGTGCCATCGCCCAGAGCGACGCCGACTTCGCCGAGCACGGCTGGGGGCTGTGGCTGGTGGTGCGCCGCGAGAGCGGCCAGCCGGTTGGGTTCGCGGGGCTGCGTACGGTGCCGGGCCACGAGCTCGTCGAGGTCCTCTACAGCCTCGAGCCCGAGCACTGGGGGGCGGGCCTGGCCACCGAGGCCGCCAGGGCGGTGCTCGAACAGGGGTGGTCCACCGGCCTCGACCACATCGCCGGCGGCATCGACGCCCCGAACGACGCGTCGCGCCGCGTCCTGCAGCGCCTCGGCATGCGGCCGCTGGGGGTGCTGGTGGTCGAGGGGACCCCCGCCGAGTACCACGTGGCCGGCCGTCCAGCCTGATCCCGCGCCCGCCGCCGTGCTAAACCGTCCCCTCGGCGGGCCGATGAGAACGGGCGCGCCCCGCGCACCCCCGACGGCGGACGTTCCGATGCCACTCCGACGCAGCACCCTTCCGCGGGCCCGCACCACGACGGCGGTGCTCGTCGCCGTGCTCGTCGCGCTGGCCGGCCCGGTGGCGGCCGAGCCGGCACCGGGTGGCCACGGGGAGCCGCCGCCAGCCGGGGTCGACTGCCCCGCCGGCGACCAGGCCGTCGAGCTTCCGGAGGGCTGCGAAGAGGCCGAGCCGCCGCCGCCTCCGCCGCCTCCGCCGCCGCCCCCGGTGCCGCCGCCCGAGGACCTGGGCGACGCCGACGCCCCGACCGAGGAGGCGCCCGACGACGTGGTGGTCGACCTCCCGCCCCTGCAGGACGAGCCCGACCAGGCGCTGGTCGCACCGATCCGCCAGGCGGTCACGGCCCAGATGCTGGCCGCGCGCCGGCTCGCCACCGACGCCGAGGTGGCCCGCCTCGACGCCGCCAACCACCTGCTGCGCTCCGAGGTCCTCCTGGGCCGGTCCCGGCAGCGGCTCGAGGAGCTGCGCGGCGCCGAGCGGCGCGCCCTGGCCCGCCTGGAGTCCGCCCAGAGCATGATGAAGGAGCGGGCGGCAACCGCCTACATGCGGGGGCCGATGGCTGAGCTCGACGCCGTGCTGCAGTCCCAGGACGTGAACGACTTCCTCCGCCGGGTGGAGATGGTGAAGACCGTGCTCGACGCCGACCACCGCAGCGTCAGCGAGTACCGGGCCGCCCGCCGGGCGGTGTCCGAGCACGCCCGCCACGTCCTGGCCGAGATCCGCTGGCTGGAGGCGATGACCGCCGACGCCCGGCTCGCCGCCGAGGAGGCGCACGCCGAAGCCGAGCGGGCCCTCGGCCGGGTGGCGTCGCTCGAGGCGGGCAGCCTCGTCGCCGTCACCGGGTTCGTGTTCCCCGTCGCCGAGCCCTACAGCTTCGTGGACACCTTCGGTGCCCCCCGCATGCCCGGCACCGAGTACGAGCACCTCCACCAGGGCACCGACATCTTCGCCCCGTCGGGCACGCCGCTGCTCGCCGTCGAGCGGGGCGTGGTCACCCGGGTGGGCACCGACGTGCTCGGCGGCATCAAGCTGTGGATCGTGGGCGTGAGCGGCAACCGCTACTACTACGCGCACCTGATCGGCTACGCCGAGGACGTGCGCGACGGCCTCGTCGTCGAGCCCGGTCAGGTCGTCGGGTACGTGGGCGACACCGGCAACGCCCGGGGCACGCCCCCGCACCTGCACTTCGAGATCCACCCCCCGGGCTCGGGCGCCGTCAACCCCTACCCGCTCCTCAGGGTCGTGAGCGACGCGACCCGGGCCCGGACCACCTGACCATGGACCGCACCGCCGTCCTCGACGCGCCGCACCCGCCCGCCGCGGTGTACGCGTGGGTCGACGACCTCGCCCGCTACGTCGAGTGGCTCGACATCGTGCAGCGGGCCCGGCCGGCAGCGCCAGCCGAGGGTGACGCCGGGCCTGCCTGGCACGTCGACCTGCGGGGCCGGATCGGTCCCTTCGCCCGGTCCAAGCGGCTGCGGATGGTCCGCACCGAGCACGTGCCCGACCGGACGGTGCGCTTCGAGCGGCGCGAGCTCGACCGCCGGCAGCACTCGCCCTGGGTGCTGACCGCGCACGTCCACGAGCGTGACGGCGGCAGCCGCCTGGAGGTCCACCTCCACTACGGGGGCGGGCTCTTCGGACCGCTGCTCGACCGCATCCTGGGCGACGAGATCGAAGCCTCCCGGTCCCGGCTGCTCGCCTGCCTCGACCGGACCTGAGCCAGCCGGGCTCCGCTCAGGCCCCGGTGTGGCGCGCCGCCCAGCGAGCCCCGTCGCGCACGACGCGGACCGGCACGCCGAAGCAGGCGCTGAGGGACCCGCCGGTGAGCGTGGCCCCGATCGGCCCGGCCGCGTGCACCCGGCCGTCCCGCAACAGCAGCACGTGACCGAAGCCGGGTGGGATCTCCTCGACGTGATGGGTGACGAACACGATCGGCGGCACCGTGGTGTCGGCCGCGAGCCGGGCGAGCCGGTCGACGAGCTCCTCGCGCCCGCCGAGGTCGAGGCCGGCGGCGGGTTCGTCGAGCAGGAGCAGCTCGGCGCCGCCGGCGAGGGCGCGAGCCAGCAGCACCCGCTGGCGCTCGCCGCTCGACAGCGTGCCGATCCGGCGCTCCCCGATAGCGCCGGCACCGACGCCCGCGAGGCGTTCGAGCGCCGCGGCGCGGTCGGCCTCGGAGTAGGTGTGCCACCACGGCTCGAGGGCGCCGTGCCGGGCGGTCATGACGGCCTCGACGGCGGTGAGCTCGGGCCGGAGCGCATCGGCGAGGGCGGCGCTGGTGAGGCCGACCCTCGGCCGCAGCGTGCGCACGTCGACCCGGCCCAGGCGCTGCCCGAGCACGTCCACGCTGCCCGCTGAGGGGTGGGCCAGGGCGGCGGCCAGGTGGAGGAGCGTGGTCTTGCCCGAGCCGTTGGGACCGAGGACCACCCACCGCTCACCGGGTCGCACCTCCCAGTCGACCCGGTCGAGGACCGGCCGGCCGGCGCGCCGGACCGTGACGTCCCGGAGCGCGAGGACCGGCAGGTCAGCGGGCGGCAATCGGCAGCTCGAGCAGGTGCGGTCCGCCGGCGTCGAGCGCGTCCCGCACGGCGTCGGCCACATCGGCCGCCTTCTCGACCAGGGTGGCCTCGACGCCCATGGAGCGGGCGAGGCCCACGAAGTCGACCGGCGGCGCGTCCAGGTCCATGCCGATGAACCGCTCGCGGCGGGCGGCCTCGTCGGCCCGGCCCCGCAGGGCGTTCTTCAGGATCAGGTACTGCCGGTTGTTGACGACGGCGAACACCACCGGCAGGTCCTCGGCCGCCGCGGTCCACAGCGCTTGCGGCGAGTACATGGCCGAGCCGTCACCCACGACGCAGAGCACGGGCGCGGCGTCGTGCCCGAGCGACACACCGAGCGCCGCGGGCATCCCCCAGCCCAGGCCTCCGCCCCGGCAGAAGAAGTACCGGCCGGTCCCCGAGGGTCGGTGGAACCCGCGCACGTAGACGCCCGTGGTGATGGCCTCGTCGACGACCGCCGTGTCGGGCGGGAGGGCCCGCACCAGGGCGTGGGCGGCGGCCATCGGGTCCATGGGCGCCCGGTCGTAGCGGTCGAGCGCGGTCTCCTCGAACCGGGCGAGCTCGTCCGCGCGGCGGGCGCGGGCGGCGGCGAGCGCCTCGGCGGCCGCTCCGGCGTCGGCGGCGGACACGACGAGGGGGAGGAGCGCCTCGAGCGTCGCCCTGGGGTCCCCGGCGAGGCCCAGCCGAACGGGCCAGGTGCGCCCGAGCTGGTGGGGGTCGGGGGACAGGTGCAGGAGCTCGACGCCCTCGGGGACAGCCGGCCCCTCGGTGTAGGGGTACACCATGAAGGCCAGCCCGCCGACGAGCAGCACCCGGCGGTAGCGCTCGAGCGTGGCGCGGATCGTGGCGGCGGCGGGGGCGAGCGGTCCCGCCCACAGCGGGTGCTCGGGTGGGAACACGGTGGTGGAGTGCAGCGGCGAGCCGTGCACGGGGCAGCCGAGCGCCTCGGCCAGGGCGGCCAGGGCGTCCACCCCGCCGGACGCGCTCACCTCGTCGCCGGCCACGATGGCCAGCTCCCCGGGCGCGCACCCGGTCAGCAGCCGAACGAGCTCGTCGAGCCCGCCGGCGACGGCGCCGCGCTCGATGCGCGACGGCGCAGGCAGGGGCGCGTCGCCCTCCTCGTCCAGCAGGTCCATCGGCAGCGAGAGGAACACGGGCCCCGTGGGCGGCGAGGCGGCGTCGTGGAACGCCCGGCGCGTCACGGTGGCCAGCTCCTCGAGGTGGTGGACCTCGTGGGCCCACTTCGACACCGGGCGGGCGAGACCCACCAGGTCCCCGCCGAGCAGCGGGTCGGTGTGGAGGTGGCGGCGGTCCTGCTGGCCCGCGGTGACGACCAAAGGTGTGCCGTTGGCCCGGGCGTTGGTGAGGTTGCCGATGGCGTTGCCGAGGCCCGCCGAGGTGTGCAGGTTGAGCACGGCGGGCCGGCCCGTGGCCTGGGCGTAGCCGTCGGCCATGGCCACCGCCGTCGCCTCCTGGCCACCGCCGTCGCTTTCTGCAGGGCGAGCACGTAGCGGATGTCGTCGACCCCGGCCAGGGCGTCGATGAGCGGCAGCTCAGTGGTGCCGGGGTTGCCGAACACGTGGCGCACGCCCTCCGTGCGGAGCACCTCGAGCAGGACGTCCCGGCCCTTCGCCATGCCCGCCAACCTACCCGCGCCCCCCACGCCGTCTTGGTTCTGGGTGGCTCGGGTCTCACCCTGATGAGACGTGAGCCACCCAGAACGGGTGGGGGCGGGTTCTGGGTGGGTCTGGTCTCACGCTCGTGAGAGGTGGGCCACCCAGAACGGGTTGGGGGTTGGGGGTTTGGGGTTGGGGGTGGGGGTGGGGGTTGGGGTGCTGGTTCAGGGGAGGTTGGCGAGGACGACGGTGAGGCCGGCGAGCGCGGAGACGGCCAGCACGGCGACGCGGGTGCGGCCGCGGTCGACGGCGGCGCCGGTACGGGCGGACACGGCGAAGCCGGCGAGCAGGGGCGGCATCAGCAGCAGGCCGGCCGTGGCCTCCCAGGCGCCGAAGCGGCCCACGACCGCCAGGGCGGCGAGCGAGACCACCGAACCGACGACGAAGAACGCCGACAGGGTCGCCCGTAGCGTGGCGCCGGGGGAGTCCTGGTAGACCAGCGCCATCGGCGGGCCCCCGATCGAGGTCGCCGTGCCCATCAGCCCGGACACGGCGCCGGCGGTCACCAGCGTGGGGCGAGAGGGCGGGAAGCGCCGACCGGCGGCGCTCATGGCCACCCCGGCCAGGACGGTCCCGCCCAAGGCGAGCGCCAGGCCCCGGGCGGGGAGGAGGGCGACGGCACCCGCGCCCGCCGCGGTCCCGGGGAGCCGACCGACCATGGCCCAACCGAGCCCCGACAGGTCGGCGGCGCGGCGCTCCCGCCAGGTCATGGCGAGCGTCAGCACCAGGGCGCACAAGAGCAGCGGGCCGGGCACGAGCCGGGGCTCGAGGAGCACCAGCACGGGCGCGGCGACCAGGTTGAGGCCGAAGCCCACCGTCCCCTGCAGCAGCGCCCCCACCAGCACCACGGCGGCGACGACGGCGATCTCCACCGGACCCATCACGGCGCCCCTGCCCGAGCCGGCCGGCTCAGCTGACGGGTTCGGGCTGGTCCTCCGGGGCGAAGACGTCCTCGGTGCTCTCGTAGGCGTGGTCGACCGGGAAGTGGCAGGCCACGAAGTGGTTCGTGCCGATCTCCCGCATGAGCGGCTCCTCCTCGGCGCACACGTCCTGGGCCTTGGGGCAGCGGGTGCGAAACCGGCAACCCGACGGCGGCATGATGGGCGACGGCAGCTCGCCGCTGAGCGCGGCGGGGCTGGGCGGCTCGGTCGGGTCGGGCTTCGGGATCGACGCCAGCAGAGCGTTCGTGTAGGGGTGGGCGGGCTCCTTGTAGAGCACGTCGGCGGGCCCGATCTCGCACATCTTGCCCAGGTACATCACCGCCACCCGGTCGCTGATGTTCTTCACCACCGCCAGGTCGTGGGCGATGAAGATCATCGTCAGGTGGTAGCGGGCCTTCATGTCCTCGAGCAGGTTGAGGATCTGGGCCTGCACCGACACGTCGAGGGCCGAGACGGGCTCGTCGCAGATCAGCATCTTGGGATCGAGCACGAGCGACCGGGCGATGCAGATGCGCTGGCACTGCCCGCCCGAGAACTGGTGGGGGCGGCGGTCGGCGACGAACTCGGGGTCGAGGCCGACGGCCTCGAGCACCTCGTCGATGCGCTTGTCGTGCTCGGGGCCGCGCTTGCCCTCCCAGATGTCGATGCCCTCGGCCACGACGTCGCGCACCTTGCGGCGCGGGTTCAGCGACGAGATGGGGTCCTGGAAGATCATCTGGAGCTGGGTGCGGGTGCGCCGCAGGTCCTCGCTGTCGAGCTTCGTCAGGTCGGTGCCGTCGAACACGACGCTGCCGCTCGTGGGCGGAGGCAGCTGCATGATCGCCCGGCCCGTCGTCGACTTGCCGCAGCCCGACTCGCCGACCAGGCCGAGGGTCTCGCCGGGCGCCACGTCGAAGCTCACGTCGGACACGGCATGCACCTTGAGGTCCTTGCCGATGGGGAACTCGACGACGAGGTGCTCGACGCGCAGGACGAGGTCGTCGCGGTTGCGCAGGTGGGCGGTGCCGGAGCCGGCCATCAGACCGCCATCTCCGCGCCGGCGATGTCGACCGGGGTGCCCGCGGCGGTGTGGCCGGCGGCCAGGTTGCGCTCGAGCGCCTCCCGGCTCTCGTCGCTTCCGACCGGGAAGAAGCAGCGGTACTCGTGGCCCGCCACCTCGCCCGGGAACAACGGCGGCTCCTCCTCGATGCAGCGGGGCTGGGCGTAGCGGCAGCGGGGGGCGAACCGGCAGCCGGTCGGTGGGTTGACCAGGTCGGGTGGCCGGCCCGGGATCGCCTGGAGCCGGGTGTGGCTCGGGTTCTCGAGCTTGGGGATCGAGTTGAGCAAGGCCTCGGTGTAGGGGTGGCGCATGTGGCGGAACAGCACGGGGGTCGGGGCGATCTCGGCGGCCTTGGCGGCGTACATGACCATGATCTGGTCGGTGCGGCCGGCCACCACGCCGAGGTCGTGGGTGATGAGCATCATGCCCATGTTCCGCTCCTCCTGCTGGCGGCCGAGCAGGTCGAGGATCTGCTTCTGCACGGTCACGTCGAGGGCGGTGGTGGGCTCGTCGGCGATCAGCAGCTTGGGTCCGCACGCCAGGGCGATGGCGATGGTCACCCGCTGGCGCATGCCCCCCGAGAGCTGGTGGGGGTACTCGTTCAGCCGGCGCTCGGCGGCGGGGATGCCCACGGAGCGCAGCAGCTCGACGGCGGTCTCGTTCGCCTCTTTGCGGGACATCCCCAGGTGGACCCGCAGCGACTCGGTGATCTGGGGGCCGATCTTCATGACCGGGTTCAGGGAGGTCATGGGGTCCTGGAAGACCATGGCGATCTCGACGCCCCAGATGTCGCGCATCTTGCGCCGGGACAGCGCCCGCAGGTCGCGCCCTTCGAACAGCACCTTGCCGCCGGCCAGGATGGCGGCCTGGCGGGGCAGGATGTTCATCACCGACCGGGAGAGCACAGTCTTGCCCGAGCCGGACTCGCCCACGATGCCGATCGTGCGGCCCCGCTCGAGCGTGAACGAGACGCCGTCGACCGCCTTGACGATCCCGCGGGGGGAGTGGAAGTAGGTCTTGAGGTCCTGGACCTCGAGGAGGGGCCCGGCGTACTCGCTGCCCTCGAGCAGCGGGCGGCGCCGGCGGACTGGGCTCACAGGTTGGCCTCCCGGACGTCGAAGCGGCTGCGGAGCGTGTCGCCCACGAAGTTGAGGGACAGCACCGTGAGGAACATGACGGCGGAGGGGATCAGCGCCACGTGGGCGGCGTCGTCGCGGAAGTGCCGGCGGCCCTCGTTGATCATCGACCCCCAGGTCGGCGTCGGGGGCTGCACGCTGAGGCCGAGGAAGGCCAGCGCGCCCTCGAGGACGATGACCACGCCCATGGCGATGAGGGCGAAGGCCATGACCGGCAGCACGACGTTGGGGAAGATCTCCCGCACGAGGATGCGCAGGTGCTTGGCGCCCATGGCCTTGGCGGCCAGCACGAACTCGCGCTGGGCCACCGAGAGGGTGTTGGCCCGCGCCACGCGGGTGTAGACGGGGATGGAGAGCAGGCCGATGACCAGGGCGATGGCGGTCAGGTTCTGGCCCACGTAGGCGACGAGGGCGAGCAGCAGCACGAGACCGGGGAAGGCGAGGATCACGTCGATCACCGACATCGTCCAGCGCTCGAAGCGGCCCCGGAAGTAGCCGACGCACATGCCCAGGATCCCGCCGACGGTCATGCCGATGCCTACGGCCGAGAAGGCGATCGTGACCGACACCCGGGAGCCGTGCACGATGCGGGCGAGGATGTCGCGGCCCAGGCCGTCGCCGCCGAGGGGGTTCTCGGCCGAGAAGGGAGGGTTGAGCTTGTTGGCGATGTTGATCTGGATGGGGTCTTGCAGGCCGGGGATGAACGTGGCGAACAGCGCGCAGAACAGCACGATCGACAGCCACACCACGGCGGCCCAGAAGGCGACGCCGAACTTCCTTCGGCGCTTCTTCTGGCGGGATCCGGCGCCGTCGGCCCGCTCGCCGGCTTCGGTGGGGACGTCGGTGCCGACCCCGTCGGCGTCGACGGTCCCCGCGGCGGTGTCGGTGGCGACGGCGTCGGCGGCGCGCTGGTGCTCAGCCATGACGGATCCTCGGGTCGAGATAGGAGTAGAGGAGGTCGACGATGAAGTTGATCAGCACGTAGGCGGTGGCGATGAACAGCACCACCCCCTGCACGATGATCAGGTCGCGCTGGGTGATCGACTCGAACAGCAGGCGCCCGACGCCCGGCAGAGCGAAGATCGTCTCGACGATGACCGACCCGCCGATGATCGAGCCGACCTGGAGGCCGACGACGGTCATCAGCGAGAACGACGACGGTCGCAGCGCGTGGCGCAGCATGATGCGGTTCGTGGACATGCCCTTGGCCCGGGCCATCGTCACGTAGTCCTGCTGCAGGGTGGTGATGAGGTCGGTGCGCAGCAGGCGCGTGTAGACGGCCATCTCACCGATCGCCAGCGACAGCGCCGGCAACAGGGCTCTTCGCAGGTTCTCGATCGGGTTGTCGGTGAGCCTGGTCCACCCCGTCGCCGGTAAGAGCCCGAACTGCACCGCCACGACGAAGATCAGCAGCGTCGCCATCACGAAGTTCGGCACCGAGAGGAAGCCGAAGGCGGCGCCGGTGATCGTCCGGTCGATGGCGCTGCCCTGCTTGTAGGCCGACAGCATCCCGAGCGGTATCGCTCCGAGCAGGGCGATGGTCACGGCCATCACCCCGATCTGGATGGTGACGGGCAATCGCTCGGTGATCGCCTCCATCACGGGCTGGCGGGTCCGGTACGACCGTCCCAGGTCGCCCGTGACGGCGCGGCCGAGCCAGTTGACGTAGCGGACCGGCAAGGGCCGGTCGAGCTCGAGGTCGGCGCGCACCCGCTCGATCGACGCCTCGGTGGCGTCGGGGCCGAGGATCATCACGGCGGGATCGCCCGGCAGGAGGCTCGTGAGCATGAAGGTGAGGAACGAGACGGCGAGCAGGGTGCCGATGAGTGCTGGCAGCTTGCGTAGGAACAGCCGCATGTATGTCGTGGTCCTTCCTCGTCCGCTGCTCGTCCCCCGGACGGTAGGTCAGTGACCCCCGTCACGGCGGGTCGAGACTAGCCCGCGCCGCGACCCCCCTGTCGATCACCCCCTGGACGGGTTCGTACGGTTTTCGCACGCTTCGCGCCGAGATCCGGGTGAAGAATCCCGCCGGCCCGGCCCCCCGGTACGATCCCGGCCGGAGGTCACCATCGACACCGCACTCGGACTCGGTCTGGTCGGCGCCCTGATCCTGGCCAACGCCTTCTTCGTGGCGGCCGAGTTCGCCCTCGTGGCCGTCGACCGCGACCGCATCGAGGTGCTCGCCGCCCAGGGCAACCGTCGAGCGCGCCTCGCGCTGCGGGGCCTGGAGCGCCTCTCGTTCAACCTCTCAGGCGCCCAGCTCGGCATCACCGCCAGCTCCCTCGTGCTGGGGTTCGTGGCCGAGCCGGCCGTGGCCGTGCTGCTCGACCCGCTGATCGGGGCGCTGCCGTTCGTGCCCGAGCAGGCGAGCCTGGGCGTGTCGATCGCCCTGGCGCTGGGGCTGGCGACGGTCGTGCAGATGGTGCTCGGCGAGCTCGTCCCCAAGAACTGGGCGATCGCCCGCCCGCTGGGGGCGTCGCTGCTCGTGGCCGCGCCGCTGCGGGCCTACACGCTCGTGGCGGGGCCGCTCATCGCCCTCTTCAACGCCGCCGCCAACGCCACGTGCCGGCGCCTGGGCATCGAGCCCCGCGAGGAGCTGACGTCGGTGCGGACGCTCCAGGAGCTCGAGCTGCTCGTGCAGTCCTCCGGTCGGGAGGGCACGCTCGACCCCGAGTCCCTGGCGCTGCTGACCCGGACCTTCCGCTTCGCCCACAAGACCGCCGACGAGGCGATGGTCCCGCGGGTCTCGGTCACGGCGATCCGTCCGGAGCAGAGCGTCGCCGAGCTGGCGGCGCTCGCCGTGGAGACGGGGTACTCGCGCTTCCCGGTCTACCGGGACGAGCTCGACGACATCGTGGGCGTGGTGCTCGCCAAGGACGTGTTCCGGGTGCCCGCCGCCGAGCGGTCGTCGACGCCGGTGGCGCGGATCATGAAGGACGCCCTGGCCATCCCCGAGACGCGCGACCTCGAGTCGCTGCTCGTCGACATGCGCAGCCGGGGCACGCAGCTCGCCGTCGTGGTCGACGAGTACGGGGGGACGGCCGGCATCATCACCCTGGAGGACGTGCTCGAAGAGATCGTCGGCGAGATCCACGACGAGCACGACCCGGTGCCCGAGGCGGGGCTCACGGCCGCCCTCCCGGCGGGCACCTGGGTGCTCGACGGGACGCTCCACCTCGACGAGGTGCTCGACCTCACGGGGCTGGAGATCCCCGACGGCGACTACGAGACCCTCGCCGGGTTCGTCCTCGCGCTCCTCGGGCGGATCCCCGAGGAAGGGGAGCAGGCGGCCTGGCAGGGCTGGACCCTCGAGGTGCTCGCCCGGGACCGGCTGCGGATCGCGACGGTCCGCGTGACGGCGCCGCCGGCGACAGCCGCCGGCCCGCCGGACGGGCACCGACGTCGGGGCGGCGACGAGCGGTGACGGCGCTGGCCCTCGGCGCCGCCGTCGTGCTCCTGCTGGCGAACGCCTTCTTCGTGGCCGCCGAGTTCGCGCTCGTCGCCGCCCGTCGCACCCGCATCGAGCAGGCTGCGAGCGAGGGCAGCTTCCGCGCCCGGTTGGCGGCGCGGTCGATGCGCGAGCTGACGCTCATGCTGTCCGCGTCGCAGCTCGGCATCACCATGATGTCGCTCGGCCTGGGGTTCGTCGCCGAGCCCGCCGTCGCCCGCCTGCTGGAGGGCCCGCTCGGCGTGCTCGGCCTGCCCGCGGGCGCCACCCACACGGTCGCGTTCGTGCTGGCCCTGTCGATCGTGGTGTTCCTGCACATGGTGATCGGCGAGATGGTCCCCAAGAACATCGCCATCACCGAGCCGGAGCGCTCGGCGCTGTGGCTGGCCCTCCCCATGGCCGCGTTCGTGGCCGTGTTCCGCCCGCTGGTCCGCGCGCTCAACGCCACGGCCAACGGCGTGCTCCGCCTCGGCGGGGTCGAGCCCCGCCAGGAGCTGGTCGACGCCCACACCGCCGACGAGATCGCGCGGATGCTGGCGGCGTCCCGGCGCGAAGGGCTGCTCGAAGAGGTCGAGCACCGCCTTCTTTCTGGCGCCCTGCGGTTCCGCGACCGCTCGGTGGGCACGCTGATGGTGCCGCTCGACCGGGTGGTGTCGCTGCCGGCGACCGCCGCGCCCGACCGCTTCGAGCGCGTCGTGGTCGAGAGCGGCCACTCCCGCATCCCCGTGTGGGGTCGGGACCGGGCCGACCTGCTCGGCTACGTCCACGCCAAGGACCTGCTGGCCCTCGACGACCGCGCCCGGGTCCGGGCCATCCCGCCCCGGCTGGTGCGGCGGATGCTCGTGGTGGGCGCCGAACGGTCGCTGGGGGAGGTGATCGTGGCGATGCGGCGGGCCCGCCTGCACGTCGCCGTGGTGACCGGCGAGGACGGCACGGCCGCCGGCCTCGTGACGCTCGAGGACCTGCTGGAGGAGCTCGTCGGCGACATCCGCGACGAGCACGACCGCCCCACGGGCCGCGCCCGTTCCTGACCCTGGGACGCAGGAAGTCAGGCGGGGTCCGGCGAATAGATGACGTGAACGGCTCGTGACCGCCGTCACCCGCCGTGCCACCGCAACACAGCTCAGGACCATCGTCCGAGGGGGTCGTGCACATGAATCGGTCGTTGGCCAGGCGGTACGCGCCGTTGGCCGCGCTCGTGGTCGTCCAGCTCCTGATCATCGCCATCGCCCCGTCCCGGGCGCCCGAGGCGACGGATCTGACCTTCGGCGGCGACGGCGGCTTCTTCGACGACGAGCTCGCCGCCGGTGACCCCAACGGCTTCGACGACGAGCTCGAGGCCGAGGGCTTCGTCCTCGACGAGGCCACTGGCGAGTTCGTGAACCCCGAGACCGGTGAGCGGCGGGCCGCCCCGGGGCGTCAGCAGGGGACCGGGGGCAGCGGCGGCCAGGCGGGCGGTGGACCTCGCGGCGACGGCGGCGGCGCCGCCGCCGGCGGGGGCGACACCAGCCACTGCCGCGACGGGCGCCAGCACGACGTGACCCCCTTCGCCCCGCCGTGTGTCGGCAAGTTCCCCGAGGGCGCCAACAACGGCGGCGCGACCTACCAGGGCGTCACCGCCGACAAGATCCGCATCACCCGCTACGCGCCGGCCCCCAACGCCGCGGTCGACGCCATCCTCGCGAGCCAGGACCTGGCGGCGAACGCCGAGGAGGTCGACGAGTTCGAGCGGGCGGCCTTGGAGTTCCTCAACAGCCGCTACGAGTTCTACGGGCGTGAGATCGAGGTGGTGAAGTTCACCGGCAGCTGCCCGCTGCTGCCGCCCGAGCCCCAGTGCCTGCGGGACGAGGCCCGGCGGCTGATCGCCGAGACCCGCCCCTTCGCCGTGCTGTGGAACACCCCGCTCGGTTCCGCGTTCTTCGACGAGGTGGCCGCCCACCGGGTGATCGCGCTCGGCGGCCACCACTTCCCCGACAGCTTCCGGCAGAACCGCCGCCCCTTCGTGTGGGACACCCGCATCAGCGGCTCGGTGATCGCCCGGCACCTCGCCGAGTACTGGTGCAAGCGCCTCGCCGGTGGCAACGCCGTGCAGGCCGGTGACCCGCGGCTCACCCTCCAGGAGCGGCGCCTGGGGATCATCACGCCCGACGACCCGGCGAACGTGCAGGTCCTGAACGAGCTGAAGCAGATGGTCCGCAACTGCGGGAGCGGGGTCGTCGCCGAGTACCAGTACGCCCAGGACATCGACCGGGCCAACGAGCAGCGCAACGCCGGCATCGACCGGATGCAGGAGAACAACGTGACGACGATCTCTTGCATCTGCGACGGCATCGCACCCCACTTCATGGTCATCACGTCCGAGGAGCGCCAGTACCGGCCCGAGTACATCCTCGCCGGGTCCGGGCTCATGGACCACGACGCCTTCGGCCGCATCTACGGCTCGGCCGGCACGCAGTGGCAGCAGGCGTGGGGCCTGAGCATGCTCGGCGCTCCCCAGCCCTTCTCGGACAACGACGCCGCCCGCGTCTGGCGGGCCACCGGGCGCTCGGGCCAGCCCTACAACACCGCCCTGTTCGCCTGGCACTACTACGAGATGCTCGGCGGCATCATCCAGATGGCCGGTCCGAACCTGAACCCCGGCACCTTCGAGCAGGGCGCCCGCCGCCTGGGCACGCTCGGTGGCGGCCAGCACGAGACCCGGCGGTTCGGCGAGGGGGACTACACCTGGATCAGCGACATGCGCGAGGTCTACTGGAGCCACACCACGCCGTCCCGCCTCGACGGCCGCCCGGGCTCCTACGTCGCCCTCAACGAGGGGCGCCGCTACGACCTCGGGCAGTGGCCCCAGGGTGAGCCCCAGCTCCCCAACAAGCCCCGGTAGGACGTCGTGACCGCCCTCCAGGAGCTCACCCGCGAAGCCACCGCCACCCCCCAGCGCAAGGCGCTCAGCGCCTTCGTGGCCCTCGGCCTCTCGTTCCTCGCCCTCGTCCTCACCGTCTGGAGCGCGCCGTGGTGGTCGATCCCACCCGTGCTCGTCGCCGGGCTGCTCACGGCGCTGGCGTGGGACCAGCTCCGCAGCCGCGCCGCCACCCGGGCGGTGGTCACCACGGCGTGGGCCGCCCTCGGCGCCTACTGGCTCGTGAAGCAGATCTGGGGCACGCCCGACGGGCTCATGTTCTGGGGCGCGTGCCTCGGCGCCCTCTACGGGCTGATGGCGGTCGGCATCATCCTCATCTACCGGGCGAACCGCATCATCAACTTCGCCGCCGGCAGCATGGGCGCCCTGCCCGCGGTGTTCGCCATGACCCTCATGGTCGTGCACGGGGTGCACTACTTCCTCGCCCTGCCCATCGCCATCGCCGGCGGCGCCGTCGCCGGCGGGCTCATCGACGTGGTCATCGTCCGGCGGTTCGCGAACGCCCCCCGCCTGATCCTCACCGTCGTGACGATCGGCATCGCCCAGCTGCTGGCGTTCTTCACGCTGCTCACACCCGGGTGGCTCGGCGCCGACCGGCTGCCCGACGTCATCCGCACCCCCTTCACCCGCTTCGGGTTCTTCTTCGGCCGCCAGCCCATCACCGGCGACCAGTTCGTGGCCCTGGGCGGCGTCATCCTCTGCGCCGTCCTGCTCGGCCTGTTCTTCAAGTACACGCGCCTCGGCATCGCCGTGCGGGCATCGGCCGAGAACGCCGACCGGGCCTCGCTGCTCGGCATCCCCGTCCGGCGGGTCGGCACCGTGGCCTGGATGCTCGCCGGCACGTTCTCCGCCATCACGGTGTTCCTCCGGGGCCCCATCGTGGGCCTGCCCCTCGGGGGCCTGGCCGGCGCGGAGGTCCTGCTGTTCGCGCTGGCCGCAGCCGTCATCGCCCGGATGGAGCGGCTGCCCGTGGCCATCGGCGCCGGGATGATCATCGGGGTGATCGACCAGTCCTCGGTGTTCGCCACGGGCCGCAGCTCCGAGGGCGCGGCCATCATGCTGCTCGTCATCCTGCTGGCCCTGCTGTTCCAGCGCGGCTCGATGTCCCGGGCGATGGACACCGGGGTGGCCACGTGGCAGGCCGTGAAGGAGCTGCGTGCCGTCCCGCCCGAGCTGCGCGACGTCCGCGAGGTGCGCGCCGGGCGCACCACCGTGGTCGCCGCTGTCGCCGCCCTCTTCCTGCTCGCGCCGTTCTACGTCGGCGTCCAGAACGTCAGCGCCGCCACCAGCGCCCTCATCTGGGCGATGGTGGGCGTGTCGCTCGTGGTGCTGACCGGCTGGGCCGGCCAGATCAGCCTGGGGCAGTTCGCCTTCGTGGGCGTCGGCGCGCTCGTCGCCGGGCACCTGGTCGCCAACCACAACCAGGACTTCTTCGTGGTGCTCGTCGCCGGTGGCCTCGCCGGGGCCTTCGTGGCGATCATCGTGGGCATCCCGGCGCTGCGCATCCAGGGCCTGTTCCTGGCGGTCACGACCCTCGCCTTCGCCGCCTTCACCCAGTTCTGGCTGCTCAACCGCGGCTACTTCTTCGGCCGGCACATGCTGCCCGAGGACGGCGCCCGGGTGACCCGCCCCTTCCTCTTCGAGCGCATCGACCTGGCCGAGCCCCGCAACTGGTACTGGTTCTGCCTGGCCTTCCTGGTGCTCACCCTCGCGGCTGCCGTGTCGTTCCGGCGCCACCGCAGCGGCCGGGTGCTCATCGCCGTGCGCGACAACTCGCGGGCGGCGGCCAGCTACAGCATCAACCTCGCCCGCACCAAGCTGGCCGCCTTCGCCGTGGCCGGGTTCATCGCCGCCGCCGCCGGCGTGCTCAACGCCTACCACCTGGGCTCGGTCGACGCCGGCACCTACGGCACCGGCAACAGCCTCGCCGTGTTCGCCTACACCGTGGTGGGCGGCATCAGCTCGCTCGCCGGCGCCGTGCTCGGCGGGGTGTTCAGCCAGGGCGTCACCATCGCCGCCAACCGGCTGAACATCAACGAGCTCACGCTCCTCGTCACCGGGCCGGGCCTGATCGTGATCCTCATGTTCCTGCCCGGTGGGCTGGCCGAGGGCATCTGGCGCGTGCGCGACGCCGCCCTGCGCTGGGTCGCCAACCGCAACGGCATCCACGTCCCGTCCCTCGTGGCGGACCGGCGGGTCGAGACCGGCGAGGACCAGCAGGACGTGCTCACCGAAGCCGAGCACAGCGTCGACACCGTCGCGAGCTTCGACGTGCTCGCCGACCGCACGATCTGGTGCCCCGTCTGCGAGGCCGAGCTGACCCTCGAGGACGCGGCCGACCACGACCACCTGCGCCGCACCGCCGGCGCCCGCGAGGAGGGCGCATGAGCACCACCACCCCGCAGCCGCCGCCTGCCGGCCCGACCGACCTCGTCCCGCCGTCCACCGGCCGGGGCGGCCGGTTCGCCGCCCTCACCGGTGGCGCCTCGGTGCTGCCGCTCGGGATCCTGCTGGGACTCAACTTCGTCGACCAGTTCGACGTCATCGCCTTCGCCGCGCTCACCCCCGAGATCCGCGACGCCTTCGACCTGACCGACGCCGGCATCGGCGCCATCGGCGTGATCAGCAGCGTGTTCATCCTGCTCGCCGCCCTGCCTGTCGGCTACATCGCCGACCGCTCCAACCGGGTGCGGGTGGCGGCGTTCGCCGCCGTGCTCTGGAGCACGATGAGCATCCTCACGGGCGTGGTTCCCACGGTGCTGCTGCTGTTCGCCGTCCGCCTCCTCGCCGGCATCGGCCGCATCATCAACGAGGTCGTCCACCCCAGCCTCCTGGGCGACTACTACAAGCCCGAGGTCCACCCCCGGGTCTTCCAGATCCACCGGCTCGCCAACCCCGTCGCCGCCGTGTCCGGCATCGTCGCCGGCGCCATCGGCGCCGCGCTCGGCTGGCGCGCCGCGTTCATCCTGCTGGCCATCCCCACGTATGTGTTCCTGGCGCTGCTGGTCGCCAAGCTGCGCGAACCCAAGCGGGGGGAGAGCATCGACGCCGACCTCGCCGCCAAGGCCGAGGAGGTGGAAGGCAAGGTGCCCTTCGCCGAGGCCCGCCGGCAGCTCTACTCGGTGCGCACGCTGCGCCGCCTGTGGGTGGGCGCCTTCTTCCTCGGCGTCGGCTACCTGGCGATCAACCAGTTCCTGTCGCTGTTCTTCGAGGACGTCTACGACTACGGCGCCTTCGAGCGCGGCGTCGTGCAGTTCGTCTTCGGCGCCGGCACCGTCGCCGGGCTGCTCGTCGGCGGCACGCTCGCCTCCCGGGCCGCCCGGGACGGCCGCACCCCCCGCCTGGCCACGATCACCGGGCTGTCGTTCGTGCAGTTCGCCGCGGGCCTCATCCTCATGGCCATCGCCCCCTGGGCGCTGCTGTCGCTGGCCATGGCGTTCTTCCTGTCGATGGGCGTGGGCGCCTACCAGCCCGCCTACTTCTCGCTCGTCGGGATCGTCGCGCCGCCCCGGGTGCGCTCCCAGGCCTACGCCTACGCCATCCTCTTCGTCGGCCTCGGCGGCTTCGCCTCGATCCCGCTGTTCGAGCTGGGCGAGGCGCAGGGCTACCGGTGGGCCATCGCCGTGCTGGCCGCCATCGTGGCCCTCGCCGGCCTGATCGGGGCCTCGGCCAGCCGCTTCGTCCGCCGTGACGTCGAGCAGGCCCGCAACACGCTCTCCACCGCCATCCGCGTGCGGGAGGAGTTCGAGCGGGGCGACGGCCGCCGGCCCCTGCTCGTCTGCAAGGGCGTCGACGTCGCCTACGACCAGGTCCAGGTGCTGTTCGGCGTCGACCTCGACGTCTACGAGGGCGACATCATCGCCCTGCTCGGCACCAACGGCGCCGGCAAGTCCACGCTGCTGAAGGCCATCTCCGGCACCGTCGACCCCATCGGCGGCGCCATCTTCTACGACGGCCGGGACATCACCCACGCCGATGCCGTGCAGACGGCCAAGCTGGGGATCATCCAGGTGCCCGGCGGCAAGGCGGTGTTCCCCACGCTCACCGTCGCCGAGCACTTCAAGGCCGGCACGTGGCTCTACACCCAGGAGGACCCCGCCGAGATCGACCGCCGGGTGGAGGAGGTCCTCGACCGCTTCCCCCGCCTGCGCGAGCGGTGGGACCAGATGGCCGGCAACCTCTCCGGTGGCGAGCAGCAGCAGCTCGCCCTGGGCATGGCGTTCGTCGCCCGCCCGCGCCTTCTGATCATCGACGAGCTCTCGCTCGGGCTCGCCCCCACCGTCGTCGAGCTCCTCCTCGACATGGTGCGGGCCATCCACGCCCAGGGCTGCACCGTCATCCTCGTCGAGCAGTCGGTGAACGTGGCCCTCACGATCGCCGAGCGCGCCTACTTCATGGAGAAGGGCGAGGTGCGGTTCTCGGGACCCACCGAGGAGCTGCTCGAGCGCGGGGACATCCTGCGGGCCGTCTTCCTCGAGGGCGCGGGCTCGGTGAACGGCGAGTCGGCGAACGGTCGCGGGAAGGTCCCGGCCAGCGCCCGCAAGGCCCTGCCCGGCACCACCGGGCACGCCCCGATCCTCGAGGTGGAGGGCCTCACCAAGCGCTTCGGCGGCATCACGGCCGTGAACGACGTGAGCTTCACGCTCGCCGAGGGCGAGATCCTCGGGCTCATCGGCCCGAACGGCGCCGGCAAGACCACGATCTTCGACCTGCTGTCGGGCCACCTCGCCCTCGATGCCGGCCGCATCCGCTTCAAGGGCGTCGACATCACCCGCTGGGGCGCCGACCGCCGGGCCGCCATCGGCCTCGGCCGCTCGTTCCAGGACGCCCGCATCTTCCCGTCGCTCACCGTCGCCGAGAACATCGCCCTCGGCCTCGAGCGCCACATCGAGACCCGCGACCACGTGGCCGCGCTGCTCGGCCTGCCCGCCATGCAGCAGTCCGAGCTCGACGTCGCCTGGACGGTGGACGACCTGATCGAGCTCATGCACCTCGGGGCGTTCCGCAACAAGTTCGTCTCCGAGCTGTCCACCGGCTCGCGCCGCGTCGTCGACCTGGCCATGGCGATCGCCCACGACCCCGACGTGCTGCTCCTCGACGAGCCGTCCTCGGGCATCGCCCAGCGCGAGACCGAGGCCCTCGGGCCCCTGCTGAAGCGCATCCAGCGCGAGGCCAACTGCTCGCTGCTCGTGATCGAGCACGACATGCCGCTGATCACGTCCGTCTCCGACGAGATCATCGCGCTCGAGCTCGGCGCCGTCGTGACCCGCGGCGAACCCGAGGCGGTGCTGGCCGACGAGCGCGTCGTGTCCGCCTACCTCGGCGGTGACCTCGACGTCATCCACCGCTCGGGCGAGAGCAAGGCCATGGCCAGCCGATCAGCCCGCCGGCCCCACCCCGCCGGCGGTGACGGCGGCGGGCGGGGCCGGCGCCGGCGCGAGCCGCTGCGGGCGAGGGGCGGCTGATGCCCGGCCGGCGCCGATTCCTGCGAGCCCTGGCCGCCGGCCTGGTGACGGTCGGCGCGCCGCTCACGCTGGCTGTGCCCGCCGGCGCCGAGGCCCAGCTCGACCGGCACGGCTGGTGGTACAAGGCCCGCCAGCAGCCAGTGAGCGGCCTGCTCCCGGCGCCGGTCCCCGCTCCGCCCACGGTTCCCGAGGGCGGGCTCTACGTGGCCAACGACCCCAGCGGCCCGATCGCCGTCGCGGCCGTGCGCTTCCACGCCCCCGACGCCGGCGGCGGCACCCTCACCCTGAACGTCGCGCCGGGCTCGAGCCCGGTGGCCGAGCTGATCCTGGCCTGCGCCACGCCCACGCAGTGGGGCGCGGCCGACGGCGGCACCTGGGAGAGCCGGCCCGAGGCCGACTGCGACGCCGCGGGAGTAGAGGGCGCGCTCTCCGACGACGGCATGCAGATCTCCTGGGAGCTCGGCGAGGGCCACAAGCAGGGCGACGCCTTCGACGTGGTGCTCACGCCCGCGCCGGGCCTGCCCGCGCCGTTCCAGACGTCGTTCGAGCAGCCGACCGACCAGTCGTTCACGCCGGCGCCGAGCTTCGGGTCCGAGCCCGGCGACGGGTTCGACGACGGCGACCTCGGCTTCGACGACCTGGGGGGCTTCGACCCCGGCCAGGCGTTCCTCGACGACGGGTTCGCGTTCGACGCGCCCCCGCCGTTCGACGCACCGGGGGCGCCGGCACCGGCTCCGGGCGGCGCCGGCGAGGTCGGTGACGGCGACGACCCGGTTGCGGCCGCCCCCCCGGGCAGCGCGCCCCGCGGCCCCCGGACGGCGCCGGTCGCCCGAACCACCACCGAGCGCATCATCGCCGTGCTGGTCATCGGCCTGATCGCCGCCGGGTTGTGGCGCCTGTCGGGCGTCGAGGCCCCGGCGCCGCGGCTCATCGGCGGGTTGGCGTCGGCCGGCGGCGGCGCGGTCGCCGCCCGGCCCACGCGCCGGGTCGAGCCGGTGGTGGGCGGCGTGGGCCGCTTCGCCCGGCCCCGCACGAGCCTCCCGACCCGGTTCTGAGCCGACGACCACCGCATGCGTCAGGCCGTGGCAGCGCCCCGCCGATTCGCTTTACGGAATGGTTACAGGTACATTGCCGTACCCGTGCGGAGGTTCACCGCGTCGATCCTCGCGCTCGCCCTCGTCCTGACCGGTGGTCCGGCCGCGGCCCAGAGCGCCGTGGACGCCGCACGCACGCGCGCCAACGAGGTCGCCCAGCAGCTGGCCCAGGCCCAGTCGCGCCTCGCCGAGCTCGAGGGTGAGGTCGCCGAGCTGGAGCGCCGCACCGCGGCGACCCAGGAGCGGCTCGCCGGGCTCGAGGACCTGGTGCGCCAGCAGGCCGTGAACAGCTACGTCGCCGGCGGCGCCGGCGACTCGGCGGTGCTCTTCGAGCACGACCTCAACAGGTCGGCCCGGGCGGCCGCCCTGGCGAGGATGGTCACCGGCGGCACCGAGGACGCCATCGACGAGTACCGCATGGTCCGCGAAGACCTCGAGATCGCCCGGAACGAGCTGCGCGCCCGCCGCCAGGAGGCGGCGGCGGCCCTGGCCGTGGTCCGCCAGCGCCACCAGGCGGCGCAAGCCGAGCTCGCCCGCCAGGTCGAGCTCCAGCGCCGGCGTGAGGAGGAGGAGCGTCGCCGGCGGGCGGCGGAGGAGGCCCGCCGGGCGGCCGCCAACCGCACCGCGCGTGCCCCCGTCCGGGCCACACCGGCGCGCGCCACGCCCCAGGTGCTCGGCAGCGGCCGCTGGATCTGCCCCGTGCAGGGCCCCCGCGCCTTCACCAACGACTGGGGGGCGCCCCGCTCGGGCGGCCGCCGGCACATGGGCAACGACATCCTGTCCCCCCGGGGCACGCCCGTCGTGGCGCCCGTGAGCGGCACGGTCACGCACCGCAACGTCCGCCTCGGCGGCCTGTCCTTCTACCTGCGGGGCGACGACGGCATCACCTACTTCGGCACGCACCTGTCGGCCTACGGCGCCGGAGGTCGGGTCAGCGCCGGCACCGTCATCGGCTACGTCGGCGACACCGGCAACGCCCGGGGCACCCCGCACCTGCACTTCGAGATGCACCCGGGCGGGGGTTCCCCGGTCAACCCGTACCCCACCCTGCGCCAGTACTGCTAAGACAGGCGGCATGGCCGCCGAGGAGGACCTGGGGACGTCGCTCGCGGCGGTGCTGGCCCCGGCGCTCGGCGACGCCGTCACGGTCGAGGGGCTGCGCCGGTTGTCGGGTGGCGCCTCGCGCGAGACCTGGGCGTTCCGGGCCCGGCCCGCCGAAGGGCCGACGGTGCCGCTCATCCTCCAGCGCGAGCGCCCCGGCGGCGCCCGGACCGGCAGCGGCATGGCGTCCGAGGCGGCGCTGTTGCGCGCCGCTGCCGACCAGGGCGTGCCCGTGCCCGAGGTGCTGGTCACCGACGCCGACCCGGCCGGCGAGGCGCTGGGCCGGCCGTTCATGGTGGTGCGTCACGTCGAGGGCGAGACGATCCCCCGCAAGCTGTTGCGCGACGAGGAGTTCGCCGAAGCCCGTCCCGTGCTCGCCCGGCAGCTCGGCGAGGTGCTGGCCCGCATCCACCGCATCCCGACCGACGCCGTCCCCGGCCTGGAGGAGCAGGACCAGGTGGTCCAGTTCCGCGAGCTGCTCGACGGGTTCGGCCAGCCCCACCCCGCCTTCGAGCTGGGGTTCCGCTGGCTCGAGGCCCACCGGCCGCCGTCGACGGCGACCGCGGTCGTGCACGGCGACTTCCGCACCGGCAACTTCATCGTCGGGCCCGAAGGCCTGCGTGCCGTGCTCGACTGGGAGATCGCCCACCTCGGCGACCCCATGGAGGACCTGGGCTGGCTGTGCACCAAGGCGTGGCGGTTCGGCTCCCCGCACCCCGTCGGGGGCTTCGGGCCCTTCGAGGAGCTGTTCGCCGCCTACGAGGAGCACGCCGGCACCCCCGTCGACCCGCAGGTGGTCCGCTGGTGGCAGACCCTCGGCACGCTCAAGTGGGGGATCATGTGCATCATCCAGGCCGCCACGCACCTGTCCGGTGCCGTCCGCTCGGTCGAGCTCGCCGCCATCGGCCGGCGCGTCTGCGAGCAGGAGCACGACCTCCTGCTCCTGTTGGAGGAGGGCTGAGCTGGCCGAGCTGCACGACCCGCCGACGGCGGCCCAGCTGGTCGAGGCCGTGCGCGAGTTCCTCGAGCGCGACGTCATGGAGGCCACCGAGGGCCGGGTGCGCTTCCACACGCGCGTCGCCGTCAACGTCCTGGCCATCGTCCAGCGCGAGCTCGAGCAGGGCCCGGCCCAGGTCGCCGCCCACGCCGAGCGGCTCGCGAGCTTGGGCTTCGCCGACGACGCCGAGCTGGCCGCCGCCATCCGCCGGGGCGACCTCGACGACCGGTGGGCCGAGGTGATCGCCTGCGTGCACGAGGCCGTGCGGGACAAGCTCGCGGTGGCCAACCCGAAGTACCTGGAGCAACCCGGACCGTGACCCTCGCGCCTCCGGTCTGAGCGGGGGTCAGGCGCCGACCGCGTGGAAGCCCCCGTCGACGTGGACGATCTCGCCGGTCGTCGCCGGGAACCAGTCCGAGAGCAGCGCCACGCACGCGCGGGCGACGGGCTCGGGGTCGCGGATGTCCCAACCGAGCGGCGCCCGGGCGCCCCACGTCGCCTCGAACTGCTCGAAGCCGGGGATCGACTTGGCCGACATCGTGCGCAGGGGGCCGGCGGCGACCAGGTTGACGCGGATGCGGTCGCCGCCGAGGTCGCGGGCCAGGTAGCGGGTGAGCGACTCGAGCGCCGCCTTGGCCACCCCCATCCAGTCGTACACGGGCCACGCCTGGCGGGCGTCGAAGTCGAGCCCCACCAGCGAACCGCCCCCCTCCATCGCCGGGCGCACCGCCTCGGCCAGCGCCTTCAGCGAGTACGCCGAGACGTGCAACGCCATGCCGACGTCGTCCCAGCCCGCCCGCAGCACGTCGCCGCCCAGGCAGGTCTCGGGGTTGGCGTTGGCGATGGCGTGGAGGGCCCCGTGGACGGGCCCGCCGCCCCGCAGCGCCTCAGTGAGAGCGGGCACGTGGTCCGGGTCGGTGGCGTCGAAGTCCAGCACCTCGGGCGTCACCGGCAGCTTCTTCGCGACCCGGTCGGTGATGCGCCGGACCCGCCCGAACGAGGTGAGCACGACCTCGGCGCCCTCCTCCTGGGCGAGCCGGGCGACCGAGAAGGCGATCGAGTCGTCGTTGAGCACCCCGGTGACGAGGATGCGCTTGCCGTCGAGCAGTCCCATGGTTGCCTCCGACCGGTGGGTTCGGGGCGACGTTACCGCCGGGCGTACAGTGGCCTGCCATGCGCATCGGAGTGCTCGGTGGAACCGGTCCGGCCGGCAGGTCCCTGGCGGCGCGCCTGGCGTCGGTCGGCTTCGAGGTGGTGATCGGCTCGCGGTCCCTCGAGCGGGCGATCGAGACCCGCGACGCCCTGCTGGAGCGCTGGCAGGGCCGCGAGCTCGCGCTCGACGCCGCCGACAACGCGGGCGCGGCCGCCGCCGACGCCATCGTGGTGGCCACGCCCTGGGACGGCGCCGTCAGCACCGCTCGAGGGGTCAGCGACCAGCTCCGGGGCAAGACGGTGGTCTCCATGGCCAACGCCCTGGCCCGGGTCGGCGGCGAGTTCCAGGCCCTGGTGCCGCCCCGCGGGTCGGTGGCGGCGGCTCTGCAGGCCGCGCTGCCCGAGTCCTCCGTGGCCGCCGCGCTGCACCACGTCCCGGCGAAGGAGCTCGGCGAGCTCGACCACCCCGTCGAGAGCGACGTGCTGATCTGCTCGGACCACCCGCCGGCCACGAAGTGGGTGGCCGACGTGGTCGGGCGCATCCCGGGCCTGCGACCGCTCGACGCCGGCGAGCTGACCAACGCCGCACCCATCGAGGCGTTCACCGCCGTGCTGCTCCAGCTCAACACCCGGTACAAGACCCGGGTGGCGGTCCGGCTCACGGGAATCGACGACGCCGGCTGAGCGTTCGCCACCTCGGATGAGGCTGTACGACACCGCCCGGCGAGAGGTCGTCCCCTTCGAGCCGGGACCCGTCGTCAGCATGTACGTGTGCGGGATCACCCCCTACGACGCCACCCACCTCGGTCACGCCACCACCTACGTCCACTACGACGTGCTCCAGCGGCGCCTACGGGACCTCGGCCACGAGACCCGCTGCGTTCGCAACATCACCGACGTCGACGACGACATCCTGCGCAAGGCGGGCGAGCTCGGGGTGCACTACCTGGACCTGGCGGCGTCGGAGACTGCCCGGTTCCAGGCCGACATGGCGGCCCTGGGCATGCTGCCGTGCTTCAGCGAGCCCCGGGCCACCTCGGCCATCGCCGACATCCGCGGGTTCATCGGGATGGTCCTCGACCGCGGCCACGCCTACGAGGCCGGCGGATCGGTCTACTTCGACGTCGGCAGCTTCGAGCGCTTCGGCCAGGTCAGCCACCTCGACGAGGCGACCATGCTCGAGCTGGCCGCCGAGCGCGGCGGCAACCCCGACGACCCCAACAAGCGCCACCCGCTCGACTTCGTGCTGTGGCAGGCGGCGCGCGAGGGCGAGCCGTGGTGGGAGTCGCTCTGGGGCGCCGGGCGGCCCGGCTGGCACATCGAGTGCTCGGCGCTGGCCATGCGCGAGCTCGACACCACCATCGACCTGCACGGCGGGGGCGCCGACCTGATCTTCCCGCACCACGAGTGCGAGGCCGCCCAGTCCGAGGCCGCCACCGGCGAGCGGTTCGTGCGCCACTGGATGCACGTCGCCATGGTCCGCAAGGACGGCGAGAAGATGTCCAAGTCGCTGGGGAACCTCGTGTTCGTGTCCGAGCTGCTCAAGGAGTGGGAGCCCGCCACCATCCGGCTCGCCATCTCCGCCCACCACTACCGGGAGTCGTGGGAGTGGCACGACGGGCTCATGCCCGCCGCCGCCGAACGGCTCGAGGCGTGGCGGGCGGCGGGCCCGGGGGATGCAGCGCTCGACGACGTGCGGGCCGCCCTCGACGACGACCTCGACACGCCCGCGGCCGTCGCCGCCATCGACGCCGCCGTCGCCGGCGGTCGGGGCGCCAGCGCCGCCGCCGCCCTGCTCGGCGTCGACCTGGGCACCTGACCGGGACCCCGACAGGCGGGCGGTTACCGGTTCGGGACCGGGGGAGGGGCGCCGGTATCCTCGGCCGCGCATGCCCGACACGATCTCGATCACGCTGCCCGACGGCTTGGCCCGGGAGCTGCCCGCGGGGAGCACCGGCGCCGACCTGGCGGCGGCGATCGGTACGCGCCTCGCCCGCGACGCTGTGATCGCCGTCGTGAACGGCACCGAGCGCGACCTCGGCGACCCGCTTCCCGACGGCGCGACGGTCGAGATCGTCACCGCCGCCTCCGAGCGGGGCCTGTTCACGATCCGCCACTCCACGGCGCACGTGCTCGCCCAGGCGGTGCTCGACCTGTTCCCCGGCGCCACCTTCGGCATCGGCCCGCCCGTCGAGGACGGCTTCTACTACGACTTCGAGCTGCCCGGCGGCGCCACCTTCAGCCCCGACGACCTCGAGCGGATCGACGCCCGGATGCGCGAGATCATCGCCGAGGCCCAGCCGTTCGTCCGCGACGAGATCCCGAGCGACCGGGCCCGCGAGGTCTTCGCCGCCCATCCCTACAAGCTCGAGATCATCGCCGGCGCCGCCGAGGACCCCACCTCGGTGACCGAGGCCGGGGTCGTGCGGACCTACGAGAACCCGCCGAACTTCATCGATCTGTGCCGCGGACCCCACGTCCGGGACACCGGCCATCACCTCGGGCACTTCAAGCTCATGCGGGTCGCGGGCGCCTACTGGCGGGGTGACGAGCGCAACCCGATGCTGCAGCGCATCTACGGCACCGCGTGGCACTCGAAGGCGGCGCTCGAGGAGCACCTGCACCGGCTGGAGGAGGCCGCCAAGCGCGACCACCGCAAGCTGGGCAACGAGCTCGACCTGTTCTCGTTCCCCGACGAGATCGGCTCGGGCCTGGCGGTCTTCCACCCCAAGGGCGGGATCGTGCGGCGGATCATGGAGGACTACTCCCGCCGGCGCCACGAGGAAGCGGGCTACGAGTTCGTGTACTCCCCGCACATCACCAAGGCCGGCCTGTTCGAGACGTCGGGCCACCTCGAGTGGTTCGCGGAGGGCATGTTCCCCCCGATGGAGCTCGACGGGGGCACCGAGTACTACCTGAAGCCGATGAACTGCCCGTTCCACTGCCTGATCTTCCGGCACCGCACGCGCAGCTACCGTGAGCTGCCGCTGCGCATGTTCGAGTTCGGCTCGGTGTACCGCTACGAGAAGTCCGGTGTCGTACACGGGCTCACCCGGGTCCGGGGCATGACCCAGGACGACGCCCACATCTTCACGACGAAGGAGCAGATGGGCGACGAGCTGGACTCGCTGCTCACCTTCGTGCTCGACCTGCTCGCCGACTACGGCCTCGACGACTTCTACCTCGAGCTGTCGACCAGGCCCGAGGAGAAGGCCATCGGCAGCCACGAGGACTGGGACGAGGCCACCGAGGCGCTGCGGCAGGCGGCGGCCAAGCGCGACCTCGACCTCGTGCTCGACGAGGGCGGCGGGGCCTTCTACGGACCCAAGATCTCGGTGCAGGCCCGTGACGCCATCGGCCGCACCTGGCAGATGTCGACGCTGCAGCTCGACTTCCAGGAGCCCCAGCGCTTCGGTCTCGAGTACGTGGGCCGCGACGGGCAGCGCCACACGCCGATCATGATCCACCGGGCCCTGTTCGGCTCCGTCGAGCGGTTCTTCGGCGTCCTCACCGAGCACTACGCCGGCGCGTTCCCGACGTGGCTGGCGCCCGTGCAGGTGCGGGTGCTGGGCGTGCGCGGCGACCACGACGACTACGCCGCGGCCGTCGCCGCCCGCCTGCGGGCCGCGGGGTTCCGGGCCGACTGGGTCGAGGCCGACGAACCGCTCGGCGCCCGCATCCGCAGGGCCAAGCTCGAGAAGCTCCCGCACGTGCTCGTCGTCGGCGACGACGACGTGGCCGCCGGCACCGTGGCCGACAACGCCCGGGGCGCAGAGCGACCCGAGCGCGACATCCCCTTCGACGACTTCGCCGCCCGCTTGCGCGCCGAGGTCGCCGAGCGTCGTTGACATGGCGCTCGAGCGGCTGTGGGCCGGCTGGCGGGGTGAGTACGTGGCCGGGGTGGCCGATGCCTCGACCGCCTCGGAGGCCGAGGCGTGCGTGTTCTGCCGCATCATCGAGAGCGACGAGCCCGACGACGTCACCTACGTCCTCTGGCGGGGTGAGCGCACCCTGGCGCTGCTCAACCTCTACCCGTACACCTCCGGCCACCTGATGGTCATGCCGGTGCGGCACGTGGGTGAGCTCGAGGACCTCGAGCCCGACGAGGCCGCCGAGGTGTGGGCGGCGGTGACCGCCGCCGTCCGGGCCCTGAAGGCCACGTACCGTCCTGACGGCATCAACCTGGGGGCGAACCTGGGTGCCGCCGCGGGGGCCGGGGTGCCCGGCCACTTCCACGTGCACTGCCTGCCCCGCTGGAACGCGGACTCGAACTTCATGACCACCGTCGCCGAGGCCCGGGTGATCCCCGAGGCCATGCCGGCCACGTGGGAGAAGCTGCGAGCCGCCTGGCCGGAGAGCGTGCGGTGAGCGACGAGGACCGCTTCGCGGACGAGCCCCTCGACGAGCTCCCCGAGGACCTCGACGTCACCGCCTTCGTCGGGCCCTACACGTTCCCCGACATCGCCCGCCGCCGCATCCCCGGCGTGCTGTACCTGCTCATCGCCGGCGCCTGCGTCGCCCTCTGGGTCACCCAGCGCGACCAGAGCGCCCTGGTGAACGACGGCATGCTCGTCGCCGGCGCCGGCCTCGCCGCCTTCGGCGCCTACTGCTTCCTGTCGGGCTGGCGGCTCCGGGTGCGCGAGACCGACGCCCTGGTGGAGGCGACCCGCGCTGTCGGCTTCCCGGTCGGGCACGCCTCCGCCCAGCTCGGGTGGCGGGGCCTGCGCAGCCGGCCCACGTGGCGCATCCTGCTCTACTCCGCCGACGAGCCGCCCAGCATGCGGGGCATGGTCCTCGTCGACGGCGTCGACGGCGAGATCCTCGACCAGATCGTGGAGGTGAACCCCGAGGACTGGTCGGAGTACACCGACCGGACCTGACGCCGGTGCCCTCCCCGTCCGTTCTTTGAGGATCTCCTACCGCTGTGGGTCAGAAGATCCTCACAGAACGAGAGGGTCGGGGCCGGTCAGGGGTTGCGGGCGGCGCGCAGGTCGGCCTCGACGACGCGCAGCTCGTGCACGCCGTGGTGGGCGACCTCCCGGGCGAGGTCGAGCACGGTGACCTCGGCGTCGCCCCGGCGGCCGCGGCGCTCCCAGTCGGCGCCGTCGAGCCGGTCGAGCGCCTCACCGGCCTCCCCGCCGGCGCGCTCCAGGGCGTCGAGCAGGCGGTCCGGGTCGGTGCCGGGCTCCAGGGCCGGTTCGTCGGGGACGGGCACCTCGGGGCGCTCGCTGATGCGGATGCGCCGAGCCGCCTCGGCCAGGCAGGCCAGCCGCGCCCGCACGCCGTCCGCCCGGGTCAGCACGTCCCGGACGGCGTCGTCGTCGAGGACTGCGTCGGTGTCGGCGCCACCATCGATCCCGTCGCCGGCCTCGCTGTCCTCCTGCAGCACCGCCAGGGCGGCCCGCCACCGGCGGGGGAGGGAGCGGATCGTGGCGACGGCGTCGGCGGGCAGCATGCCGGCCTGGTCGATGCCGCAGCGGGGGCACGCCCCCGCTGAGCCGGTGGTGGGGCTCACTCCCGGGACCCGGTCGCGGGCACGAGGTTGGGGGGAAGCACGTCGTAGTGATCGTGCGTGGCCCGGAACCGCCCCCGGCCGCCGGTCATGGACCGCAGGTCGATGGCGTACCGCATGATCTCCGACGTCGGCACCAGGGCGGTGATCTTCTGCTCGCCGGCGCCGACCGGCTCGGTGCCCTGGACGCGGCCCCGCCGGGCGTTGAGGTCGCCCATGACGTCGCCCTGCAGGTCGGTGGGGACGGTGACCTCGAGCAGGGAGATGGGTTCGAGGACGACGGGGTTGGCCTTGGCCATCGCCTCCTTGAACCCGAGCGAGCCCGCCATCTTGAAGCTCATCTCCGACGAGTCCACGGGGTGGTACTTGCCGTCGAAGCAGGTGACCTTCACGTCGACGACCGGGAACCCGTGGACGCCGCCGCTCTCCATCGACTCGATGATGCCCTTCTCAACCGCGGGGATCAGCTGGCGGGGGATGGCGCCGCCCACGATCTCGTCGACGAACTCGAAGCCGGCGCCCCGCGGCAGGGGTTCGACCCGCAGGTGGGCGATGCCGAACTGGCCGTGGCCCCCGGTCTGCTTCTTGTACTTGCCCTCGGCCTCAGCGGTGCCGGTGATCGTCTCCCGGTAGGGGACGAGCACCTCCTCGGTGTCGACCTCGACTCCGAACTTCCGGGCCAGCCGCTCGAGCGTGATCGTCAGGTGGGTGTCGCCGTGCCCGTGCAGAAGGGTCTGGTGGGTCTCGTCGTTGCGCTCGACCCGCAGGGTCGGGTCCTCGTCCTGGATGCGTCGCAGGGCGTTGGCCAGCTTGTCCTCGTCGGACTGGGTGCGGGCCCGGATGGCCACCGCCAGGACCGGCTCGGGCAGCTCCACCGGCGGCACCACCACAGGCGTGCCCTTGGGAGCGAGGGTGTCGCCGGTGAGCGTGTCGCTCAGCTTGGCGACCGCCGCGATGTCCCCGGCGGGCACCTCGGGCACGTCGACCTGCTCCTTGCCCCGCACGGTGAAGATGCCGTGCAGGCGCTCGTCGGACCCGCTGCGGGTGTTCAGCAGGTGGTCGTCGGGGCGGATCGTGCCCGACAGCACCTTGAACAGCGAGATCTGCCCGACGTAGGGATCGGCGATGGTCTTGAACACGAAGGCGAGCGGGTCGCCGGCCGGGTTGCAGGCGACCTCGGCGGTGGACTCGCCGGCCTTGACCTCGACGGGGGGGCGGTCGGTGGGCGCCGGCCCGATCTCGCAGATGAAGCTGGCGAGGCGGTCGACGCCGATGGGCACCGTCGCCGAGCCGCACACCACCGGGAACACCTGGCCGGCGGCCACGCCGCGCGCCAGCGTCTCCTCGAGCTCCTTGGGCGAGGGCACGTCACCGTCGAGGTAGCGCTCGAGCAGCGCGTCGTCGGCCACGACGATGCCCTCGACGAGGTTGTCGTGGACCTGGTGCTCGAGCTCCTCCATGTCCTCGGGGATCTCGGCGGTCTCGGCCCTGCCGCTGTCGTAGAGGTAGGCGGTGTCGGTCAGCAGGTCGGCGATGCCGTGGAACTGGGCCTCGGCGCCGATCGGCAGCTCCAGCGGCGCCACGCCCGCCCCGAACACCTCGCGGAGCTGCTCGAGCGTGCGCTCGAAGGACGCCCGCTCCCGGTCGAGCTTGTTCACGAAGAACATGCGGGGCACCCCGAGGTCGGCGGCGATGCGCCAGACCTCCTCGGTCTGGACCTCGACGCCCTCCACGGCGCTCACGACGATGACGGCCAGGTCGGCCACCCGCAGCGCGGCGTGGGCGTCGCCCATGAAGTCGGCGTACCCCGGGGTGTCGATGACGTTGATCTTGTGCCCCTCCCACTCGAAGGGCGCGAGGGACAGCCCCAGGCTGATCTGGCGCTTGATCTCCTCGGGGTCGAAGTCCGACACGGTGTTGCCGTCCTCGACCCGCCCCAGCCGGTTCAGCACGCCGGCCCGGTACAGCAGCGCCTCGGTGAGGGACGTCTTGCCGGAGCCGCCGTGGCCCACCAGGGCGACGTTGCGGATCTTGGCGGGAGGGAAGCTCTTCACGGGCGCCTCGCTCGTGTCTCGGGTGCTCGACGCGAGACTAACGGGACGGGCCGCGCCCCGCCGGGGGCCCCAACGCGCTCGTCCGGGGTGGCCGCTGGTACCCTTCGCCCGTGCTCGATCGACGTCTGCGCGCGAGCGTCGAGCGGGGTCTGCGACCCGTCGGCTCGAGCATCCGGCGCACCGGCATCACCGCTGACCACCTCACGCTCGCGGGCCTCGTCATGGCGGTCGCCGCTGCCGTGGCCATCGCCAACGGCGCGTTCCAGCTCGGCCTGCTGCTCCTCGCCCTGACCGCCCTGCCCGACCTGCTCGACGGGGCCGTGGCCAAGGCGTCGGGCACGGCCTCGCCCCGGGGCGCGTTCTTCGACTCGGTCGTCGACCGGGTCACCGACGCCCTCCTGCTGGGCGGGGTGGCGTGGTACCTCGCGGGCGACGGGGGCCGGGTGGCGGTCCTGCCGCTGGTGGTCCTGGCCGCCAGCATGCTGATCTCCTACGAGCGGGCCAAGGCCGAGTCGCTCGGGTTCTCGGCCCGGGGCGGGCTCATGGAGCGGGCCGAGCGCCTCGTCATGCTCGGGCTCGGCCTGCTGTTCGAGACGCTGCTGGTCCCGATCCTCTGGCTGATGCTCGCCCTCACGTGTGTGACCGCCGTGCAGCGCTTCGCCGGTGTGTGGCGGCAGGCTTCGGCGCCCGGCCCCGTCATGGGCACCGGTCGCTGGCGGGCACGCCGGGTGGCCCGGGTCACCGAGCGCGCCCGCCGTCGTCGCGTCCGCTCCCGTCGCCGCTGACCGCACCGCCGATGACGTCGCGCCGGCGGAGGGTCGCGGACCGTGCCGTCGTGGCCGCCTACAAGGGCGGCGCCCGGGCGGTGCAGGCCCTACCCCGGCGCGCCGTGGCCCCCACGGGGCGCGCCCTGGGCGCCGCGCTGGGCCGGGTGTCACCGGGCCGCCGGCGCATGCTCGAACGGCACCTGCGGCGGGTGCACGGCCCTGGTCTCTCGGGTCGGGCGCTGCGGCAGGCCGTGCGAGCCTCGCTCGAGTCCTACGGACGCTACTGGGTCGAGTCGTTCCGGCTGCCCGCGCTGGCGCCCGAGGCGATCGACGCCGCCATGACCACCGAGGGCCTGGACGTGCTCGACGCCGCCCTCGCCGCAGGCAACGGCGCCATCTGCGCCCTGCCCCACCTCGGCGGGTGGGACTTCGGCGGCGTGTGGCTCGCCCGCCGGGGCTACCCGATCACCGTCGTCGTCGAGCCCCTCGAGCCCCGAGCGCTGTTCGAGTGGTTCGCCGAGTTCCGGCGCGCGCTCGGCATGACCGTCGTCCCGCTCGGTCCCGAGGCCGGGTCGGCGGTGCTGCGTGCCCTGCGGGCGAACGAGGTCGTCGGCCTGCTCTCGGATCGCGACATCCAGGGCGGGGGGGTGGAGGTCGAGCTGTTCGGCGAGCGCACGACCTTGCCCCCCGGCCCCGCGACCCTCGCGCTGCGGACCGGTGCCCCGCTGCTCCCCACGGCCGTGTACTTCCGGCCCGGTGGCGGCCATCACGGCGTCGTGCGCCCCCCGGTGCCGGTCGAGCGCCATGGCCGGCTGCGCGACGACATCGCCCGCATCACCCAGCTGCTCGCCCACGAGCTCGAGTCCCTGATCCGGGCCGCTCCCGAGCAGTGGCACCTGCTGCAGCCCAACTGGCCCTCGGACCTCGACGCCGGGTAGCGGCCACCCGCCCATCTGGCCCGGTCCCCGTGCGGGTCCTCGGGGCGAGGGGACGCGGTTGTACGGTGAGGTCGTGCGCATCGGCATCGTGTGCCCGTACAGCGTCACCGTCCCCGGTGGCGTGCAGGGCCAGGTCCTCGGCCTCGCCCGGTCGCTGCGGGCGCTCGGGCTCGAGGCGCGGGTGCTCGCCCCCGCCGACGGGCCGCCCCCCGATGCCGCCGTGACCCCCCTGGGCGCCAGCATCCCCCTCGCGTCCAACGGCTCGGTGGCGCCCATCGCGCCCGACCCGTCCTGCGCGCTGCGCACGATCCGGGCGCTGCACGACGAGGGCTTCGACGTGCTGCACCTCCACGAGCCGTTGGTGCCGGGCCCGACGCTCACCAGCCTCCTGCTCGCGCCCGCACCGGTCGTCGGCACGTTCCACGCCGCCGGGACGGCCACGCCGTACCGCTACGTGGCACCGATCGCCCGCCGGCTCGCCCGGCGCATCGACGTGCGGGTCGCCGTGTCGCCGGACGCCCGGGACCTCGCGCACGAGCACCTCGGCGGCGACTACGAGCTGCTGTTCAACGGGATCGACGTCGAGCCGTTCTCCAAGGCGACCCCGCACCCCACCGAGGCGCCCACGATCTTCTTCCTGGGCCGGCACGAGCCCCGCAAGGGCCTCGATGTGCTCATCGCCGCCGTGCGGCGGCTGCCGCCGGATGTGCGGCTGTGGGTGGCGGGCGACGGCCCCCAGACGCCCGAGCTGCGGGCCACCACCGACGGGGACCCCCGCATCGAGTGGCTGGGACGCGTCAGCGACGACGAGCGGGCCGCCCGCATGCGGGGCGCCGACGTGTTCTGCGCGCCGTCGCTGCACGGGGAGTCCTTCGGGGTGATCCTCCTCGAGGCGATGGCCGCCGGCACGCCGGTGGTCGCCAGCGACCTCGCCGGGTACCGCAACGTGGCGACGAACGACCACGACGCCCTGCTGGTCCCGCCCGGTGACGACACCGCCCTCGCCGCCGCCATCCGCCGGGTGCTCGAGTCGGCGTCGCTCGCGGAGCGCCTGGTCGAGGCGGGCCGCGCCCGGGCCCAGGAGCTGTCGATGGACCGGCTCGCCGAGCGCTACGTCGAGCTCTACGCCCGGCTCGTCTGACAGCGCCGCCCGGATCGGACCCCGGACGCGAGGGAGGGCCCCCTCCGGTGGGGGCCCTCCCTGCTGGTCCGCGTGCTGTGTCGACGCAGCGACGGGTCGCTACGCGCTGGGGCTGCTTCCGGTGCGGAGCCAGCGACGGGTGCCGAGCGCCCCGGCGAGGAGGACGAAGCCGAGGAGCATGGCGGCCGCGGCCGGCGTGCCCGTGCGGGGCAGCTCGGTGACCGGCGTAGGTGAACCGGGGGCGCCCGGCCCGCCGGGCGCCTGGGCGGCGACCGTGGTGTGGTTCGCCGAGGTCGACACGCTGGCCACCTCGAGCACCACCGGGCCGAGGGCGCCGAGGAGGTCGACGCCGAGCAGGCTGGTCAGCTGGGCCACGAGCGGGTCGAGCACCGGCACGGTGCCGCCGAGCTCGCCGATCAGCCCGCCGATGGTGTCGTGGGCCGAGGCGATGCCCAGGCCACCCAGGAGGGCGTCGAGGTCGGGCGGGGTCACCGTCGCCCGCAGCGCCGTCAGCACCGCCGAGGCGTTCACGTAGCCGTCGGCCTCGGTGACCGAGGTGACCTGGTCGAGGACGTCGACGTCGACGACGCCCTGCAGCGCCGGGGAGATCGTGCCGAGCACGCCGTCCACCAGACCGACCACGTCGTTCACCAGGGCGTTGACCTGGCCCAGCGTGGCGCCGAGGTCGAGACCGGCGAGGGTCAGCTCGCCCACGTGGATGTCGCCGATGGCGGCGGTGATGCCGGCGACGGAGGTGTCGACCGAGTCGGTGGCGGTGGCGACCAGCTCGGCGGTGACCCCGTCGACCGCCAGCAGGGCGGCGCCGTTGAGGACGGCCAGGGCGTCCTGCAACAGGCCGAGCAGGTCGGTCCGGATCAGCTGACGGAGCGTGTCCACCGTCTGGCCGACGAGCTCGGTGCAGCTCACGGTCTGGGCGGCGCTGAAGCCGAGGGTGCCGCCGAGGCCGCCGATGATGTCGTCGAGGCCGGGGAGCGTGCCGCCGCCACCGGGGTTGACGATCGGGTCGAGGATCCCGCCGACGACGCCGTCGAGGGTCTGGCACAGCTCGGCGGTGATCGTGCCGGTGACACCCACGAGCTCGTCGAGGGTGGCCTGCAGCGCCTCGACCGTCGAGCTGAGGTCGCCGACGACGCCGTCGAGGTCGATGCCGAGCTCGCCGAGCAGGTCGGTCACCACGTCGAGGGGCAGGTCGGTGAGCGAGATGCCGAGCATGGAGAGCAGGGCGCTCAGGTCGAGCACGGTGACGGCGTCGACGGTCACGCCCTGCACGGCCTCGGTGGCGGCGCTGGCGGCGTCGGTGGCGCCGTTCAGCGAGACGCTGTCGACCGAGAGGAGGCCGGCGACCAGGCCGAGGTTCGCCAGCCCGGCGGTGAGGCCGCCCCGGGCGCCCAGGTCGTCCACGACCGCGGTCAGGCCGGCGGGGAGGATCTGGCCGGTGCTGAGCGGCGAGGTCAGGTTCACGGCGTCGGTGGTCTCGGCCGACTCCCCGCCGGTGCTGGAGACCTCCACCGGTGGCACGGCCAGGGCGTTCAGGGCCTCGAGCACCGAGGAGATCTCGAGCGGGCTGACCGACGCCAGGGCGCGGGGCGCGCTCACGGCGGGGTCGATCGTCGACACCAGGTCGTCACCGAGCAGGCGCAGCGACAGCAGGTCGCCCACCTGTGCGCCGAGGGTGGTGAGGGAGACGTTCGCCGTCCCCATGCCGTCCTCGGGCTCGTCGGCCGAGGCGGTGAGTCCGAGAGGTGCCGCTACGAGCGCGAGCGCCGCAACGACCCCCAGCAACCGGGTCCTACGCATGTGTGCACTCCCCAAGGGTTCAACTGTGGTTCATTGCGTACTTTGGGCACCGAAGGGACCTGGCGCCATGGCCCGTTCCGACCATTTGGGCGGGTACCGATGACTAGTCATCCTGTGGACGGCGGCGTCGGGTGCGAGATGTGACCATGGACCGACGCGGCGGGGGCGGCCGGTACACTCCTGTTGTCCGCCCCCGCTCCCGGAGCTCTCGGTGACCGCACTCTGGATCCTGCTCGGCGTCGTCGCGCTGCTCGCCGTCTCGCTGGTGGCGCTCTACAACCGCCTGGTCAAGCTGCGGAACCGCATCGAGAACGCCTGGGCCCAGATCGACGTGCAGCTGCGCCGTCGCTACGACCTGATCCCCAACCTGGTCGAGACCGTGAAGGGCTACGCCACCCACGAGCAGACCACGCTCGAGCAGGTGATCCAGGCCCGCAACGCCGGCATCCAGGCTCAGGGCGTCGCCGAGCAGGCCAGGGCCGAGAACATGATCACCCAGGCCCTGCGGGGGCTGTTCGCCCTGAGCGAGTCGTACCCCGACCTCAAGGCCAACACGAGCTTCGTCTCCCTGCAGGAGGAGCTGTCGGCCACCGAGGGTCGCATCGCCTACGCCCGGCAGTTCTACAACGACAGCGTCTTCCGCTACAACACCGCCATCCAGTCGTTCCCGGCCGTGCTCCTCGCCGGCGCCCTCGGCTTCGGGCCGCGGGAGTACTTCGAGACCGACGACACCTCACGGGGTCCCGTGCAGGTCCAGTTCTGAGCCCGTCCGCCCACCGCGTCCCACCGAGCCCGCCCTGTACGACCAGATCAGCACCAACAAGCGCCGCTCCGCCCTGCTGCTCGCCGGGTTCGTCGTGCTCGTCACGCTCGTCGGCTGGGCCTTCGGCCTGCTGCTCGGCGGCGGCCCGTTCGGTCTCGTGGTCGCGCTCCTGGTCGCCGGGGCCATGGCCTTCGCCGGCTACTGGAAGAGCGACGCCGTCGCCCTGCGGGTGAGCCGGGCCCGCCCCGCGGACCCCCGGGAGCACGCCCGGCTGCACAACCTGGTCGAGGGTCTCTGCATCGCCAGCGGCCTGCCCAAACCCCGGCTCTACGTCATCGACGACCCGGCGCCGAACGCCTTCGCGACCGGCCGCAACCCGCGCCACGCGGCGGTCGCGGTCACGACCGGGCTGCTCGAGAAGATGAACCGGGTCGAGCTCGAGGGCGTGCTCGCCCACGAGCTGGCCCACGTGAAGAACTACGACATCCTCGTCTCGACGCTCGCCGTGACCCTGGTCGGCTCCGTCGTGCTGCTCGCCGACATGAGCCGGCGGGCCCTGTGGTGGGGCGGCGGTCGCCGGGGCGGTGGCCGCCAGAGCGGGCCGGCCGGGGCCGTGCTCCTCGTGGTCGGGCTGCTGGTGATGGTGCTGGCCCCGCTCGCCGGTCGGGCCATGCAGGCCGCCGTCAGCCGGCGCCGGGAGTCGCTCGCCGACGTCACGGCGGTCTCGCTCACCCGGTACCCGCCGGGCCTGATCGCCGCGTTGGAGAAGCTGCGGGACGACCCCGCGGTGGTACGATCGACCACGCCGGCGACGGCCCACCTGTGGCTCGAGTCACCGGCAGCGCAGCTCCGCCGGCGGCAGGTCGGCGCGGAGCGGCTCGAACGCCTCTTCGACACCCATCCCCCCCTCGAGGAGCGCATCGCCGCGCTCCGTGAGCTCTGATCGGACCACCATGACGCACCGCCTCACCGCACTCGCGCTCGCCGTGCTGCTCGTCGCCGCCGCCTGCGGGGGCGATGACGGGGCTGACGCCTCCGGCCCCGAGCTGCCGGCCTGGGACCCGCCCACGACCACGACCGAGCCACCCCGGGCGACGCTCACCAACCTCGCCGTCGACGACCCGGAACGGCGGGACCGACCGGTGCTCGCGGTCAAGATCGACAACCACAACCGCGACGCCCGCCCGCAGTCCGGCATCGCCGTCGCCGACGTCGTCTACGAGGAGATCGTCGAGGGCGGCGCCACCCGGTTCGTCGCCCTGTTCCACGCCGCCGACGCCGACCCCGTCGGTCCGATCCGCTCGGCCCGGGGGACCGACATCAGCATCCTCGCCCCGCTGAACCGGCCGCTGTTCGCCTGGTCGGGCTCCAACGCCCAGACCGCCGCCGAGGTGCGCCGGGCCCCGCTGGTCGACGTCGGCTTCGACGCCCGCTCGGGCGAGTACCAGCGCCGGCCGGGCCGGCGGGCGCCCAACAACCTCTACAGCACCACCGACGCCCTCCGGCGCCACACGCCCGACGACGCCGCCCCGCCGCCCCGCCTGTTCCACTTCCGCTCCGAGGACGCCCTGCCACCCCTCGACGCCGAGCCGGTGGCGGGCGTGCGCATCAACTACGGCGGCTCCGTGGGGCTCGTGGTCGAGTACGCCTGGGACCGCGGCGAACGGGGGTGGGCCCGCACCCAGGCGGGCACCCCGCACGTCGACGAGTCGGGCGAGCGGGTCGCGCCCCAGAACGTGATCGTGCAGTTCGTGGACTACGTGAACACCGCCATCGTCGACTCGGCCGGAGCCCCCGTCCCCGAGGCCGTCCTCGTCGGCGAGGGCGAGGCGTGGATCTTCACCGACGGCCGGCTCATCCGGGGTCGCTGGCAGCGGGGCGCGGCGTCGGAGGTCACCCGCTACCTCGACGCCGACGGCCGCCCCGTCAGCCTCACCCCCGGGCGCACCTGGATCGCCCTGCCCCGGCCGGGCTCGGCGACGGTCCTGGGCGCAACCCCGGACCCGTCCTGAGCAGCCGGTCGTAGACTGGCGCCATGGCCGACCAGCCCACCACCAGCCCGTCGCCCGAGCGGTCCACCGGCACCACCCGCGTGAAGCGGGGGCTCGCCGAGATGCTCCGCGGCGGCGTGATCATGGACGTCGTCACCCCCGAGCAGGCCCGCATCGCCGAGGACGCCGGCGCCGTTGCCGTCATGGCGCTCGAGCGGGTGCCCGCCGACATCCGCCGCGACGGTGGCGTGGCCCGCATGAGCGACCCCGCGATGATCGAGGGCATCAAGGGCGCGGTCACGATCCCGGTCATGGCCAAGGCCCGCATCGGCCACTTCGCCGAGGCCCAGATGCTGGAGGCGATGGGCGTCGACTTCGTCGACGAGAGCGAGGTGCTCACCCCCGCCGACGAAGCGCACCACATCGACAAGTGGGCCTTCACGGTCCCGTTCGTGTGCGGCGCCACCAACCTGGGCGAGGCCCTCCGCCGCATCGCCGAGGGCGCGGCGATGATCCGCTCCAAGGGCGAGGCGGGCACCGGCAACATCGTCGAGGCCGTCCGCCACCTGCGCTCGATCCTCGGGGACCTGCGCAAGATCGGCGTCGCCGACGAGGCCGAGCGGTTCGACTGGGCGAAGCGGCTCCAGGCGCCCCTGCCGCTCGTGCAGGAGATCGGCGAGACCGGGCGCCTGCCGGTGCCGCTGTTCTGCGCCGGTGGCATCGCCACCCCCGCCGACGCCTCGCTCGTCATGCAGCTCGGCGCCGAGGCCGTGTTCGTGGGCTCGGGCATCTTCAAGAGCGAGAACCCCGCCCAGCGGGCCCGGGCCATCGTCGAGGCCACGACCCACTACCGCGACCCCGAGATCCTCGTCAAGGTCAGCCGGGGCCTCGGGGAGGCCATGCCCGGTCTCGAGGTGGGCCAGCTCGACACCCGCCTGGCCGAGCGGGGCTGGTGAGCGTGCAGGCGGTGCCTCCAGGTGGGCGCGCCCGGTCGCAAGGTCGGCATCGTCGCCGTCCAGGGCGACGTCCGGGAGCACGCCCAGGCCGTCGCTGAGCTCGGCGCGCAGCCCGTCGAGGTCCGCACCCCGGGTGCCCTGTCGGGGGTCGACGCCCTCATCCTGCCCGGCGGCGAGTCGACCACGATGTCGATGCTGCTCGACTCGGCTGGGCTGCGGGACCCGCTCGTCGAGGCCGTGGCCTCGGGCATCCCGGTGCTCGGCACGTGCGCGGGGATGATCCTGCTCGCCGCCGAGGTCCTCGACGGCCGCGCCGACCAGCAGGGCCTGGGCGGCATCGACGTCACCGTGCGGCGCAACGCCTTCGGCCGCCAGCGCGACTCCTTCGAGGCCGATCTCGACGTGGCCGGACTCGAGGGCGGACCGTTCCCCGCCGTGTTCATCCGGGCACCGGTCGTCGAGCGGGCCGGGCCCGGCGTCGACGTGCTGGCGACGCTCGACGGTCGTCCCGTCCTGTGCCGCCAGGGCAGCATCACGGTCGCGGCGTTCCACCCGGAGCTGACCGGCGACCACAGAATCCACGAGCGATCCCTCGGAGGTTGGTGAGCCATGTCGGGCCATTCCAAGTGGGCGACGATCAAGCACAAGAAGGGGGCGGCCGACAAGGCGCGGGGCAAGCTGTTCGCCAAGCTCATCCGCCAGGTCGAGGTCGCCGCCCGGGAGGGCGGCGGTGACCTCGACGCCAACCCCACCCTGCGCACCATGTACCAGAAGGCGCGCGACGCCTCGGTGCCGCTGGACACCATCGAGCGGGCGATCAAGCGGGGCACCGGCGAGCTCGAGGGGGTGCGCTACGAGGCGGCGAGCTACGAGGGCTACGCGCCGTGCGGCGTGGCGGTGTTCGTCGAGGTGCTCACCGACAACCGCAACCGCACGAGCGCGGACGTGCGCTCGATCTTTGCGAAGAACGGCGGTTCGATGGCTGAGCCCGGCGCCGTCGCCTGGCAGTTCGAGCGCAAGGGCGTGGTGATCGCTCCCCGCACGGTCGCCGAGGACGACCTCATGGCGGCCGCCCTCGAGGCGGGCGCCGACGACCTCGTCGACGAGGGGGACACGTGGCGGGTCACGTGCGAGCCGTCGGACCTCTCCGCTGTGCGGGCCGCGCTCGAGTCGTCGGGCATCCCGTTCGACTCGGCCGAGGTCACCATGCTCCCCACCAACATCGTGCCCCTCAAGACCGCCGAGGACGCCAAGCGCGTCCTGAACCTCATTGACGCCCTCGACGAGCACGACGACGTCCAGGGCGTGTACGCCAACTTCGACATCCCCGACGCCGTCCTCCAGGCCGTCGCCAGCTGACGTGGCCGTCCAGGTGGGCGAGCGCGCCCCCGACTTCACGCTGCCCGGCACGGGTGGCCGGGACTACTCGCTGGCCGACTACGCCGGCCGGCCCGTGGTGCTGGTCTTCTACCCGGGCGACGACACACCGGTCTGCACCCGCCAGCTGCGGCACTACACCGAGGAGATCGGCCAGTTCGACGGGCTCGGCGCCCAGGTGCTGGGCATCGCGCCGGGTGACGTCGCCGCCAAGGAGGCCTTCGCCGCCGCCCAGGGCTTCGCGTTCCCGCTCCTGGCCGACACCGACAAGGCGGTGGGCGAGGCCTACGGGGTGCTCGGCCCCATCGGGTTCTACCGCCGCTCGGTGTTCGTCGTCGACGCCGCCGGGATCGTGCGCTACGCCCACCGCGCCACCGCCGGCCTGTCGTTCAAGCGCACCGACGAGCTCGTCGCCGCCATCGAGGCCACCACCGCTCGCTGACCCCCATTCCCGGTTCTGGGTGGGTGTGGTCTCACTGTCGTGAGACGTGGGCCACCCAGAACGGAAGCGGGGCGGGGGGAAGGTGGGCGGTGGCAGGGCCGGGGTCCGGCGCGGCGTCACGACTCGTCGGCGACGCCGAGGAGGCGGGCCCGGGCGACGGAGGAGGCGCCCCGCACCAGGCCGAGGACGGCGAGGAGCCAGGCGACGGCGCCGACGACCACGGCGCTGGCCCCGGTGCCGAACAGGGCGCCGGTGGCCTGGCCGTAGGCGAGGAGGATGAGGGGCAGGCTGACCAGGCCCGAGGCCTGCTGGGCCGCGGCGGTGGACCGCACCCGGGCCGACAGCCGCAGCACCACCGACAGGGTGATGGCCAGGAAGGGCGGAACGACCCAGAACATGAGCAGCCACCAGTCGGGGGTGGGGAAGAACCAGCCGCCGACCTCGGGCCCCACGATCGTGTTGACGATCACGCTGTAGACGGCGAACCCGACCAGCGTGGTGACGTAGCCCGGCAGGAGGCTGGCGGCGAGCTTGCCGAGGTAGATCTCGCGCACCGAGACGGGGGCGTGCGCCAGGAACTCGCCGGTCCCCCGTTCGCGCTCGCCGACGATCGTGCTGGCGCCCACCGCGGTCGAGATGGTGAGGGGGACCACCACCGCCAGCGGCGCGAACAGGTAGACGGCGAGCGCGTAGGAGGTGCGGCCCGCGTCGGTGTCGCCGCGGATCTGCTCCTGGGCGGCCTGGGGCAGCACCTCGAGGGTCTGGCTGAACTGGCGGACGGCCTCGATCTCGCCGGCGGCGCTGATCACCCCGAGCAGCAGGGCGGGGACGAACACGAAGAAGATGCCGCCCAGGAGCACCATCGGCATCCAGAAGTCCCGGGCCTGGCGCAACTGGCGCAGGTCGGTGCCGGCGATGGCGACGATCCGGTCCAGCCGGAGGCTGCGCTCGGCGGGCGCGGTCTTCACGACCCGGCTCCCGCGCCGGTCCCATCGCCTCCCGGCCGGGGACGGCGACGGATGGCCAGGTAGACGTCCTCGAGCGAGGGGGTCCGGGGTTCCAGGCGCGTCACCCGGGCCCCGGCGGCCACGAGCGCCGCCACGACGTCAGGCACGCGCTCGGGGCCGTCCAGGCTGAGCGTGGCCGGGCCGCCGTCGCGCTCGTAGGCCAGCACCCCGGGCGCGGTGGCGAGCGTGTCGAGCACGGCGCGGTCCTCGGCGTCGACCCGCAGGACCGTGTCCGGCAGCCACGCCCGGGCCAGGTCGCCGGGCGACCCGGCCACGGCGGCGGCGCCGTCCTCCAGCACCACGACGTTGTCGGCGAGGCCGTCGGCCTCGAGCAGCAGGTGCGTGCAGAGCACGACGGTCGATCCCTCGGCCGCCATGGAGCGGATGAGCGCGAGCACGGCGTGGGCCGACTCGGGGTCGAGACCCGACGTGGGCTCGTCGAGGAGCAGCAGGTCGGGCCGGTGGAGCACAGCCCGGGCGAGCGCCAGGCGGGTCTTCATGCCGGTCGAGTAGCCCCCCACGAGCTGATCCAAGGCGTGCTCGATGCCGAAGCGGGCAGCCGCCCACCCGACGTCGGCGTGGCGGTCGAGCCCGTGGAGGCGGGCCGAGTACCGGAGGTTGTCGCGGCCCGAGAGGCGGTCGTACAGGGCGGGCTTGGCCGACACCACCCCGCACCGGCGGCGGATCTCCTCACCATCCACGGCGGGATCCAACCCGAAGGTGCGCACCTCCCCGGCGTCGGGCGCCAAGGCGCCGGTGACGATCCTGAGGGCGGTCGTCTTGCCCGCGCCGTTGGGGCCGACGAGCACGGTGACCGAGCCGGCCGGGGCCGAGAGGTCGAAGCCGTCGAGGGCGACGACGTCCCCGAAGCGGCGCCGGACGGCGCGCAGCTCGACGACCGGTCCGCCCACGGGCGGCAACGGTAGCGGCCCGGCGCTCCGGTGCCGTTCCGGGGGATCCACCGCGGCGGCGCGCCGACGCCCTATCATCCGAACCCGTGTTCGTGCTCGGTGTCGATCCCGGCCTCTCCCGCTGTGGGTACGGCTGCGTCGCCCGGCGCGGCGGCGAGCTGCGGGCCGTCGCCGCCGGGGTGGTGCGCACCGACCCCGCACTCCCGCTCGCCGAGCGGCTCGCCGAGCTGCAGGGTGAGATCGCCGCCCTCCTCGACGAGCTCCGGCCGGTGGCGGTGGCGGTCGAGCGGGTGTTCTTCCAGGTCAACGTGCGCACGGCCATGTCGGTCGGCCAGGCCAGCGGCGTGATCCTGGCGGCGGCGGCGGCTGCGGGGTGCACGGTGGTGGAGTACACCCCCAACGAGGTGAAGCAGGCGGTGGCGGGCTACGGCGCCGCCCCCAAGCAGCAGGTGCAGCGCATGGTGCAGACGGTCCTCGGCCTGGCCGACCGGCCCGAGCCCGCCGACGCCGCCGACGCCCTCGCCCTGGCCCTGTGCCACCACGCGACCGCGCCGGTGCGCGAGCGGCTCGCCGGGGTGGCGCGGTGATCGGCTCCGTCCGGGGCACCGTGCTCGCCCGGGTGCCGCCCGCTGAGCTCGTCGTGGAGGTGGGCGGGGTCGGGTACCGCACGGTCGTCACCCCCACGACGTTCGTGGCCGCCGGCGACCCCGGCGCCGAGGTGCTGCTGCACACCCACCTGCACGTGCGGGAGGACGCCCTCACGCTCTACGGGTTCCTCACCCACGACGAGCGCCTCTGCTTCGAGGCCATGCTCGGCGCCCACGGCGTCGGTCCGGCGCTCGCCATGGCGATCCTCGCCGTGCACCGACCCGACGCGCTGCGGCGGGTCCTCGCCGACGGCGACGCCGACGCGCTCTGCATGGTTCCCGGTGTCGGCAAGAAGACCGCCGCCCGCCTGCTCATCGAGCTCCAGGCCCGGCTCGACCTCCCCGAGCTCGACGTCGCCGGCGCGGCCGGCGGGGTCCGCGCCGAGGTCCGCGAGGCCCTCGCCCAGCTCGGCTACGAACCCGACGAGGTGCGAGAGGCGCTACGCGGGCTGCCCGACGGCGCCGACCCCCAGACCGCTCTGCGCGAGGCGCTCCAGCGCCTCGGCACCCGTTGAGGACCGCCGTGCGCGACGAGCTGCTCGCTCCCGACGCCGAGGTCGACGACCGGGCCGCCGAGGCCGGCCTGCGGCCCCGATCGCTGGACGAGTTCGTCGGCCAGGCCGAGCTGAAGGAGCACCTGGCGATCGTGCTCGAGGCCGCCCGCCGCCGGGGGCAGGCCGCCGATCACCTGCTGTTCGCCGGGCCGCCGGGCGTCGGCAAGACCAGCCTGGCCGGGATCGTGGCCAACGAGCTGGCGGTGGGCCTGCGGGTCACGTCGGGACCGGCCCTCGAGCGCGCCGGCGACCTGGCCGCCATCCTCACGAACCTCGAGGACGGCGACGTGCTGTTCATCGACGAGATCCACCGGCTCTCGCGGGCCGTGGAGGAGGTCCTCTACCCCGCCATGGAGGACTTCCAGCTCGACATCGTCATCGGCAAGGGGCCGGCCGCCCGCTCGATCCGCCTCGACCTGCCCCGGTTCACGCTCGTCGGCGCCACCACCCGCACCGGGCTCATCACCGGCCCGCTGCGCGACCGGTTCGGCCTCGTCGCCCGCCTCGACTACTACGAGCCCGTCGACCTCGAGGCCATCGTCGTGCGGGCCGCCGGCATCCTTGGGGTGCCGCTCGCCGGGGGGGCCGGCGAGATCGCCCGCCGGGCCCGCGGCACCCCCCGCATCGCCAACCGCCTGCTGCGGCGGGTGCGCGACTTCGCCGAGGTCCGGGGTGACGGCACCGTCACCACCGCCATCGCCGCCGAGGGCCTCGCCCTGTTCGGCGTGGACGAGCTCGGCCTGGACAAGGTCGACCGCGCCATCCTGGCGGCGCTTTGCGGCCACTTCGGCGGCGGGCCCGTGGGCCTCACCACCCTCGCCATCAGCGTCGCCGAGCAGCCCGAGACCGTCGAGGACGTCTACGAGCCGTACCTGATCCGCCTCGGGCTGCTCCAGCGCACACCCCGCGGTCGGATGGCGACCTCCCGGGCGTGGGAGCACCTGGGCCTGGTCGAGCCGGCCCGTCCCGTGCCGCCGCCCGGGCTCTTCGACGGTCCCTAGCCGGCGGAGGCCCGGCTACAGCACGAGGTCCATGACGCTCCAGATCGTGGGGAACGGGCTCCCCACGCAGGCACCGGCGTCCACGGGTGGATCAACGGCCACACAGACCCACGGGTTGGTGTGGCGCTCGGACGCGGGCACCGAGAGCTCGGCGGCACCGGCGCGCGGGCCGGCCAGCAAGGCGGTGACGGCGAGGAGGGCGAGCAGGAGGCGGCGCATGGTCACTCCTTGTCTCCGTCGAGGAGCTTGCGGACGGTGGTGTCGACGCCGTGGGCGACGTCGGCGAGGAAGCCCGAGCCGTCCCGCCCGATGACGGCGGGGCCCAGCCGGGAGCGCTCGGGCTGCTGCTCGGCGCGCTCGGTGGCGCCGTCGAGGTACACGCCGGTGCCGGCCGCCTCCACGGTGGGAGCGGAGCCGCCCCGGTGCGCCGGGGCGGCGGTGGCGGGCGTGCCCGACCGGGCGGGACCGGGTGGGGGAGCAGGGGCGGGAGGTTCGACCGAACCGGCCTCCGGGACCAGCGCGGCCGCCGGGACGACGACGGGCGGTGGCGGTGCGGGGTGGGGCGGTTCGGCGCCCACCCCTGGGAGGAGGGCGATCATGGCGCTCACGGCGCCCGCGCCCACGGGTGTGGTCACGGCGGCGAGCTCGGGAAGGCGGTCACCGAGCCGGGCGCGCAGGTCGGCCGTGCGCCGGCTCAGCCACGCGAGCGCCCCGAGCCCGGCCAGGCGCCGCTCACCCGACACGGCCAGGTACTCCCGGCGCAGCGCCCGGCGGGCCCGGTGCAGGAGGGTCTCGACGGTGGAGTGGGTGACCTCGAGCTCATCCGCGATCTCGTCGTAGGTGAGGCCCCGCCGCTCGCGGAGGTCGAGGACCTGACGGTGACGGTCGGTGATCCGCGTCAGGGCCCGGTCGAGGTCGGCGTGCTCGGTGGCGCGCACCAGCCGGTCGTCGTGGTCCCCGTAGTCGACGGTGCCGGGGTCGAGGTCGCTCGTCGGGCGGAGGCGGGCCTGGCGCCGGTGGTGGTCGATGCACAACCGGCCGGCGACGACGGTCAGCCAGGGGTAGAACCGGCGCTCGCCGGTGAGGTTCGGGAGCGTGACGTACGCCCGGGCGAACGCCTCTTGGGCGATCTCCTCGGCGGTGTGCGGGTCACCGACCCGCCGGCGGCAGAACCCGCGGAGGCGCTCGTAGTGCCGGCGGTAGAGCTCGTCGAACGCCGCCTGGTCGCCGCGCTGGAAGCGCTCGACGAGCTCGCGGTCGCCGTCGATGTCGACCATGCCCGTCGGGGGCAGCGTCCCGGTGATGTCGCTCGCCCGTACCGCCACACCGACCTCCCGGCTCGTCCCGATCCTGCGGCCGCACCCTTCGTAGGTGTTCGACACGGATCGAGCGATCCCTGCCGACAAGGGTGGGATGTCCGGAGGTCGCAGCCCGCCGCCGCCGGGGGTCGTCGACGGCGGCGGGCCTGCTCTACGGGTAGAACGGGCCCGGACCCGGCATCTTGCGGTCGGATCCTGCGGTCGGTGCCGCCTACGCTCGGCGTTCGTGCCCGGCCGACCCCTGCGACTGGCCGACATCGACTACGACCTGCCCGAGCAGGCGATCGCCCAGGAGCCGGTCGAGCGGCGCGACGCCGCCCGGCTCCTCGTCGATCGGGGACCCGGCCGGCCCGTGGAGCACCGGACCGTCGCCGACCTGCCCGAGCTCGTCGGCCCCGGCGACCTCCTGGTCGTGAACGAGACGCGGGTGCTGCCCGCGCGGCTGGGGCTGGTGAAGCCCACGGGAGGCGCCGTCGAGGTGCTGCTCCTCGAGCCCGACCCCGACGAGGTGGCGCGGGGTCCGTCACTGTCGGGATGGGCGTCGTGGATCGCCCTGGTGCGCCCCGGCCGGCGGGTCCCGCCGGGCACGCCGTTGTCACCGGTGCCCGGCCAGCCGCCGGTCGTGGTGGTGGGGGAGGTGCTCGGCGACGGGCGGCGCCGGGTGCGGTTCTCGGACGATCCCGCCGGCGTGCTCGCCACCCACGGCACCGTGCCCCTGCCGCCGTACGTGCACCGCCCCCTCGACGACCCGGAGCGCTACCAGACCGTGTACGCCAGGGCCCCCGGTTCGGTCGCGGCGCCGACCGCGGGACTGCACCTCACGACCGAGGTGCTGGCGGCCTGCGTCGAGGCCGGGGCCGCCCTCGCCCGGGTCGACCTGGCCGTCGGGCTCGACACCTTCCGGCCCGTCGAGGTGGAGGACCCCACCCGGCACCCGATCCACGAGGAGCGCTACCGGGTGCCGGTCGCGACCCTGGACGCCTGCGCGGCCGCCCAGCGGGTGGTCGCCGTGGGCACGACGGTCGTGCGCGCCCTCGAGAGCGCCGCCCGGGCGCCCCGGCCGCCGGCCGGCGTCGATGCGGTCGCCGGTCGCACCGACCTGTTCATCCACGGCGACTTCGAGTTCCTCGTGGTCGACGCCCTCCTCACGAACTTCCACCTGCCGCGCTCGACGCTGCTGCTCTTGATCGACGCCTTCGTCGGCCCCCGCTGGCGCACCCTCTACGAGGAGGCGCTGCGGGCCGGGTACCGGTTCCTCTCGTTCGGCGACGCCATGCTGCTCGAGCGCCCACCGGGGCCGCCGGCGTCGCCCGCGACGCCCCGGGAGGCCCGGCCGTGACCGTCGCGCTGCGCGTCACGGCGAGGGACGGGCCCGCCCGCGCCGGCGAGCTGCACACGTCCCGAGGCGTGGTCCGCACCCCCTGCTTCATGCCCGTCGCGACCCGGGGCGCGGTGCGCACGCTGGCGTCGTCGGACCTGGAGGCGCTCGGGGTGCAGGTCGTCCTGGCGAACACCTACCACCTGATGCTGCGGCCGGGGGCCGAGGCGGTCGCCCAGCGGGGCGGCCTCCACGGCTTTATGGGCTGGTCCGGCCACGTGCTCACGGACTCCGGCGGCTACCAGGTGTTCTCGCTGCAGCCGAAGGTCGACGACGGCGGCGTCGTGTTCCGCTCGACCTACGACGGCAGCGAGCACCGCCTCACCCCCGAGGGCGCGGTGGCCGTGCAGGAGGCGCTGGGCGCCGACATCCAGATGGTGCTCGACGTCTGCCCGGCCCTGCCCGCACCCCGCGACGTGCTCCAGCTGGCCGTCGACCGCACCGCCGCCTGGGCGGCGCGCGCTCGCGCCGCGCACCGGCGCGACGGCCAGGCGCTGTTCGGGATCGTCCAGGGCGGCACCGACGAGGCGCTGCGCGCCGAGAGCGCCCGGCGGACCGTCGAGGTCGGCTTCGACGGCTACGGCATCGGCGGGTTCTCCGTGGGGGAGCGCCGAGAGGAGGCCACCCCGGCGCTGGCCGCCGCCCTCGCCGAGCTGCCGGTCGACCAGCCCCGCTACCTGATGGGCGTGGGCGACCCGGTCGGCCTGGTCGAGGCCGTCGCCCTGGGTGTCGACCTGTTCGACTGCGTGCTGCCCACCCGGCTCGGCCGCCACGGCACGGCCCTCACCTCCGAGGGTCGCCTCAACCTCCGCAACGCCACCCACGCCGCGGACGACGGGCCCGTCGACCCGGCCTGCGGCTGCGAGGTGTGCGCCCGCTGGTCCCGCGCCTACCTGCGGCACCTGTTCAACGTGAATGAGCCCACCGCCCCGCGCCTGCTCACGCTGCACAACCTCACCTGGACGCTGGCGCTGGTCGATCAGGCCCGCGCGGCCGTCACCGAGGGGCGGATCGCCGCGCTGGCCGCGGAGGTCGCGGCCGTGTGGTCCGCCGCGAGCCCGTCCCGGTAGTGTCGGCCGGGCCATGGAGACACTCATCCTGCTCGGTCTGCTGTTCCTGCTCATGTGGGCCCTGCTCATCCGCCCGCAGCAACGACGCGTCCGCCAGCACCAGGACCTCCTCGCGTCGCTCCAGGCCGGTGACCGGGTGGTCACGGCCGGGGGGATCCTGGGTCGGATCACCGAGATCGACGACGAGGCGCTCACGCTCGAGGTCGACACGGGTGTGAAGCTGCGGATGGTGCGGGGCTCGATCAGCCGGAAGATCGAGCCGACCAGCGCCGTCAGCGGCCCGGACGCACCGCCCTCTGCCTGAGCCCGGCCCCGCGGGCGGTCTCCCGCACCGGTAGCGTGAGAGCGTGCCGACGGTCGACCGCGTCCTGCCGTGGCGGCGCCACAGCGCGCCGGCGGAGGAGCTGGCGCCGCTGCTCGCCCTGTACCGGGCGCGCCACCCTCGGGCACCCCACAGCCTGATCGTCGACGCCTACACCGTGGCCGCCGAGGCGCACGAAGGCCAGGCGCGCAACTCCGGCGAGCCCTACATCGAGCACCCGATCGCCGTCGCCCTGATCCTCGCCGAGCTCGGCCTCGACGACGTCACCCTGGCCGCCGCCCTGCTCCACGACGCCGTGGAGGACACCGGCCTGTCCCTCGACGAGGTGCGGCTGCGGTTCGGCGCCGAGGTCGCCGACATCGTCGACGGCGTCACCAAGCTCGACCGGCTCAACTTCACGTCGAAGGAGGCCCAGCAGGCCGCCAGCATGCGCAAGATGCTGGTCGCCATGGCCAAGGACCTCCGGGTCCTGTTGATCAAGCTCGCCGACCGCCTGCACAACATGCGCACCATCGCCGCCCTGCCCGAGTGGAAGCAGCGGCGCATCGCCCTCGAGACGCTCGAGATCTACGCGCCCCTCGCCCACCGGCTGGGGATGCAGGAGATGAAGTGCCAGCTCGAGGACCTGGCCTTCGCCGTGCAGCACCCCAAGCGCTACGCCGAGATCGAGACGATGGTGTCGGCCCGCAGCCCCGAGCGCGACATCTACCTCACCCAGGTGATCGAGGCCGTCCGTGAGCGCCTAGCCCAGCTGCGGGTGCCCGCCGAGGTGACGGGCCGGCCCAAGCACCTCTGGAGCATCTACGAGAAGATGGTCGTCAAGGGCCGCGAGTTCGACGACATCTTCGACCTGGTCGGCATCCGCGTCATCGTCGAGCGCGACGCCGACTGCTACGCCGCGCTGGGGGCGATCCACGCCATGTGGAAGCCCGTGCCCGGCCGGTTCAAGGACTACGTGGCGATGCCGAAGTTCAACAACTACCAGTCGTTGCACACGACGGTGGTGGGGCCGCAGGGCAAGCCCCTCGAGGTGCAGATCCGCACCCAAGAGATGCACCGGCGCGCCGAGTTCGGCATCGCCGCCCACTGGTCCTACAAGGAGAAGGAGCAGTCCTCCTCCGACGTCGGGTGGCTGCAGCGGATCGTCGACTGGCAATCCGAGACCAGCGACCCCGACGAGTTCATGGCCGCCCTGAAGGCGGACCTCGAGCAGGACGAGGTCTTCGTCTTCACCCCCAAGGGCAAGGTCATCGCCCTGCCCGTGGGCGCCACGCCGATCGACTTCGCCTACGCCATCCACACCGAGGTCGGTCACGCCTGCATCGGCGCCCGGGTGAACGGACGGCTGGTGCCGCTCGACTCGCAGCTCGCCTCGGGGGACACCGTCGAGATCTTCACCTCGAAGGTCGAGGGCGCCGGTCCCTCCCAGGACTGGCTGCAGATCGTCGCCACCCCGCGGGCCCGCAACAAGATCCGCCACTGGTTCAGCCGGGAGCGCCGCGAGGACGCCCGGGAGACGGGCCGCGAGGAGCTCACCAAGGCGTTGCGGCGCGAGGGACTGCCGGTGCAGAAGCTGAGCACCAAGCCCATCGAGGACGTCGCCGCGGCCATGAACTACGTCGACGTCGACGCCCTGCACGCCGCCATCGGCGAGGGCCACGTGTCGGCCAAGGCCGTCGCCCAGCGGATCGCCCGCGAGCTGCAGGAGGGCGACAGCGAGGAGCAGCTCCCGGTCACCGTGCGCCAGCCCCGGCGGTCCCGGCGGGACAAGCTCGCCATCGGCGTGCACGTCGAGGGCCTCGACGACGTCATGGTGCGGCTGTCGCGGTGCTGCACGCCCGTGCCCGGCGACGAGATCATCGGCTTCATCACCCGGGGCCGGGGCGTGTCGGTGCACCGCTCGGACTGCGCCAACGCCGTGTCCCTCGCCGGCGCCCAGGGCGACCGCCTCATCGACGTCGAGTGGGACCGCGACAACGGCGCGGGCGTGTTCGTGGCGTCCATCGAGGTCAAGGCCCTCGACCGCTCGCGCCTCTTGCGGGACGTGGCCGCCGCGGTGGCCGACCACCACGTCAACATCCTCTCGTGCGCCAGCGCCACGGGGTCCGACCGGGTGTCGCGGATGCGGTTCGACTTCGAGCTGGCCGACCCCGGGCACCTCGACGCCCTGATCTCCACCATCCGCAAGATCGACAGCGTCTACGACGCATATCGTGTGCTGCCCGGTGGCGGGCCCGCCCGCCGCAACGGCCCGTGACCTGATACCGCTTCGGGAGCCGGGCGGGCCGGCCACTAGCCTGCGCCCGATGGCCGGTCCTCCGTCGTACAAGGCGCCCACGGGCACCCACGACGTCCTCCCGCCGCAGTCGGGGCGGTGGGCGTCGCTGATCGCCCGCTTCGCCGCCGCGGCCGGACGGGCGGGGTACGGGCTGGTCGTCAACCCCGTGTTCGAGGACGTCGAGGTGTTCCGCCGGGTCGGGGAGGGCACCGACATCGTCCGCAAGGAGATGTACGAGTTCGAGGACAAAGGCGGCCGTCGCCTCGCCCTGCGCCCCGAGGGAACCGCGCCGGTCGTGCGGGCCTTCGTGCAGCACCGCCCGCCGGTGCCGTGGAAGGTCTGGTACGCCGCGCCCGGCTTCCGCTACGAGCGCCCCCAGGCGGGCCGCTACCGCCAGCACCACCAGCTCGGCGTGGAGGCCATCGGCTCGGCCGACCCCGACGTCGACGTCGAGGTGGTCGCCCTCGCCTGGCGGTTCCTCGCCGGCCTGGGCCTGCAGCGCACGATCCTCCTGCTCAACTCGATGGGCGACCCCGAGAGCCGGGCGGCCTACGTCGAGGACCTGCGAGCCTTCCTCCGCGGCCGCCGCGCCGAGCTGGCCCCCGAGGATCGCGAGAAGGTCGACGACCACCCCATGCGGGTGCTCGACAGCAAGCGCGCCGCCACGCGGGCGGTCACCCGCGAGGCGCCCCGCATCAGCGACCACCTCACCCCGAGCGCCACGGGGCACTTCAGCCGGGTCCAAGCCGGGCTCTCGGACCTGGGCGTGCCGTTCGCGCTCGAGCCCAGGCTCGTTCGGGGGCTCGACTACTACACGCACACCACCTTCGAGATCCAGTCCTCGGCCCTGGACGCCGCCCAGAACGCCCTCGGCGGCGGCGGCCGCTACGACGGCCTCGTCGAGGCCCTCGGCGGCCCGCCCACGCCGGGCATCGGCTTCGGGATCGGCATCGAACGGGTCCTGCTCGCCTGCGACGCCGAGGCGACCTTCACCGTGGGGGACGCCCGCGTGGACGCCTGGGTGATCGACGTCACCGGGGGGGCCGCCGCCCGCGCCCTGACCCACGAGCTGCGGGAGGCCGGCGTGGCCGCCGACCGGGGCTTCGACGACCGGTCGATGAAGGCCCAGATGAAGGCCGCCGGCCGTTCGGGAGCCCGCGTGGCGCTCATCGTGGGCGAGCAGGAGGCCGCCTCCTCCACCGTCACCCTGCGCGACCTGGCCACCAGCGAGCAGCGCACCATCGCCCGGGCCGACGTGGTCGCCGAGGTCCGCGCCGCCCTCGACAAGGAGCCCCGATGACCCCCCCCGACGGCACCACCGCCATGCGCACCCACCGTTGCGGCGACCTGCGGCCCGAGCACGTGGGCGAGCAGGTGGCGCTGTGCGGCTGGGTCGCCCGGCGCCGAGAGCACGGCGAGCACCTCGCCTTCATCGACCTGCGCGACCACACCGGCGTCGTGCAGTGCGTGGTGGACGGCGCCGCCGACCTGCGCAGCGAGTACGTCGTGCGGGTCACCGGCACCGTGCGGGAGCGACCCGAGGGCACCGCCAACCCCGCTCTCCCCACCGGTGAGGTCGAGGTCGGCGACTGCGCTGTGGAGGTCCTCGCCGAGGCCGAGCCGCCCCCGTTCCCCGTCGACAAGGTGGGTGCCGACGCCGCGGAGGAGTCCCTGCGCCTGCGGTACCGCTTCGTCGACCTCCGCCAGGAGCGCCTCCAGCGCAACCTCCGGATCCGGGCGACGGTGAACGCCGCGCTGCGCCGGGCCATGGACCGGCAGGGCTTCGTCGAGATCGAGACCCCCATGCTGTGGACCCCCACGCCCGAAGGCGCCCGGGAGTTCGTCATCCCCGCCCGACTGCAGCCCGGGTCGTTCTACGTGCTGCCCCAGAGCCCGCAGCTGGCCAAGCAGCTCCTGATGGTCGGCGGCTTCGACCGCTACTACCAGATCGCCCGCTGCCTCCGGGACGAGGACCTGCGCGCCGACCGGCAGTTCGAGTTCATGCAGCTCGACCTGGAAGCCAGCTTCGTGAGCCAGGAGGACGTGCTCGGCTTCGTGACCGAGGCGGTCCTCGACGCCACCGAGGCCGTCACCGGTGCGCGCCCCGGCGAGATCGAGCGCCTGACCTGGCACGACGCCATGGAGCGCTTCGGCGTCGACAAGCCCGACCTGCGCTTCGGCATGGAGCTCGTCGAGCTCACCGACGTGTTCGCCGGGACCGGGTTCCGGGCGTTCCAGGCCCCGTGCGTGAAGGGCATCCGGGTGCCGGGCGTGGCAGGGGAGTGGGGCCGCAACCGCCTCGACGGGCTCACCGACCGGGCCAAGCAGCTGGGCGCCAAGGGCCTGGTGTGGATGAAGGTGGGTGCAGGAGGCGAGTTCGACAGCCCCGTCGCCAAGTTCCTGTCCGGCGACGAGCAGCAGCGGCTCGCCGCCACCCTCGAGGCCGAGCCCGGCGACCTGGTGCTGCTCGTGGCCGACGAGCGCCGGGTGGTGCAGGAGGTGCTGGGCCAGCTCCGCCTCGACCTGGGCCGCCCGCCGGTGAGCGAGGGGCCGCTGCGGTTCGTGTGGATCGTGGACTTCCCGATGTTCGACGGCGTCGACGACGACGGGAACCCCATCCCCGCCCACCATCCGTTCACGATGGTGCACCCCGACGACCTCGACCTGCTCGAGACCGACCCGCTCGCCGTGCGCTCGCAGGCGTACGACCTGGTGCTCAACGGGTCCGAGCTCGGGTCCGGCAGCATCCGGATCCACCGCTCCGACGTGCAGGCCCGGGTGTTTCGCGCCATGGGCATCTCCGAGGAGGACGCCGAGACCCGCTTCGGGTTCCTGCTCGGCGCCTTCCGCTACGGCGCGCCGCCGCACGGCGGCTTCGCCGTGGGCCTGGACCGCTTCGTGGCGATCCTCGCCGGGGAGGACAACATCCGCGAGGTCATCGCCTTCCCCAAGACCCAGTCCGGCGCCGACCCCCTCACCGGGGCGCCCAAGCCCATCACCGAGCGCCAGCTCCGCGAGCTTTGGATCCAGGTGCTCCCGCCTCCCGACTGAGCCTCCGCAACGAGGTGAACGGGGGTGGCGGGGCGTGCACGGGTAGCGTCGGCGGGCGTGGGTGAGGACCTGTTCGCGGCCGCGGCGGAGGAGGCGCTCGCCCGCACGGCGCCGCTGGCCGCCCGCCTGCGGCCCCGGAACCTCGACGAGATCGTCGGCCAGGAGCACCTGATCGGCCCGGGCCGGCCGCTGCGGGAGCTGGTGGAGGCCGACCGCCTGTCGTCGGTGGTGCTGTGGGGGCCTCCCGGGACGGGCAAGACGACCCTGGCCGAGGTGGTCGCCACCACTACGACCCGGGCCTTCGAGCGGCTCTCGGCCGTGACCGCCGGGGTGAGGGACGTGCGGGAGGTCATCGCCCGCGCCCGTCAGCGCCTGGGGGAGCGGGGCCAGGGCACGATCCTGTTCCTCGACGAGGTGCACCGGTTCAACAAGGCCCAGCAGGACGCCCTGCTGCCCGCGGTCGAAGAGGGCCTCATCACGCTGGTCGGGGCCACCACCGAGAACCCGTACTTCGAGGTGAACCCGCCGCTGCTGTCGCGCTCGACGCTGTTCCGCCTGCACCCCCTGGACGGCGGCGCCGTGCGCACGCTGCTCGAGCGCGGTCTGGAGGCCGAGGGGGCCACGGCCGAGGGCGACGCCCTCGACCACCTGGCGGACCGGGCGGGCGGTGACGGCCGCACCGTGCTCGGCGCCCTCGAGGTGGCCGTGGTGCTGGCCGGCCGGCGCGCCGCGGGCGGGACCGGACCCGGTGACCCTGAGGCGCCGCACGTCACCCTCGCCGACGCCGAGGCCGCCCTCGACGCCCGCGCCCTGCGCTACGGGCGTGACGAGCACTACGACGTCGTATCGGCGTTCATCAAGTCGATCCGGGGCTCGGACCCCGACGCCGGGCTCTACTGGCTCGCCCGCATGCTGGAGGCGGGCGAGGACGCCCGGTTCATCGCCCGCCGCCTCGTGATCCTCGCCTCCGAGGACGTGGGCATGGCCGACTCGACCGGCCTGCTCGTCGCCGACGCCGCCGCCCGGGCCGTCGAGCTCGTCGGCCTCCCCGAGGCCCAGCTCAACCTGGCCCACGCCGTCGTGCACCTGGCGACCGCCCCGAAGTCCAACCGCGTCACCGTCGCGCTCGGGCGGGCCCGGGCCGACGTCGCCGAGCGTCCGGCTGGGCCTGTGCCCGCCCACCTGCGGGACGCCCACTACCAGGGCGCGGCGGCGCTCGGCCACGGCGTGGGCTACGACTATCCTCACGACGACCCGAGGGGCTGGGTTGACCAGCAGCACCGGCCCGACGAGGTGGAGGGGCGCGTCTACTACGAGCCCTCGCACCACGGCCACGAGCAGGAGCTGCACGAGCGCATGACCCGGGCCCGCACCGAACGCCGAGACGAGGAGTCCCCACGGTGAGCGCCACCGATCTGGCGGCCGTCATCGTCGCCATCGCCAGCGTCGTGGCGGTGGTGCTGCTGGTCGTCGCCCTGCTCAGCTTCAGCCGCACCCTCCGCTCGCTGCGCGAGGCGGTCGACGAGCTGCGCACCGAGACCCTGCCCGTCGTCACCGAGGTGCACCGCACCGTGCGCCAGGCCAACGCCGAGCTCGAGCGCGTGGACGCGCTGCTGGTGACCGCCGAGTCGGTCGGCGCGACCGTCGACTCGGCGTCCCGTCTCGCCTACCTCGCCCTGTCGAACCCCGTCATCAAGGTCCTCGCCTTCAGCGCCGGCACGGGGCGGGCGGTCCGCCGCTTCCGGCGCGGCGGGTAGGGGAGCGCACCGCCGTGTTCAAGCGGATCTTCTGGCTGGTGATCGGCGCCGGGTTCGGGTTCGGCGTGTCGTTCTGGCTGATGCGGGTCGTGCGCGAGACCGTGGAGCGCTACACCCCCGAGCGGGTGGGCGCCGAGCTCGCCGGCGCCCTGCGGGACCTCGGGCGCGACGTCCGAGAGGCGGTGCGGGAGGGAGCCGAGGCCATGCGGGAGCGCGAGGCCGAGCTGCGCGGCGAGCTGGAGCGTCGAGGTGGCCGCGCCGAGCTCCCCCTGACCGACCCCGACTGGTGACCCCGGGCGCCGCGCCGGTCGCACCGGCCTGCGGCCCACCACGCCCGGGCCTCTAGGCTGGGCCGTCCGATGGACGCCGACCGCCTGCGCCGGGCCTTCCTGGGCTTCTTCGAGGAGCGGGACCACACCGTGGTGCCGTCCTCGAGCCTGATCCCGCACCACCCGACCGCGCCCCTGTTCACCAACGCCGGGATGAACCAGTTCGTCCCCTACTTCCTGGGCGAGGAGCCCGCGCCCTACCCCCGGGCGGCGTCGGTGCAGAAGTGCGTGCGCACCGCCGACATCGACGTCGTCGGCACCACCACCCGGCACTGCACGTTCTTCGAGATGCTCGGCAACTTCAGCTTCGGCGACTACTTCAAGGAGGGCGCCATCCGCCTGGCCTGGAAGCTCGCCGTCGAGGTGCTCGGCTACGACGGGGACCGCATCTGGGCGACGGTCCACGACGACGACGACGAGGCCGAGCAGCTGTGGATCGACGCCGTTGGCCTACCCCCGGAGCGGGTGCAGCGCCGGGGCGACGAGGACAACTTCTGGGAGATGCAGAAGGGCGCGCCGGGCCCGTGCGGGCCCAACAGCGAGCTCTACTACGACCGGGGCGCCGAGCACGGCGCTGGGGGCGGCCCCGCCCACGGCAGCGAGGAGCGGTTCCTCGAGTTCTGGAACCTGGTGTTCATGGAGTTCCAGCGCCGGCCCGACGGCACGCTCGTCGAGCTGCCGACCAAGAACGTCGACACGGGCGCCGGGTTCGAGCGCAACCTGGTGCTGCTCCAGGGCGTCGACTCGGTGTTCGACACCGACGTCATGTGGGCCATCCGGGAGGAGGCCGAGCGGCTCACCGGTTGCCCCTACGGGCGCGACGAGCGCACCGACGTGAGCCTGCGCATCATGACCGACCACGCCCGGGCGGTGTCGTTCCTGGTGAGCGACGGGGTGTTCCCCTCCAACGAGGACCGGGGCTACGTGCTCCGCCGCCTGATCCGCCGGGCCGTGCGCCACGCCCACCTCCTCGGTGTCGACAAGCCGGTCACCCCCGAGCTCGTCGCCGCCACCGTCTCGGTCATGGGCGACGCCTACCCCGACCTGGCGGCCAGCGCCGGCTTCGTCACCGAGGTGGTGGGCCGCGAGGAGGAACGCTTCCGGGAGACCCTGAAGACCGGGTCGGTGATCCTCGACGAGGCGCTCGGCGAGCTCGGCGAGGGTGGGCGCCTGGGGGGTGACGTGGCGTTCCGGCTGCATGACACCTACGGCTTCCCCCTCGAGGTCACCCAGGAGATCGCGGCCGAGCGCGGCGTCGAGGTCGACGTCGAGGCCTTCGAGACCGCCATGGCCGAGCAGCGCCGGCGGGCCAAGGCGGCGCGCCGGTCGGTGGGGCCGGTCGCCGCCGATCCCGCCGCCTACCGCGAGCTGCTCGACCGCCACGGGCCGACCGAGTTCGTCGGCTACGACCGCGCCGAGGCCGAGGCCGAGGTCCTGGCCGTGCTCCCCGCGGGCGACGGCAAGGTCGAGGTGTTCCTCGATCGGTCCCCGTTCTACGCCGAGGGCGGCGGGCAGGTCGGCGACACCGGCACCCTGCGCACCGACCGGGGCGTGCTGCGCATCATCGACACCACCCCCGCCGTCGCCGGGCTGCACCGGCACCTCGCCGAGGTCGTCGAGGGCGAGGTCGAGCCCGGCGACACCGGGCGGGCCTCGATCGACGCGGAGCGCCGGGCGCACACCCAGCGCAACCACACCGGCACCCACCTGCTGCACGCCGCCCTGCGCACGGTGCTCGGCACCCAGGTCCGCCAGCAGGGCTCCTACGTGGGTCCCGACCGGCTGCGCTTCGACATCAACCACCACGCCCCGCTGACCCCCGACGAGCTCGCCGCCGTCGAGGAGCTGGTCAACGACGAGGTGCTCAGCAACCACCCCGTGCGGGCGTTCCAGACCACGATGGACGAGGCCCGGGAGATGGGGGCGCTCATGTTCTTCGGCGACAAGTACGGCGACATCGTCCGGGTCGTCGAGGCCGGGCCCCGGTCCCTCGAGCTGTGCGGGGGGACCCACGAGCACGCCCTCGGGGGCATCGGCCCGCTGAAGATCGTCAGCGAGGGCTCGATCGGCTCCAACCTGCGCCGGGTCGAGGCCGTCACGGGCACCGCCAGCCTGACCCGCATCGGCAGCGAGGAGCGCACGCTCGTGCGCGTGGCCGAGCTGCTGCGCTCCAGTCCCGACGAGGTCTACGAGGCCGTCGAGCGCCTGCTCGCCCGGCAGCGCCAGCTCGACGACGAGCTGAAGGCGCTCCGCAGCGCGCAGGCCCGCAACGAGGCGGGCCTGCTGGCCGCCACCGCCGTCGACGGCGCGGTGGTGGCGCGCCGGGACGGGCTCGGACCCGACCAGCTGCGCGACCTCGCCGTCGCCACCCGCGACGCGCCGGGCGTGCACACCGTCGTGCTCGTCGGCTCACCCGACGGCGAGCGGGTGTCGGTGGTGGGCGCCGTCGCCAAGGGACGCCGGCCCACCGCCGGCGAGCTCGCGGTGGCCGCCGCCAAGGCGGTCGGGGGCGGCGGCAACCCGAAGGCCGAGGACCTCGCCGTCGCCGGGGGCCGCGACCCCGACGCCATCGACGCCGCCATCGCCGTGGTACGTCACACGCTCGGCCTGGGTGGGGCGTGAGGGTGCTCGCCCTCGACCTCGGCAGCCGCCGCATCGGCGTGGCCGTGAGCGACCCGAGCGGCACGATCGCCTCGCCCCACGCCGTGCTCGAGCGGACGGGCGACACCCGGCGCGACCACCGCGCCGTCGCGGACCTGGTCGCCGAGACCGGCGCCGAGGTGGTGGTCGTCGGCCTGCCCCTGTCGATGACGGGCGAGCGGGGGCCCGCCGCCCGGGCGGCGGCGGCCGAGATCACCGAGCTCGCCGCCGTGCTCCCGGTCCCGGTCGTCACCCACGACGAGCGGCTCACCACGATCTCGGCGGAACGGTCCCTCCGCGGCGCCGGCGTGCGCGGGGCCAGGCGTCGTGAGCGGGTGGACAAGGTTGCGGCGGCGGTGATCCTCCAGGCGTGGCTCGACGGACCCGGACGCCAGGCTCCCGGGGCGGGGTCGGCGTGAGCGACCTGTTCGCCGGCACCGACGAGGACGTCGCCGCCGTCGAGCGGGGTGAGCGGCCGCCCGACGAGCCGTACCGGGCCCGGCGCCGGCGCTGGCCGTGGGTGCTGCTCGCGCTCGGGGTGCTCGTCGTCGCCGTGGCCGGCGCCGCCGGGCTCTGGGTGTACCGGCAGGTGAACCCGCCCGGGGGGCCGGGCGAGGAGGTCACCCCCCGGACCGCGCAC
>SIRW01000093.1 GCA_004366205.1 Actinomycetota bacterium | reverse complement strand
CTCGTTCCGGTACGCCCTGTTCTCCGACGTCGGCCTCGAGGTCAAGAACAACAACAAGGTCGAAGGCGACGTCTTCGCCAACGAGTCGATCGTGATGCAGCAGAACAGCCAGGTGCGCGGCAGCGTCATCTCCGCCACCGGCACGATCGACATGGCCAACGGCGCCCGGATCCGCCGCAACGACGACGGGTCGGGCGGCAACGCGTACAGCGGCGGCTACCACCTGACCCAGGGCTGGGGCATCCGCCTCGCCCCGAACACCAACCAGACGATCATCGAAGGGTCGGCCTATGCCCAGGCGGAGGCCTGCCCGGGCGCGCCGGCCGACAACGACCGCTACAAGATCCAGAACGCCGGGCGGATCATGGGCACCGCCGTCGCCCGGGGCAGCATCAACGGCACCGTCGACGGCGGCCAAACCCCCTACAACTGCCAGCTGCGCCACCCGACGGAGTCCCTGCCCGAGTTCCACTACGACCCGAACAACTACCCCGGGATCATCGAGCACCAAAGCGTCGCCGCCTTCCACGCCTGGCTGAACGCCAACCGGCACGCCATGAACGGCTACCACCGGGTGAACGGCGCCAGCAACGACGTGATCGCCATCGCCAACGTGACGATGACGTCGAACTTCACCCTGATCACGAGCTCGCTCATCGATTTCGGCAACAACGTGAAGTACTGCGGTTCGCCGGACGGACGGGTCGAGATCGTCTCGTTGAACGCCAGCGTCTCGCCCCCGGCGGTGGACATCATGAACAACTTCCAGATGAACACCTCGCCGGGCTGCCCTTCCGGGTCACCGGCGGTGCTCGTCTACTCGCACGGCGCCATCCGGGTGAAGAACAACCTGGAGTCCTCGGGCGCGGTGTTCGCCGGGGCGATCTCGATCATGAACAACTTCGACATCGCCTACGACCCACGGGTCGAGCGCACGGTCGGGTTCGGGCCGGTGCGATACGAGCGCGTCGGCTGGGAGGAGCTGCGCCCCGCGCCCCGTCCGTCCTAGCCGATCCCGGGCCTCAGAGGGCCCGCCGGTAGCATGAGGCCATGCTGCGGTTCCTGACGGCCGGCGAGTCGCACGGGCCGGCGCTCGTCGTGATCGTCGAGGGCCTGCCCGCGGGGCTGCCGATCACCGTCGAGGACATCCAGGCCGAGCTCGCCCGGCGCCGGCTCGGCTACGGGCGGGGCCCCCGCATGCGCTTCGAGGCCGACGAGGTGACCCTCATCGGCGGTGTCCGCCACGGCCGCACCCTGGGCTCGCCGGTGGCGATCCAGGTGGCCAACACCGAGTGGCAGCGCTCCGACAAGTGGCACGCCGAGATGTCGGCCGCGCCGGGACGCACCGCCAAGCCGCTCACCCAGCCCCGGCCGGGCCACGCCGACCTGGCCGGCATGCAGAAGTACGGCTTCACCGACGCCCGCGACGTGCTTGAGCGCGCCTCGGCCCGCGAGACCGCCGCCCGGGTGGCGGCCGGCGCGCTCGCCAAGGCGCTGCTCGGCCACCTCGGCGTGCAGGTCCTCAGCCACGTCGTGCAGATGGGGCCGGTGGTGGCGAAGTCCACCGAGCGCCCCACGCCGGCCGACCTCGAACGGGTCGACGCGTCGGAGGTGCGGTGCTTCGACCCCGACGCCGAGGGGGCGATGATCGACGAGATCAAGGCGGCCGCCCGCGACGGCGACTCGCTCGGCGGGGTCGTCGAGGTGCTCGCCTACGGCGTGCCCGTCGGGCTCGGCAGCCACGTCCACTGGGACCGCAAGCTCGACGGCCTGCTGGCCCAGGCGCTCATGAGCATCCAGGCGGTCAAGGGCGTCGAGATCGGCGAGGGCTTCGAGGTCGCCGGCCGGCGGGGCTCGGCCGCCCACGACCCGATCCACTGGGACGCCGAGGCCCGGGCCTACCGGCGGGGCTCGGCCCTCGCCGGGGGGATCGAGGGCGGCATCTCCACCGGCGAGCTGCTCGTCGCCCGGGTCGCCATGAAGCCGCTCGCCACCCTCAACCGCCCCGTCCTCGCCACCGTCGACGTCGAGACCAAGGAGGCAACCGTCTCGTTCAAGGAGCGCACCGACGTCACCGCCGTGCCCGCCATGGGCGTGGTGGCCGAGACGATGGTGGCCCTCGTGCTCGCCACCGAGGCGGCTCGCAAGTTCGGCGGTGACTCCCTCGACGAGATGGTCCGCAACCGTGACGCCTTCGTCGCCCAGCTCTGAGGGGCGAGGCGCCCACGTCGTGCTCGTCGGCATGATGGGATCGGGCAAGACCACCCTCGGCCGCGCGCTCGCCGAACAGCTCCGGCGGCCGTTCGTCGACAGCGACGAGCAGGTCGCCGCCCGCACCGGGCGCACCGTGCGGGAGATCTTCGAGCACGAGGGCGAGCCCGCCTTCCGCCGGCTGGAGGCCGAAGCGCTGGCCGAGGCCGTGAGCAGCAGCCAGCCGAGCGTCATCGCCGCCGCGGGCGGCGTCGTGCTCGACGCCGAGAACCGTCGCCGCCTCCGGGAGGCCGGCACGGTCGTGTGGCTGCGGGCCCCGGCGGGCGTGCTCGCCGAGCGGGCGGCCGGCGCCGACCACCGACCGCTGCTCGGCGACGACCCGGGCGAGGCCATGGCCCGGCTCGCAGCCGAGCGCGAGCCGCTCTACGCCGAGGTCGCCGACGCGGCCCTCGACGTCGCCGGTCTCGACGTCGACGCCGCCCTCGAGCGCATCTGCGCCCTGCTGCCCGAGGAGACCCGGCCGTGATCACCGTCACCGTGCCGCTCGGGGACCGCGCCTACGACGTGCTCGTCGGCCCCGGCGCCCGGCACCACCTCGCCGAGGTCGTGCCGGTCGCCGCCGAGCGGGCCGCCGTCGTCACCCAGGCGAACGTCGGCGTGGCCGTCGATCCCGGCATCGAGCACCGGGTGTTCCTCATGCCCGACGGCGAAGAGGGCAAAACGCTCGAGACCGTCGAGTCGCTCTGCCGCGACTTCGCCCGCTTCGGCCTGACCCGGGCCGACGTCGTCGTGGCCGTGGGCGGGGGCGTGGTCACCGACACCGCCGGCTTCGCCGCCGCCGTGTACCACCGGGGGGTGCCGGTCATCCACGTCTCGACCACCCTGCTCGGCCAGGTCGACGCCGCCATCGGCGGCAAGACCGGCGTGAACCTGCCCGAGGGCAAGAACCTGGTCGGTGCCTTCTGGCAGCCCACCGCCGTCCTGTGCGACACCGAGGTGCTCGAGGCCCTGCCGCCGGAGGAGTACCGCAGCGGCCTGGGCGAGATGGCCAAGTACCACTTCCTGACCGGCGACGAGCTGATGGACCTGCCGCTCGAGGAGCGGGTGGCCCGCTGCGTGGAGATCAAGGCCCAGGTGGTCGCCGGCGACGAGCGCGAAGGCGGCCGCCGGGCCCTGCTCAACTACGGCCACACCCTCGCCCACGCCCTCGAGACGGCCGGCCGCTACGGGCTGCGGCACGGCGAGGCCGTGGGCATCGGCCTCGTCTACGCCGCCGAGCTGGCCCGGCTCATGGGACGCATCGACGGCGCCCGGGTCGTCGAGCACCGCAAGGTCGTGGCCGGCTACGACCTGCCCACGAGCCTGCCCGAGGGTGTCGACACCGACGAGCTGGTGGCGCTCATGCGCCGCGACAAGAAGGCCATGGGCGGCCTGACGTTCGTCCTCGACGGCCCCGGCGGCCCCGAGGTCGTCCGCGGCGTGCCCGAGAGCCTCGTGCGCGAGGCGCTGGAGTCGCTGCGGTGAGCGCCCGCCCCGTCGTGCTGCTGCTCAGCGGTCCCAACCTCGACCTGCTGGGCCAGCGGGAGCCTGAGATCTACGGCAGCGCCACCCTCGATGACCACGTCGCAGCCGCCCGCGCCGCGGCTGCCGACCACGGACTCGACCTCGAGCACACGCACTCCACGAGCGAGGCCGGGCTCGTCGAAGCCGTGCACGCCGCCCGCGGCCGCTGCGCGGCGATCATCGTCAACCCCGGGGCCCTCACGCACTACGGCTGGTCGCTGCACGACGCTCTCGCCGCCTTCGACGGACCGGTCGTCGAGCTGCACCTCTCCAACCCCCGGCAGCGGGAGGCCTGGCGCCACACCTCCGTCGTCGCCCCCGTCGCCACCGGAACCATCGCCGGCTTCGGCGCGGCCGGCTACCCGCTGGCGGTCGAGGCCGTCAGCCGCCTGCTCCGTGCCCGCGGCTGAGCCGCTGCCGCCGATGGACGTGGCCGGGCGGGCCGGCAAGGTGCGCGCCGCGCTGGCGGAGGCCGGGTGCGACGCCCTCCTCGTGACGCACCTGCCCAACATCCGCTGGCTCACGGGCTTCACCGGCTCGGCCGCCCAGCTGCTGGTCCGCGGCGACGACCTCGTACTCGTCACCGACGGGCGCTACTCCGAGCAGGGGCCCGCCGAGCTCGCCGCCGCAGGCGCCGCCGCGTCGGTGGAGGTGCTCGCCAACCCCGGCGAGCAGGACGAGCTCATCGACCGGCTGACGCGCGGCCTCGCCCGGGTCGGCCTCGAGTCCGACCACCTCACCTGGGCCCGCCAGCGCACCCTCGCCGCCGGTGTGCTCACTGGCCGCGACCTGGTGGCCACCGAGTCGCTCGTCGACGCCCTCCGGTCCGTGAAGGACCCCGGCGAGGTCGCCCGCATCGAGGCGGCGGCCGCCGCGGTCGACGCCGCCCTGGCCGCCGTGCTGCCCCTGCTGCTCGACCGCCCGACCGAGCGCGCCGTCGCCCTCGCCCTCGACGACGAGATCCGGGCCCGGGGCACCGACGGCCCGGCGTTCGAGACGATCGTCGCCACCGGCGCCAACGGCGCCCGGCCCCACGCCCGCCCCGGGGAGCGTACGGTCGAGGCCGGCCACCTGGTCGTCGTCGACGCCGGCGCCGTCGTCGACGGCTACCGCTCGGACATGACCCGCACCTACAGCATCGGCCCACCCGGCCCCGACGCCCGCCGCTTGCTCGACGCCGTCGCCGCCGCCCAGGCCGCCGGCGTCGCCGCGGCCCGGGCGGGCGTGCCAGCGCGCGCCGTCGACGCCGCGTGCCGCGGGTCCCTCGACGGAGCGGGGCTCGGCCACCTGTTCCTGCACGGCACCGGGCACGGCATCGGGCTCGAGGTCCACGAGGCCCCTGCGGTCTCGGCCCGGTCCGCTGCTACGCTCGCCGCCGGCACCGTGGTCACCATCGAGCCCGGCGCCTACCTCGCGGGGGTGGGCGGGGTGCGGTTCGAGGACACGGTCGCCGTCACCGAAGCCGGCTGTCGCAGCCTCACCCACGCGCCCAAGGATCCCGTCCTGTCATGAGCATCACCACCAACGACCTGAAGAACGGCATCACCCTGGACCTGCCCGATGGGCTGTTCCAGGTCGTGGAGTTCCAGCACGTCAAGCCGGGCAAGGGCGGCGCGTTCGTCCGCACCACGCTGCGCAACGTCCGCACGGGCGCCGTGCTGGAGCGGACCTTCCGGGCCGCCGAGAAGGTCGAGCAGGCGGTGATCGACAAGCGCGAGATGCAGTTCCTGTACCGCGACGCCGACGACTACGTGTTCATGGACAACACGTCCTACGAGCAGCTGCACGTCCCCCCGGCCACCCTGGGCCCGGCTGCCGGCTACCTGGTCGAGGGCGCCTCGGTGATCCTGCAGATGCACAAGGACGAGATCGTCGGCGTCGACCTGCCCGCCGCGGTGGAGCTCGCCGTCGCCGAGACCGAGCCCGGCATCCAGGGTGACCGGGTGTCGGGCGCCCGCAAGCCCGCCACCCTCGAGACGGGCCTCGTCGTGCAGGTCCCCCTCTTCGTCGACACCGGCGACCGCATCAAGGTCGACACCCGCAGCGGCGAGTACCTCACCCGCGTGTAGTGCCCGCCACCGACCCCCCAGCACGGCCCGGGACCGGCCGGCGGCGAGAAGCCCGCGAGCGCGCCCTCTCCCTGCTCTACGAGGCCGATGCCAAGGGCCGGGACCCCGTCGAGGTCCTGACGGAGCTGCCCGTGCCACCCGACGAGTTCGCCGCCGACCTGGTCACCGGCGTCGCCGGCAGCCAGGACGAGCTCGACGAGCTCATCCGGCGCTACGCCCGGGGCTGGGCCCTCGAGCGGATGCCGGTCGTCGACCGGACGCTGTTGCGCATGGGCATCTACGAGCTGCGCCACCGGCCCGACGTGCCCACCGGCGCCGTCATCAGCGAAGCCGTCGAGCTCGCGGGGCGCTACAGCACCGACGACTCGGGGAAGTTCGTGAACGGCATGCTCGCCGCCATCGCCGAGGAGGTCCGCGGCACCCTCGGCACCGGCGAGCGCACGGGCCGGGCCGGCGACGAAGAAGGCGCGTGAGGAGCGCGCGGCCCGGGCCGTGTCGTGGTACGGTTCCGTCCTGACCGTGAAACGGGTCCCGTGAGGCCCGTACGGACAGGAAGGACGCCGCGTGGCCGAACGCGAACGACGTACAGCGCCCCCGTATGGGGGCGTTTTCGTCGCCCGCAAGCGCGTCATGGACGCCGACGCGCTCCGCCGGGCGATCACCCGCATCGCCCACGAGATCCTCGAGCGCAACAACGGCCTCGAGGGCGTGATCCTCGTCGGGTTGCAGACGGGCGGAGTGCCCCTCGCCCGGCGCCTGGCCCAGGCCTTCGTCGAGATCGAGGGCGCCGAGGTGCCGGTGGGCTCGCTCGACGTGGCCCTGCACCGCGACGACATCGGCCTGCGCCCGGTCATGCCCGAAGCCGTCACCCACATCCCCGTGCCCCTCGACGGCGCCATCGTCGTGCTCGTCGACGACGTGCTGTTCACGGGGCGCACCATCCGGGCCGCCCTGGACGCCCTCACCGACTACGGCCGGCCCCGGGCCGTGCAGCTGGCCGTGATGGTCGACCGGGGCCACCGGGAGCTGCCGATCCGCCCTGACTACGTCGGCCGCAACCTCCCCACCCGCCGCGACGAGATGGTCGACGTGCACGACGAGGGCGTCGATTTGGGCGAGATGGTGAAAGGGGTCCGCCCGTGAAGCACCTGCTGTCGATCGCCGACCTCGGGACCGACGGCATCGAGGAGGTGCTCCACCTCACCGACAGCTTCGTCGAGGTCAGCGCCCGCCCCATCCCCAAGGTGCCCGCCCTGCGGGGCAAGACGGTGGTGTCGCTGTTCTACGAGGACTCCACGCGAACCCGGCTCTCGTTCGAGACCGCCGCCAAACGCCTCTCCGCCGACACCATGACCTTCACCGTCGGGAGCTCCTCGGTGAACAAGGGCGAGTCGCTGCGCGACACGGTCGAGACGCTGCGGGCCATGGGCGCCGACGCCTTCGTGGTCCGCCACGGCTCGGCCGGCGTGCCCTGGCAGGTCGCGGCCTGGTCGGCCGGCGCCAGCGTCGTCAACGGCGGCGACGGGTGGCACGAGCATCCCACCCAGGCCCTGCTGGACTGCTACACGGTCCGCCGGGCCCGGGCCGAGCGCGGGCTCGACCCCGCCCTCGCCGGGCTCCGCGTCGCCATCGTCGGCGACGTGAAGCACTCCCGGGTCGCCCGCTCCAACGTCCTGGCCTTCGCCGCCCTCGGTGCCGAGGTCACCCTCGTCGCCCCGCCGACCCTGCTGCCGCCCGACCTCACGGGCTGGCCGGTCGAGGTGAGCCACGACCTCGACACGACCCTCGCCAAGTGCGACGTCGTCTACCTGCTCCGCATGCAGCTCGAGCGCCAGCACGAGGCGCTGGTGCCCTCCCTGCGGGAGTACACCGCCCGCTACGGGCTCACCAGCGGCCGGGCCCGGCTCCTGGCCGACGACGCTCTCGTCCTGCACCCCGGACCCATGAACCGCGGGGTCGAGATCGCCGGTGACGTGGCGACCCACCCCAACGCCGTGATCACCCAGCAGGTCGCCAACGGGGTGGCGGTGCGCATGGCCGTGCTGTTCCTCCTGCTCGGCGCCGGAGGTGACCTCGGTGGCTGAGGGCCGGCTGGTCGTGCGCGGCGGCACGCTCGTCGACGAGACGGGGGAGCGGACCGGAGACCTGCTCCTCGGGGACGAAGGCACGATCCTGGCCGCCGGCGAGGACCTCGACGTGCCGGCGGGCGCCACCGTGCTCGACGCCGGCGGCTGCATCGTGGCGCCGGGCCTGGTCGACCTCCACACGCACCTGCGCCAGCCCGGCAACGAGGAGGCCGAGACCGTCGAGACCGGGTGCCGGGCGGCCGCCCTCGGTGGGTACACGGCGGTGGTCGCCATGCCCAACACCGACCCGCCGATCGACTGCGCCGCCGTGGTGCGCGAGGTACTCGACCTGGGGGCCACCGCCGCCTGCGAGGTGGCCGTGGCCGGCGCCATCACCAAGGGCCGGCGGGGGGAGCAGCTCGCCCCGCTGGGGGAGATGGCCGACCTCGGCGTGCGGCTGTTCACCGACGACGGCGCCGGCGTGCAGGACAACCGGCTCATGCGCCGCGCCCTCGAGTACGCCTCGGCCCTCGGCGTGACCCTCGCCCAGCACTGCGAGGACGAGGCCCTCGCCGCCGGCGGGCACATGCACGAAGGCGAGTGGTCGTCCCGGCTCGGCATCCCCGGCGTCCCGTCCGACGCCGAGGAGCTCATGGTGCTGCGCGACATCGCCCTGGCCCGCCGCACCGGTGGCCGCGTCCACTTCCTGCACCTCTCCACGGCGGGCGCCATCGAGGCGGTGCGGGCCGCCAAGGCGGCGGGCCTGACCGTGACGGCGGAGGCCGCCCCCCACCACTTCACGCTCAGCCACGCCCTCGTGGCGTCCTACGACCCCCTCTACAAGGTGAACCCCCCATTGCGAACCGACGACGACATCACCGCGGTGAAGGCCGGCCTGGCCGACGGCACGATCGACGCCATCGCCACCGACCACGCCCCGCACCCACCCGAGGCCAAGGAGGCGCCGTTCGACCAGGCGCCCCCCGGCATGCTCGGGCTCGAGACCGCCCTGGCGCTCGCCCTCACCGAGCTCGACCTCCCGGTCCGCGACGTGCTGGGCCTGCTCTCGTGGCGCCCCGCCCGCATCGCCGGGCTCCACCGCCACGGCGGGCCGCTGACGGAGGGCGCCCCCGCCAACGTCTGCGTGATCGACCCTGCCGCCACCTGGACGGTCGACCCCGCGGCGCTGGCCAGCCGCAGCCGCAACACCCCCTACGCCGGCCGCACGCTCACCGGCCGGGTGCGCCACACCGTGCTGCACGGCGAGGCCGTGGTGGTCGATGGGGAGGCCCAGCGATGAGCGGCCGGCGCCGGACCGAACCGGTGGACGCCCTGCTCGTCCTGGCCGACGGCACGGTGTTCGAGGGCGAGGCCATCGGCGCACCCACCCCCGTGGCCACCGGCGAGGTCGTGTTCAACACCGTGCTGAGCGGCTACCAGGAGGTCATCACCGACCCGTCCTACGCCGGGCAGATCATCGCCTTCACCTACCCCCACATCGGCAACTACGGGGTGAACGCCCACGACGCCGAAGCCGCCCGGCCCCACTGCCGCGGCGTCGTGGTGCGCGAGCTCACCCGCCGGCACAGCAGCTGGCGGGCCGAGGAGCACCTCGACGCCTACCTCGCCCGCCACGGCGTGCCCGGCATCGCCGGCGTCGACACCCGCCGGCTCACGCGCCACATCCGCGAGGCCGGCTCCATGCCGGCGGCGTTCGGCACCGCCCCGGAGGCCGAGCTGAAGGCCGCGGCGGCCGCCGAGCCCGGCACGGAAGGCATCGACCTGGTCGCCACCGTCACCTGCGACGCCCCCTACACGGTCCCGGGCGGGCCCAAGCGGGTCGTGGCCTACGACTTCGGCATCAAGACCACGATCCTGAGGCACCTGGCGGGCATCGCCACCGTCGAGGTGGTGCCCGCCTCGACGCCCGCGGCCGAGGTCCTCGAGCGCCGGCCCGACGGCGTGTTCCTCTCCAACGGCCCCGGCGACCCCGCCGCCGTCGCCGGCGCCGCCGGGAACATCCGCGACCTGCTGGGTGAGGTGCCGGTGTTCGGCATCTGCCTCGGCCACCAGCTGCTGGCCGAGGCCCTCGGCGGCGAGACCCACAAGCTGCCCTTCGGCCACCACGGCGGCAACCACCCCGTGAGGCGGGTCGACGGCGGTGCGGTCGAGATCACCAGCCAGAACCACAACTACGCCGTCACCGAGGGCACCATCACGGGCTGCGAGGTCACGCACGTGAACCTCAACGACGGGGTCATCGAGGGGCTGCGCTGCCTGGACGTGCCCGCCTTCGGCGTGCAGTACCACCCCGAGGCCGGGCCCGGACCCCACGACGCCCGGTACCTCTTCGACGAGTTCGCCGAGCTGATGGAGCGGCACCGCTGATGCCCAAGCGCACCGACATCGAGTCGATCCTGTTGATCGGCAGCGGGCCGATCGTCATCGGTCAGGCCAGCGAGTTCGACTACTCGGGGACCCAGGCGTGCCGCATCCTGCGGGCCGAGGGCTACCGGGTGATCCTCGCCAACTCGAACCCGGCGACGATCATGACCGACCCCGACTTCGCCGACCGTACCTACGTCGAGCCCCTGCACGCCGAGGTGCTCACCCGGATCATCGAGCGCGAGCGGCCCGACGCCCTCCTCCCCACGCTCGGCGGGCAGACCGCCCTGAACCTGGCCATGGAGCTGGCCGAGGGCGGTGTCCTCGACGCCAACGGGGTGGAGCTCATCGGCGCCAACGCCGAGGCGATCGCCACCGCCGAGGACCGGGCCCAGTTCAAGGCGGCCATGCAGGAGATCGGCCTGGGGGTGCCCGCCTCGGCGATCGCCCACTCGATGGACGAGGCGCGAGCGGCCGTGGAAGGCGTCGGCCTGCCCGTGATCATCCGCCCCGCCTACATCCTCGGCGGGCGCGGCACGGGCATCGCCTCGACACCGGAGGAGTTCGAGCGCATCGCCCGGGCCGGGTTGGAGGCCAGCCCCATCTCCGAGATCCTCATCGAGCGGTCGATCCAGGGCTGGAAGGAGTACGAGCTCGAGGTCATGCGCGACCGGGCCGACAACTGCGTGGTCGTCTGCTCGATCGAGAACCTCGACCCCATGGGCGTGCACACCGGGGACTCCATCACCGTGGCGCCCGCCCAGACCCTCACCGACGTCGAGTACCAGGAGATGCGCGACGCCGCCTTCGCGTGCATCCGGCGCGTCGGGGTGGAGACCGGAGGGTCGAACATCCAGTTCGCCACGAACCCCGCCGACGGCGAGATGGTCGTCATCGAGATGAACCCGCGGGTGTCGCGCTCCTCGGCGCTGGCGTCCAAGGCCACCGGGTTCCCGATCGCCAAGATCGCCGCCCGCCTCGCCGTCGGCTACACGCTCGACGAGATCCCCAACGACATCACCCGCAAGACCCCGGCGAGCTTCGAGCCGACCATCGACTACGTCGTCACCAAGGTCCCCCGGTGGGCGTTCGAGAAGCTGCCCGGCTCCCGGGGCGTGCTCGGCACCCAGATGCAGTCGGTGGGCGAGGCCATGGCCATCGGGCGCACCTTCCCCGAGTCGCTGCAGAAGGCGCTGCGCTCGCTCGAGCACGGGCGCTGGGGCCTCAACTGCGACCCGGGCGAGGCCGTGTTCGCCGACGTCGGCGACGACGACCTCGTGCGGATGGCGGCGGTGGCCACCCCCGACCGGCCCTTCCAGCTGGGCGAGGCGCTGCGCCGCGGCATCCCCGTCGAGCGCATCGCCGCCGCCACCGGCGTCGACCCGTGGTTCTGCGACCAGATCCTGCGCATCGTCGAGGAGCGCGAGCACCTGGCCGAGGCCGGCCTCGACGGCATGACCCGGCGCGACTGGCGTCGGGCCAAGCGCCTCGGCTTCTCCGACGCCCAGCTGGCCTGGTTGTGGGAGAGCGACGAGGACACCGTGCGGGAGCGCCGGCTCGAGGCGGGCGTGCGGGCGGTGTTCAAGACCGTCGACACCTGCGGCGCCGAGTTCGAGGCCGCCACGCCGTACCACTACTCGACCTACGAGGACGAGGACGAGGTGCGGCCCTCGGACCGGCCCCGGGTCGTGATCCTCGGCTCGGGCCCGAACCGCATCGGCCAGGGCATCGAGTTCGACTACTGCTGCGTGCACGCCGCCTTCGCGCTGCGCGACGCCGGCTACGAGACCGTGATGGTCAACTGCAACCCCGAGACGGTCTCGACCGACTACGACACCAGCGACCGGCTCTACTTCGAGCCCCTCACCCACGAGGACGTGCTCAACGTCATCGACACCGAGGCCGCCAGCGGCCAGCTCGCCGGCGTGGTCGTGGCCCTCGGCGGCCAGACCCCGCTCAAGCTCGCCGGGCGGCTCCCAAAGGACCTGGTGCTCGGGACCAGCCCGGACTCCATCGACGCCGCCGAGGACCGCGAGCGCTGGAACGCCCTGTGCGCCCGCCTCGAGATCCCCCAGCCCGCCGGCGGTACCGCCACCACCGTCGAGCAGGCGCTCGCCGTGGTCGAGCGCGTCGGGTTCCCGGTGCTCATGCGCCCCTCGTACGTGCTCGGCGGTCGGGCCATGGAGATCGTCTACGACGAGGACTCGCTGCGCCGGGCCATGCACGAGCTCGCCGCCTTCGGGTCGCTGGGCCGCGAGGGCGGGCTGTCCGCCGAACGACCGGTGCTGATCGACCGGTTCCTCGAGGACGCCATCGAGGTCGACGTCGACGCCGTGCGCGACCGCACCGGCGAGGTGATCATCGGCGGGGTCATGGAGCACGTCGAGGAGGCGGGCGTGCACTCCGGCGACTCGGCGTGCGCCATCCCCCCGCCGACCCTCGCGGCCAGCACCGTCGAGGTCATCGCCGGCTACACCCGGGCCATCGCCGAGGCCCTGGACGTGCAGGGCCTCATCAACGTGCAGTACGCCGTGAAGCAGGGGCAGGTGTTCGTGATCGAAGCCAACCCCCGGGCCAGCCGCACGGTGCCGTTCGTGGCCAAGGCCACCGGGGTGCCGCTCGCCAAGGTTGCCGCCCGGGTCATGCTGGGGGCCACGTTCGACGAGCTGCGGTCCGAAGGGCTCCTGCGCGATCCGGTCAGCGGCCAGCACGTGTCGGTGAAGGAGGCGGTGCTGCCGTTCAACCGGTTCCCCGAGGTCGACGCCATCCTCGGTCCCGAGATGCGCTCGACCGGCGAGGTCATGGGCATCGACGCCACCTTCGGGCTGGCGTTCGCCAAGAGCCAGATGGCGGCGGGCGACCGGCTGCCCGAGTCCGGCACGGTGTTCCTCTCGCTCGCCGACCGCGACAAGGCCTCGGGCCTGCTGGCGGCGCGCCGGTTCGCCGAGATGGGCTTCCGGCTGGCCGCCACGCCCGGCACCGCCGACCACCTGGTGGCGAACGGGCTGGCCGTCGACACCGTCGTCGCCAAGCTGAGCGACACCGATCCCAGCGGCCGGCCCTCGGCGGTCGACCTCATCGCCGGCGGCGAGGTGACGCTGGTGGTCAACACGCCGCGCGGGCGGGGCCCTCGGGCCGACGGGGACTACATCCGGGCCGCCGCCGCCCTGCACCGGGTGCCGTGCCTGACCACCGTCGCCGCCGCCGTGGCCGCCGCCAACGGCATGGACGACTGGGCCCGCCACGAGCTGCGGGTGCGCAGCCTGCAGGAGTACCACGACCCCGCCCACGGCTCGCAGCTCGCGCTGCCGCTGTCGTGACCGTGCCGGTCCGGCGCCGGGCCACCGCCGCGGTGGACCTGCACACCACCGTCGGGTCGGTCGAGCTGCCCAGCCCGGTGCTGACCGCCGCGGGCACCGCGGGCCACGGCGCCGAGCTCGGCGCCCACCTCGACCTCGCCGGCCTCGGCGCGGTGGTGGTCAAGTCGCTGTCGCCCGAGGCCTGGGCGGGGAACCCCGCACCTCGGGTGGTCGAGGTGCCGGCCGGCATGCTCAACAGCGTCGGGCTCCAGAACCCGGGCGTGCAGGCCTGGCTGGAACACGAGCTGCCCGAGCTCGTCGCCGCCGGCGCCCGGGTGGTGGCGAGCATCTGGGGGCGCACCGTCGAGGAGTACCGCCGTGCCGCCGAGCTGCTGGCGGGCGCGCCCCCCGCCGTGGTGGCGGTCGAGGTCAACCTCTCCTGCCCCAACCTCGGTGGCGACCACGAGATGTTCGCCCACTCCTGCGAGGCAACCCGCGCCGTGCTGGCGGCGACGGCCGCGTGCGGACGGCCCCGCTGGGCCAAGCTCAGCCCCAACGTGACCGACATCGCCGCCGTCGCCGGCGCGGCCGCCGACGGCGGCGCCGAGGCCGTCACCCTGGTCAACACCCTGCGGGGGTTGGCGATCGACGTCGAGACCCGCCGGCCCCGCCTCGGCGCCGGCGCCGGCGGCCTGTCGGGGGCGGCCATCCATCCCGTCGCCGTGCGCGCCGTGTACGAGTGCCACCGGGCGCATCCCGGGCTGCCGATCGTGGGCGCCGGCGGCGTGCGCAGCGCCGAGACGGCCGTCGAGCTCCTGCTCGCCGGCGCCTGCGCCGTGCAGGTCGGCACGGCCACGTTCGCCGACCCCCGCGCACCCGAGCGCGTGCAGCGCGACCTGGCGGCCTGGTGCGACCGCCACCACGTCGGGCGAGTCACCGACCTGATCGGAGGGGCTCATGTCGACCACTGATCCCGCCATCCGCGACCGCCTCGCCCTGGCGCTCGACGTCGACGACCTGGTCGTCGCCACCCGCCTGGCACGCGACCTGCGCGACTGGTTCGGGGTGGCCAAGGTCGGCCTCGAGCTGTTCAGCGCGGCGGGCGGCGACGCCGTCACCGCGCTCAGCGACATGGGCTATGAGGTGTTCCTCGACGTGAAGCTCCACGACATCCCGACCACGGTCCGCAAAGCGGCGCGGGTGCTGGGCGAGCTCGGGGCCCGCTACCTCACCCTGCACGCCATGGGCGGTGTCGACATGCTGCGCGCCGGCGTCGACGGGCTCGCCGAAGGCGCGCAGGCCACCGGCCTCGAGCCGCCCACGGCGCTGGCCGTCACGATCCTCACCAGCGACGCCGGCGCCCCACCCCACATCCTCGGCAAGCGGGTGCGCATCGCCCTCGAGGGCGGGTGCGGCGGCCTCGTCTGCGCCGCTCCCGACGTCCGCGAGGCCCGCCAGCTCGCGCCGCGCCTCACGATCGTGGTCCCCGGGATCCGCCCCGCCGGCGCCGAGCGCCACGACCAGGCCCGCACGGCGACGCCCGCCGACGCGCTCGGTGCGGGCGCCGACCTGCTCGTCATCGGCCGCGCCGTGACCGCCGCCGACGACCCGCGAGCTGCCGCCGCGGACCTCGTCGCCAGCATCACCTGACCCGCAGAGCCTGCCCGCCGCTCCGCCTTCCGCCCTCCCGTACCCCGCGAGCTCGAGGCCCAGCGTGGCGGATCCCGGTGCGCTCCGCCTCGAGAACGGACGGCTGCGCGAGCTCGAGGCCCAGCGTGGCGGATCCCGGTGCGCTCCGCCTCGAGAACGCGGAGAGGTGGACGACGGGATCAGCCGAGCCAGCGCTCGAGGCGCTCGCGCTCGAACGCCTGCTTGCGCTCGAACTGGGCGCTGTCGGCGTCGCTGATGGCGACGTCGGGCCGGGGATCGGCGTAGAAGTCGCCCTCGACCACGGCCACCTTGCGGTCGGGCAGCTCGAGGAAGCAGAACCCGTGACCGTCGAAGCGCGCCTCCTCGCCCCCCACGAGGTCGGCGACGAGGTTGCGGGCGGCCACCACGGCCTCGCCGGCCGCGAACACCCCCGCCTTGGGCAGCTGGCCGCCCGGCGTGGGGACCACGGTGCAGTCGCCGACGGCGTACACGCGCTCGAACCCTGTGCGGAGGGTGTGCCGGTCGACCTCGACCCAGCCCGCCCCGCCGGCCAGCGCGCTGGCGGCCAGCACCGGGGGCGGGGCGCTCGCCGGCACCCCCAGCAGCACGCTGAAGTCGAGCTCGCCGCCGCCGGCGAAGCGCACGGTCCGGTGCTCGTGGTCGACGGCGGCCACGGTGTGCTCGGATCGCAGTTCCACGCCGCGCTCGTCGAGGTGGGCGGCGACGAACCGGCTGGCGTCGGGCCCGGCGACCGGCAGGGTCATCGGCTGGGGGGTGGCGACGGTGACGGCGACATCGTCGCGGACCCCGCGGGCCCGCAGATGGGCGTCGACGATCAGCGCCGCCTCGTAGGGCGCGGGCGGGCACTGGAACGGCCCGCCGAGGATCGCCACGACGACCCGCCCGGCGGCCACGGCGTCGAGCGCCCGGTGCATGGCAGCAAGCGCGGCCGCGTCGTACAGGTCGTGGGCGTCGGGCCCGTCGAGCAGCCGGCGGTGGCCGGGGTCGGGCACCGACCCCAGCGCCACGATCAGGCCGTCGGCGGTGAGCTCACCCGCGGAGGTGCTCACCGAGCGCTGCTGCGGGTCGATGCCCTCGACCTCCGCGCGGACGAACCGGATCCCTCGATCCTCGAGGCGGGCGAGGGGCACGCTGCCCTGGTCGAGGGGACGGATCCCGGCGAGGTCCCACAGCTTGGCGAAGCCCATGAAGAAGCGCTCGGCTCGGGCGACGAGCGTGATGTCGTGCCCGTCGGGGAGCAGGCTCCGCAGCTCGTGGGCGGCCGCCAGGCCACCGAAGCCACCACCGAGGATCACGACGTGGGCCATGGCCCTGCAACCTAGCGTCGCGGCCACCGTGCACGGCCCGTGGCGGGACTAGGGTTCCCCGACATGCCCCAGCCGCCCGACCTCTCCCCGGACCAGCGCCAGGCCGCCCTCGAGAAGGCGGCCGCGGCCCGCCGGCAGCGCGCCGAGCTGAAGGAGCGACTCAAGATGGGCTCCGTCACGCTCCCCGAGCTGCTGGCCGACGCCGAGCGCGACGAGGTCGTCGGGAAGATGAAGGTCCTGGCGGTCCTCGAGTCGCTGCCCGGGGTGGGCAAGGTGAAGGCCCGGCGGCTCATGGAGGAGATCGGCATCAGCGAGACGCGCCGCATCCGGGGCCTGGGCGCCCAGCAGCGCGAGGCGCTGCTGGCCCACTTCGGCTGACGGGTGCTGGTCACGGTCTCGGGCCTGCCTGGAGCGGGCACCACCACCGCCTGCCGGCTCGTCGCTGACGAGCTGGGCCTCGAGCACGTCCACGCCGGTGTCGTGTTCCGCCGGCTCGCGGCCGAGCGGGGTCTGACCCTCGCCGAGCTGGGCGCGGCGGCGGAGGCCGACGACCAGGTGGACCGTGACCTCGACGCGCTCGTGCTGGCCCGGGCGTCCGAGGGCGACTGCGTGGTCGAAGGGCGACTGGCCGGGTGGGTGACCCACCGGGCCGGGCTCGAGGCGGTCCGGGTCTGGGTGGCGTGCGACCCGGCCATCCGCGCGCAGCGGGTGGCGGGCCGGGAAGGGCTGGCGGTCGAGCGGGCGAGGGCCGACAACGACGAGCGCGAGGCCAGTGAACGGGCCCGCTACCAGCGGATCTACGGCATCGACGTCGACGACCTGTCCGTGTACGACCTCGTCTTGGACTCCGCGACCGCCGGCCCCGACGAGATCGCCGCCGAGGTCGTGGCGGCGGCCCGCCGGCGCTTCGTCGCCTGAGGGGGTCGACTGCTAGCCTGGTGCACCGCCCAGGCGGCCGCGCCGCCAGCCGGGGCCCGTCCCGCCGAACCGTCGAGGGAACCGCCGTGTCCAGCCGCCATGCCACGATGATGACCCCACCGATCGAGGAGCTCCTCGAGCGGACCAACTCGAAGTTCCTCCTGGTCACGCTGGCGGCCAAGCGGGCGCGGCAGATCAACTCGTACTTCAACCAGCTCGGCGAGGGCCTGGGCGCCCAGATCCCGCCGCAGGTCACCTCGACGGCCAACAAGCCGTTGTCGATCGCCTTCGAGGAGATCGCCGCCGACAAGATCACCCACCGCGAGCCCGACGAGGCCGCCGCCGGGGCCGTCGAGGGCGACGGGGAGGGCCCGGAGGCCGGGCCCTGACCGGCCGATGGCCGGCCGCGGGGCGATGAGCGCCGCCGATGCGAGCGGGGGCGGTGCGGGCGGGGGCGCGCTGGCGGGCCGGCGGGTCGTGCTCGGCGTCAGCGGCGGCATCGCCGCCTACAAGGCCGTCGAGCTGTGCCGGCGACTCGTCGACGCCGGCGCCCACGTGACCCCCGTGCTCACGCGGGCGGCGGAGCGCTTCGTCGGGCCCACCACGTTCTCGGCCCTGGCGTCGGAGCCGGTGCGCCGCTCGCTGTGGGACGACGCCGACCCCATCCCGCACACCCGCCTGGGTCAGGCCGCCGACGTCGTCGTCGTGGCGCCCGCCACCGCCCGGGTCATCGCCGACTACGCCGCGGGCCGGTCGGCCGACCTGCTGACCGCGACCCTGCTCGCCACCCGGGCGCCGGTCGTGGTGTGCCCCGCCATGCACACCGAGATGTGGGAGCACCCCGCCGTCCAGGACAACCTCACCCTGCTCCGCCGCCGGGGTGTCACCGTGGTCGATCCCGAGCGCGGCCGTCTCGCCGGCGGGGACGTCGGAGCGGGCCGCCTCGCGGGGCCGGCCACGATCGTCGCCGCCGTCGAGCGCGCCGTGGGACCCCGCGACCTCGAAGGCTGGCGCATCCTCGTCACCGCCGGCGGCACCCGGGAGCCGATCGACGCGGTTCGGGTCATCACCAACCGGTCCTCGGGCAAGCAGGGTCACGCCCTCGCCGAGGAGGCGGCGGCACGGGGCGCGGACGTGGTGCTGGTCACCACCGCCCCGCTTCCCGGGCCGGCGGGCGCCGAGGTGGTGCGGGTCGACACCGCGGCGGAGATGCAGGAAGCCGTGCTGGCCCGCAGCGACGCCTGCGACGCCGTGATCATGGCCGCGGCCGTCGCCGACTTCCGGCCCAAGGCCCCACCCGACCGCAAGATCAAGAAGGACGAGGGCCCACCCGAGATCGTGCTCGAGCCCACGCACGACTTCCTCGTCGACCTCGGCAACCGCAAGCCCCCCGGCCAGGTGCTCGTCGGCTTCGCGGCCGAGACCGAAGACGTGCTGGCCAACGCCCGCAGCAAGCTCGAGCGCAAGCGCCTCGACCTCATCGTCGCCAACGACGTGTCGGCCGACGGCGTGGGCTTCGAGCACGACACCAACGCCGTCGTCATCATCGGCGCCGACGGCACCGAGCAGGAGGTGGCGCTGTCCCACAAGCGCGCCGTCTCCGGTGCCATCCTCGACGCCATCCGAGCAACCAGGAGCGCACCGTGACCCGCCGTTACACCTTCACCTCGGAGTCGGTCACCGAGGGACACCCCGACAAGATGGCCGACCAGGTTTCGGACGCCATCCTCGACGCCATCCTCAGCGAGGACCCCACCGGCCGGGTCGCGTGCGAGACGCTGCTCACCACCGGGATGGTCATCGTCGCCGGTGAGATCAGCACCGAGGCCTATGCCGACATCCCCCGCATCGTGCGCGAGACGATCACCGGCATCGGCTACGACCGTGAGTCGTACGGGTTCGACGGCAACACCTGCGGCGTGCTCGTGTCGATCGACGAGCAGTCCGCCGACATCGCCCGGGGCGTGGACACCGCCTACGAGCGGCGCACGGGCGTGTCCATCGAGGACAACCTCGACGCCCAGGGCGCGGGGGACCAGGGGATGATGTTCGGCTACGCCTGCGACGAGACCGACGACCTCATGCCCATGCCGATCTGGCTGGCGCACCGCCTCGCGCACCGGCTGTCTGAGGTCCGCAAGGCCGGGATCCTGCCGTACCTGCGGCCCGACGGGAAGACGCAGGTCAGCCTCGACTACGAAGACGGTCGCCCCGTGCGCCTGAAGACCGTGCTGATCTCGACCCAGCACCAGCCCGGTCTCGACCCCGAGACCCTCATCAAGCCCGACCTGAAGGAGCACGTGATCCACCCGCTCCTGCCCCCGGAGTTCGCCGACGACGACTTCGAGGTCCTGGTCAACCCCACGGGCACGTTCGAGATGGGCGGCCCGCATGCCGACACCGGCCTCACCGGCCGCAAGATCATCGTCGACACCTACGGGGGCATGGCCCGCCACGGCGGTGGTGCGTTCTCGGGCAAGGACCCGAGCAAGGTCGACCGCTCCGGCGCCTACGCCGGCCGCTGGGTCGCCAAGCACATCGTCGCCTCCGGCGCCGCGACCCGCTGCGAGATCCAGGTCGCCTACGCCATCGGCGTCGCCCACCCGGTGTCGGTGATGGTCGAGACCTTCGGCACCGAGACCGTCGACCCGCAGCGCATCGAGGCGGCCGTACAGGAGGTCTTCGATCTGCGGCCCGCCGCCATCGTGCGCGACCTCGACCTGCTGCGCCCGATCTACCGGCGCACGGCGGCCTACGGCCACTTCGGCCGGGCCGACAAGGACTTCACGTGGGAGAGCACCACCCGGCTCGACGACCTGAAGTCCGCCCTGGGCCTCTGAGCGGGCCGCTGCCCGAGCGCGACTCCGTCGTCCGGGTCGTCCCCGACGAGCCCGCGATCGACCGCAGCTTCGACTACCTCGTGCCGGCTCGCCTCGCCGCCCGCGTCGAGGCCGGCAGCATCGTGCGCGTCCCCCTCCACGGGCGCAAGGTCGGGGGCTGGGTGGTCGAGCGCGACGTCGAGCCGCCGGCCGGTGTCGCGCTCAAGACCGTCACCCACGTGACCGGCGCCGGACCGGAGCCGGCGCTGCTCGACCTGGCAGAGTGGGCGGCGTGGCGCTGGGCGGGGCGGCCCGCGCACTTCCTGCGCACGGCATCGCCGCCGGGTGCGGTGCGGGGCCTCCCCCCGGCCCGTGACCTGCCCGCAGCCCCGACGACCGTGCCGGCCGACGCCCTGGTCGCCGACGACCTGGTCGCCGACGCGCTGGCCCGGGACCGGGCCGTCCTCCGCCTGCCGCCGGCCGCCGACCCGTTCCCGCTGGTCGTCGGGGCGGTCGCCGGCGGACGGACGCTGGTGGTGACGCCGGCTCACGCTGCCGTCCGCCACCTCGCCGCCCGGCTGCGGCGCGCCGGGATCCCGGTGGCGACGCTGCCGGGCGACTGGGCCCAGGCCCGGGCGGGGTGCGCGGTCGTCCTCGGCGCCCGGGCGGCGGCGTGGGGACCGGTGCCGGGGCTGGCCCGGGTCGTGGTGCTCGACGAGCACGACGAGGCCCTCCAGGAGGAGGCCTCACCGACCTGGCACGCCCGGGACGTCGCGGTGGAGCGAGCGCGCCGGCTGGGGGTGCCTTGCGTGCTGGTGTCACCCTGCCCGTCGCTCGAGGCGCTGGGCTGGGGCGGGCTGCTGGCGCCGGCCCGCAACGCGGAGCGGGCGGGATGGCCGTTCGTGGACGTCGTGGACCGGCGGCGGGAGGACCCGTTGCGGTCGGACCTGTACAGCAGCCGCCTGGTCGACCTGGTGCGCAGCGGCGCCCGGGTCGTGTGCGTGCTCAACCGCAAGGGTCGGGCCCGCCTGCTCGCCTGCGCGGCCTGCTCGGAGCTGGCCCGCTGCGAGCGCTGCGACAGCGCCGTCGAGCAGACCGAGGACCGCCTGCGGTGCCGGCGCTGCGCCGCCGAGCGTCCGGTGGTGTGCCAGGCGTGCGGTGCGGGCCGGCTCAAGGTGCTGCGCCTGGGGGTCAGCCGGGCCCGTGAGGACCTCGAACGGCTCGCCCGCGTTCCCGTGGCGGAGGTCACCGGCGACGTCGACCCCACCACGCCGCTGCCGGAGGCGCCCGTGCTGGTCGGCACCGAGGCCGTGCTGCACCGGGTGGAGCACGCCGATGCCGTCGCCTTCCTCGACCTCGACCAGGAGCTGCTCGCGGGCCGGTACCGGGCGGGGGAGCAGGCCCTGGCGCTGCTCGCCCGAGCCGCCCGGCTCGTCGGCGGCCGGGCCGGCGGGGGCCGCCTGCTGCTCCAGACCCGCCTGCCCCGCCACGAGGTCGTCGAGGCCGTGCTCCACGCCGACCCCGGCCGGTTCACGGCGGTTGAGCGCCGGCGCCGCGAGGAGCTGGGGTTCCCGCCGTTCGGCGCCATGGCGCACCTGTCGGGGCCACCTGCGTCCGGCTACGCCGCTGCGCTCGGCCAGCACCTCGGCGTGCAGGTGCTCGGCCCGGTCGACGGCGCCTGGCTCGCCCGCGCCGCCGACCACCGCACCCTCTGCGACGCGCTGGCGGCGACCCCGCGCCCTCCCGGGCGCCTCCGGGTCGCCGTCGACCCCCCACGCGTCTGACCACCGGATCCCGCCCCCTCTCGTTCTGTGGGGGGCTGAGGTCTCGCGTGGGGGGAACCGGGGGCACCCGGAACGGGCACGGGTTCGGTTCTGGGGGGCTGGGGTTTCGCGTGGGGGGAACCGGGGGCACCCGGAACGGTTCGGTGGGCGGGGGTGAGACGGGCGGCGCGCCGCGGCTCACCGGGCCGACCACCGCACCCTCTGCGATGCGCTGGCGGCGACCCCGCGCCCTCCCGGGCGCCTCCGGGTCGCCGTCGACCCCCCACGCGTCTGACCACCGGATCCCGCCCCCTCCCGTTCTGGGGGGCTGGGGTTTCGCGTGGGGGGAACCGGGGGCACCCGGAACGGTTCGGTGGGCGGGGGTGAGACGGGCGCCGCGCCGCGGCTCACCGGGCCGTCCACTGGCGGCGGCGGGCCTCGTAGAGGGCGATGCTGGCGGCGTGAGCGACGTTGAGCGACCCCACCCGGCCCAGCTGGGGGACGAAGGCCACGGCGTCGGCGGCGCGCAGGGTGGCGTCGCTCACGCCCCGGTCCTCGTGGCCGAGGGCGAGGCACCAGTCGCCGGGGAGATCGAGCTCGTGAAGGGGGACGGCCCCGGACGCGAGCTCGACGGCGACCACGGCGTAGCCGTCGGCGTGGGCGGCCGCCACGGCGTCGGGTCCGGCGTCGTGGTGCGTCCAGGTGAGGTAGCGCTCGGTGCCCATCGCCGTCTTGGCCACCTTCGACGCCTTCGGCGAGGGCGTGTGCCCGGCCAGGTAGAGGTGGTCGGCCCGCAAGGCGGCGGCGCTGCGGACGATCCCGCCGAGGTTGAACGGGTTCTGCACGTCGTCGAGCAGCACGGCGACCCGCCCTTCGGTGCGCCGCCGCCACTCCCGGTGCAGGCGCTTGAGGTTGGTCGGCCCCAGCTTGCGGCGGGTCACGTCCCCGCCTCCCGGACGCGGTCAGCCGCCCGGGTCACGTCGAGCAGGCGGTAGCCCCGCCGGGAGGCCCGGCGCCGCACCACCCAGCCCTCGGCCTGCAGCCAGCGGGCGAGCGAGTCCGAACCCAGGTGCTTGTGC